>JALWLB010000001.1 GCA_027081145.1 Campylobacterales bacterium
TATCACTTTTCCAAAAGCATTAATCATAAAGATTTTTCATTTAATATAAAAGATATAAATTTAGAAATTGACAAGCCATACTATTTTAGAATATACTCTAAAAGATCAATTATTGATCATATCGCTAAACATTTAACTGTTAATCCTCTCTCTTTTCAATCATCAGTTTTAAAAATATCTTTTAGAGATACAAATCCTAAAAGAACAAAAGATTTTTTAAATACTTTAACCAAAAGTTATCTATCTTATAGTATAAAAAATCAAACAGAAGAGGATTCAAACACACTCTATTTTATAAATAAACAACTTGATAATATTAGTAAAAAATTGCAAGAATCGAGTGATAAATTACAAGCATTTAAAAAGCGTAACGACTTAACAGATATCAATCTTCAAACAGAAGAAATTGTTCAAAAATTGAGTGATTTTGAAGCTCAATATGAACAGCTAAAGATAGAAAAAAGTGAATTTAAGGCTTTGTATAGAAGTGTTTTAATGGGTAGATATAGTGCAATTAGCTCTTTGGGAACTAGATATCCAATATTGGTAGATTTGGTAGCAAATTTACAAACTGCCATATCCACAAAAGCTAGATTATCATCAAATTATACAGCTAATCATCCTGAAATACAGCTTTTAAACCACGATATATTATCAATTAAAAAATCAATCAGAGATATTGCAAAAGGCATAAAAGATAGTATAGATGAGAGAGAAAAAACTCTACTTGAAGTAATTAAAGAGTACAGAGTTAAATTAAATAACCTCCCTACTCAAGAAAAACTTTTAGCTAGTTATGAGAGAATATTTTTGGTAAATGAACGAATTTATAACTATCTTTTAGAGAGACAATCTGAATTGAGTGTAGCAAAAGCATCAGTTGTATCCAATAAAAAAATCTTAGATTCAGCTATAGTTAATAACAAACCAGTGCAACCTAAAAAGAGTTTAATTTTTGCACTAAGTATATTATTGGGAGTTATTCTTGTATTTTTATATACCATTATAAAAACACTTTTTGATACCAAAGTAAAAAATATAGATGATATACTTAGCTACTCATCTTTACCTATATATGGAACAATCCCTTTTATAGAGGATAAAACTATCTATAATGCAGCATATGTATTGGATAAACCAAATTCAACTGCAAGTGAAGCTCTAAGAGCCATAAGAACAAATTTAGAATACACTCCAACCAAAGAGCAATCAAAAGTAATTTTGGTAACATCAACCGTACCAAATGAGGGAAAAACATCATTTTCAGCCAATCTTGCTGCTATACTTGGTATGAGTGAAAAATCTTCAATCGTAGTCTCTTTAGATTTAAGAAGACCAGAGTTACATCATAAATTTGCACTAACAAATAAAATAGGAATTAGTGATGTGCTACTAGGTAAAAAAAAGTTGATAGATGTAACATGGGAGCATGAAAATTTACCAAATTTTAATATAATTACATCAGGTCCAGTTCCATCAAATCCAGCTGAGCTTTTAAGCTCTCAAAGAATGGAGCAGATCATAAATGAGCTAAAATCAAAATATGATTATATTATACTTGATACACCTCCAATAAATTATGTAACAGATGCACTAAGTCTTATAAAGTATGCTGATATCACACTTTTTGTTGTAAAATCAGGTTTTTCAGAAATTAGTTATATAAAAGAGATCGATACTTTAGTAAAAAAATTAAACATTCAAAATGCAGGTTTTGTTTTAAACTCAATCAAATCATCATATATAAATAAAGAGAACTTTGATAAACGATATTTATATTATGAGCCATTGTAAGTTATAAATAGTTTTTCAAAGAGATACACAAACCGGCGACGACCTACATTCCCACACCAGTAAGGT
>JALWLB010000002.1 GCA_027081145.1 Campylobacterales bacterium
GATGAAGTTAACTATAAAAAGAGCATGTTGTAAAAATAGTATGTTTGTTGATTATGAAGTTGATTTGACAAATGCAACTTTATTAGAAGCTTTGACTTATATCAAAACAAATATTGATCCTACATTAACATATGATAGTGGTTGCAGGAGCGGAGTTTGTGGCAGTTGTGCCCTTCGAGTAAACTCTAAAGAGGTCTTATCATGTAGCTATAAAGTCAAAGATGGTGATGTAATTGAGCATCTTGATAAGATGGAAGTTATAAAAGATTTGGTTGTTGATCAAAAAAAGGCAAGAGATACTTTAAAAAGAGTAAAAAGCTGGATAAACAAACCATCAAATCAAGATAAAATGGCTATACAAGAGTTAAAACAGATTGAAAGGCAAAGTGATTGTATATTGTGTAGTAGTTGTTTTAGCTCCTGTCCAGTTTTTGAAGTTGATAAAGAGTTTTTAGGACCATTTGCTCTAACAAGATCTCTAAGATATGTAAATGATACAAGATGTGAAGAGAAAAAGCAAAAAATTGATGTAATTCAAAATAGAGGTGTTTGGGATTGTACTCTTTGTGGAGAGTGTACATTGGTTTGTCCTCAAAGTATAGATCCTAAAAATGATATTTTGATTTTAAGAAGCAAAAGTGTGCAATTTGGTTATAGTGATCCATCATTTGGATTTGAAGGTGGGATAAGTTTTTAAAAATCAATATAAAATTTTATTCAAAACCACAAGGAGAGTAAAATGGCAAAAGAGCATAGTTTTGATATAACAGCTAAAATAGATAAGCATGAACTTAAAAATGCACTAGAACAAGCAAAAAAAGAGTTAAAAAATCGATACGATTTTAAAGGATTAACAGCCCAGATAGATTATAACGAAGCTTCAAAGAGTATTACTATCTTAGCATCGAGCGATAATAAAGCAGATGCGATAGTAGATATCGTTACTTCAAAAATTATCAAAAGAGGAATATCTTCAAAAGCTATCAAAGAGACAAGTAGATCAGATGCTAGTGGAGCAAACAAAAAAGTAATACTTTCGATTGTAGATGTAATATCTAGTGATGATGCTAAAAAAATTGTTAAAGAGATAAAGTCCTTAAAGCTAAAAGTTCAAGCAACTATCAGAGGTGATGAAGTCAGAGTAAGTGCAAAATCAATAGATGACTTACAAGCTTGTATAGCTGCAATCAGAAAAAAAGAGATGGATTTGCCTCTTAATTTTATTAATATGAAGTAAGGTTGTATATTTTGATTACTTACCGGTAAGGAGAGGCATATTCTAAAAGTTATGTTTAACAGTGACACTTGTCCAGTTTTTCTTTTCGTAGAATTCAAAACAAACATATGGAACAAGAAGCATTAAAAAAAGTCGCTTTAATACCATCTAAAAGCAAGTCTATCTGCTCATCTGTTTAATTTAATATCTCTTTATTTTCAAATAATTTTATAAATTTTAAAAACTATACAAATTTACATCTCAATACTTTAGAATTTAAAAAACAAACCGATTTTATCTTTGTTACAAAAATTTTACTATAAGGATGGTTTATGAAAAAAATATTGTTTTCACTTTTGGTCACTGCAATTAGTTTATTTGCAATCAATATCAACACTGCAACTGTAGATGAATTTGTCAAAATCAAAGGAATTGGTGAGAAAAAGGCTGAAAGAATTGTTGCTTATAGAGAGAAACATGGTAAATTTAAAAGTGTTGATGAACTTAAAAATGTTAAAGGAATTGGAGAAAAAATTGTTGAAATTATCAAAAATGAATCTTAATCATGTAAGTTTTTGAAAAGTCCAGAGACTGTATGTAGTCTCTGAGACTATGATAATTATCTAAGCTT
>JALWLB010000003.1 GCA_027081145.1 Campylobacterales bacterium
ATTCTTTTTTCTATTTTTTCGCTCCGTTTAAGTTATTTTTTATAGGATTGCTTTTTGTTGGAAATAAATTCCAACAAAAATTCCTCTCACTAAAGCTTTGCTCTAACGAGCAAGATATGAAACTCTCAAGATTTTTGCTTTTGTTTATGATTTTATCAAAAATCATGAGTGTTTTATATAATAATCTCCTTTTTGTTGGAAGTAAATTCCAACAAAAATTCCTCTTTCTAAAGCTTTGCCCTAACGGGCAAGATATGAAACCCTCAAGATTTTTGCTTTTGTTTATGATTTTATCAAAAATCATGAGTGTTTCATTCTTTGAGTGTGCAATCTCCAATATCATATATAATGCCACTTAACTCTTTTAACTCCCGTTTTGCTACAAATGATTGAGTGCCTGTCTCTAAATTAAATGATGTATTATTAACTTCATGTTGATTACAAATTAATGTTTTTCCTTGTTTATAGGCATTTATAAGTTCTCTATTGTGTTTTTCATGTTGTGAAAATAGGCTCTGATAAATTATAATTGAGACAATAATCGTAACTATAATTAGAGTAATATACACCTTATTCAAAGAGGATATCGAATCTTTTTTAAGTGCGACAATTAGCAAAATCAAAAGTATAACGATAAGTAGTAACATAATTTGCATCTAATCAACCCCTCTTAATTGATATGTGATATCCCCAGCTCCCAAACCTATGATAAGTCCATCTTTTAAACTATCTAATGTTTGCTTATCTTTTAATAGTTTTAAATAGTTTTGGTCTTTTTGTACAGTATCTGCAAAAGTTGGTCTATATTTTTGAAAATGTTTTTTAAAATCTATAAATCTCTCTTTTTCACCAGCTTTAAACACAGGAAGAATTACCAATTTATCAATTCCAGCAAAGCACTCTTTAAACTTTTCAAGATTATCTATCGTTCTTGAGTATTTATGAGGTTGCCAAATAGCTGTAATTTTTTTTAATCCTAAAAGTTTTGCATACTTTCTAGCAGATTTTATTGTTGCTTCTATCTCAGTTGGATGGTGTGCATAATCATCGATAATAACATGATTTTTACTAGAGTGTAAGATATCAAACCTCTTTTTAATACCTTTATAATTTAAAAGATTTTCTCTAACATCTTCTAAAGAGTTTTCTGTAATAGCAGCCAAAATACTTAATGATGCATTTATCGCAATATGCTCTCCAACTCCAAAAACTCTAAAAGTTCCTAAATCTTTTAGTACAAATGATGTATAAGGTTCATTATCTATCAATACAGTTTTGATATCTTTTATATCTTTTGTAGGATATAGCCTAATTGCTTCTAATTTTAGGGTAGATAAAAATTGATCTTCTGCATTAATGACTCGTATCTTTGCTTTTTTGATAAAGGTTTCATAAGCTAAATGAAACTTATCCAAATCATAATCATAACACTCCATGTGTTCAGGTTCTGCATTTGTTACTATTGCTATGTAAGGATTTGTGTTTAAAAAACTAGCATCACTCTCATCCGCTTCAAAGATCAAATTCTCAGATTCACTAAAGTACATATTTGAGTTAAATTGTTTGCTTTCAGCCCCTATTATAACTGAGCCATCTACGATTGAAGCTAACATTGCACTTGTAGTACTTTTACCATGTGCTCCAGCAACTGCAAATAGTTTTTTATTTTTTAATATAAATGGTAGTGCATCTTTTCTTGAAAGAACTAACATACCTTTTCTTTTTGCTTCGATTATTTCGATATTATCCTCTTTGATGATGGCTGAGTGGATTATGATATCTTGATCGGTTATAGCATTTTTATCATGTGGTATATTTATTTTGATATTCTCTTTTCTTAATAGTTTGGTAATTGGGCTCTCTTTCAGATCTGAGCCACTAATTTCATATCCATTTTTTTGTAAAAATCTAGCTAAAGCAGATATACCAATACCGCCAATTCCTATAAAATGTATCTTATTTGTCAATATAGATCCTTTATTCTCAAAAGTGCCTCTTTTGTTTTAGCTTCATTTTCAACTAAAGCAATTCTTACATAAGAGTTTCCTATATGATATCGACTTAGAAATGATCCAGGTAATACTTTTAAGTTTTTTTCTCTATATAACTCTTTGGTAAATTTCAAATCGTTACTAACTTCAAGCCAAATATAAAAAGTAGCCTCTGGTATTTTGATACCTAAAATCTCTTTTGCAAGTTCAAAGTTTTTTCTATATTTATCTCTTGTAACCTCTACATGATACTCATCACTCCAAGCAACACTAGCTGCATATTGAAGAGGAAGAGGAGATGCACATCCAACATAAGTTCTATATCTTAGATAAGATTTTAATATCTTTTCATCTCCTGCGATAAATCCAGATCTAAGTCCTGGAGCTGAACTTCTTTTTGAGATAGAATTTAGTACCAAAATATTTTCAAACTTTTCGTTTGAGATTTTTTTAGAAGCTTCCAATAGTGAAGGGGGTTTATCTTTGGTATAAATTTCGCTATAGCACTCATCATTTATCAAAACAAAATTATACTCTTTTGCCATTTTAGCCCAGATACAAAGCTCATCTAAACTTAGAGTTGCACTTGTTGGATTGTTTGGAAAATTTATAATTACCAAATCGCAATTTTTTAATTTTTTATGATCTATATCACCTTTAAAACTATTCTCTTTTGTTAAATTGATATGAACTATCTTTGCTCGTGAAGCTATTGCTGAGCCTTCGTATATTTGATAAAAAGGGTTTGTAAAAGCCATGGTGGGTTCTTTCTTATCATGTAGAAAAAATTGTGGAAAATTAAATAGTACCTCTCTTGTTCCAAAAGTTGGAATAATTTGATTTTGTGTTAATTGAATATCAAAACGATTTTTGACAAATTGTATAAGTGCACTTTTAAGTTTATCTTCACCAGCAGTTTTTGGATATTTGTTAAGTAGTGATGAATTATTACAAAGAGCCTCTTGTATAAAGTTGGGAGTTTGAAATTGTGGCTCACCAATAGTTAGTGATAGAGGTTCATAATTCTCATTTGGTTTTATATCTTTTAAAAGATTATTCAGTTTCTCAAATGGATAGGTTTCAAAATTCATGGTAGTGTAAATATATCATTTTTTTTATCACTAAAGTTGAGTAAATTTTCTTTATCAATATGACATGAGGAGCAGTTTTTAATAGCTTGATGCTCTTTTAGTGGTGATTTTATAAGCTTTTGTTCACTATGACACGAAAAACAATCCCCTCCACACTCACTTATAGCACCAGTGTTATCTTTGTGACACGCAATACACCTTTTCATCACTACATGATATGATTTGTTTATAGATTTTTTAAGTACAGGATGACATGTAGTACAATCACCACTACATGCAAAGATAGCTGTTGTAAAAATAGTGACAAATAATAAGAATTTCCCCAAGTTTTACCTCTTAAAAAATTGTTTAAATAAATTGTATCATATGAGGTTTAAACTATCAAAAATTGTGCAGGTAAAATCCTGCACTTATAATTTATTGCTTTATACTATAACTCATCAGCATGTTTAGCTAGATATTCGGCTACACCTTTTGAGTCTGCTTTCATTGCCTCTTCGCCCTTGTTCCAACCTGCTGGACAAACTTCACCATGCTCATTTGTAAATAGCATTGCATCTACCATTCTTAACATTTCATCAATATTTCTTCCAAGTGGAAGATCATTTATAACAGCATGTCTGATAGTTCCATCTTTATCTATCAAAAATGAACCTCTAAGAGCTACACCAGCATCTAATAAAACATCATACGATCTTGCTATATCTTTTGTAAGATCAGCAACCAATGGATACTTAACTTGTCCTATACCGCCCTCATTTACTGGAGTGTTTTTCCAAGCAAAGTGTGAAAATTGTGAATCAACTGAAACACCTATCACATTAATACCTCTATCATGAAACTCTTTTAATCTATGATCAAACGCAATGATCTCTGATGGACAAACAAATGTAAAATCGAGCGGATAGAAGTACAATACTGTACCATTTTCACCAAAATTACTATAAAGATTAAAATCTTCAACTATTTCATTGTTTCCTAAAACTGCTGTTGCAGTAAAATCTGGAGCTTTTTTTGTTACTAACATTTACAAATCCTTTGTATAAAATTTATTTGAGGAAAAAGTTTATCCAATCAAACCTAAAGAAAAGCTTACTTAGATAAAATAGCTTTTAAAATTTTAAAAGGAACTCTACATGATAAGAGATTTTTTATTTACAAGTGAATCAGTAACAGAGGGTCATCCAGATAAAATGGCTGATCAAATAAGCGATGGGATACTTGATTATATTATTGAACGCGATAAAAGTGCTAGAGTAGCGTGTGAGACTTTACTCTCAAATGGATTTTGTGTAATTGCGGGTGAACTTAAAACAACAGCTTATGCACCTATGCAAGATATTGCTAGAGAGGTGATTAGAGAGATAGGTTATACTGATGTTCAGTTTGGATTTGATTATAGAAGTGCTGGAGTTTTAAATGGTATTGGAGAGCAAAGTCCAGATATAAATCAAGGAGTTGATCAAAAAAGTGGAGCTATAGGAGCTGGAGATCAAGGCTTGATGTTTGGTTATGCTTGTGTAGAGACTGAAGTTTTAATGCCTCTTCCAATATATTTGGCACATAAATTGACACAATCTTTAGCAACAGCTAGAAAAAATGGAGTACTCCCTTTTCTAAGACCAGATGGCAAAGCACAAGTAAGTATAAGATATGAAGATGGAAAGCCAAAAGAGATAGATACTATAGTCATCTCTACTCAACACTCTCCAGATATTGAGCAAGATAAATTAAAAGAGGCAGTTATAGAAGAGGTGGTTTTAAAAAACCTTCCAAAAGATATCATAACCGATAATATAAAGTATCATATAAATCCAACAGGTAGATTTGTTATTGGTGGACCTCAGGGTGATGCTGGGCTTACTGGACGAAAAATTATAGTAGATACTTATGGTGGGAGTTGTCCTCATGGAGGAGGAGCTTTTAGTGGTAAAGATCCTACAAAAGTTGATAGAAGTGCAGCATATATGGCAAGATATATTGCTAAAAATCTTGTAGCTTCTGGAGTTTGCCAAAAAGCTACCATACAATTAGCATATGCCATTGGGGTAGTTGAGCCTGTTTCGATACTTGTTGATACTCATGGTGATACAACAATAGATCAAGAAAAGTTAGTAAGTTGTGTTAGATCTATCTTCGATTTAACTCCAGCAGGTATTATTGAGAGTTTAGATCTACTTAGACCAATATATCGAAAAACTGCTACTTATGGACATTTTGGAAGAGAGTTAGATGAGTTTACTTGGGAGAAAACCGATAAAATAGACCAGATAAAAGAGTATTTAGATATATAGTCTAAAATTTAACCTTTTTTTAGATTTATTTTATAATAGTTGTGGTATAGTTTTTGGGCGTTAAAGCATGAATTAAACTAAGGAGCAGTAATGGCAGTAAAAATTTTAGATACTTGTATAAATTGTGATGCGTGTATTGATGAGTGTCCAGTAGAAGCAATTGTTGATGGAGATGATAACCCAACAGGAGAAGATATATATTATGTATATGCAGATAAGTGTGTTGAGTGTGTAGATTATCATGATGTACCAGCTTGTGCTGAAGCATGCCCAACTGAGGGTTGTATAGTTTGGGATGAGTGTAGCGAGGGAATGACTTGCTCACCTAATAGAGGCGAAAAAGGCACTCCAGTTATAGACGATTAAAATTTTTTAGTTTGTGAGCAATTTTTTGCTCACAAATACTACTCTTTTAACTCTCTGTTGCATAATTTGGGTTAAAATTTAGCAAACTTTCGATAAAATCGATCCCCCTTAAAAATTATTACTTGGAGAATATTAAATATGGAACAGACACTATCAATCATAAAGCCTGATGCAGTAAAAAAAGGTGTTATTGGAAAAATTATAGATAGATTTGAATCAAATGGATTAAGAGTTGCGGCTTTGAAGAAATTACAACTATCAACTAAAGATGCCAAAGAGTTTTACGCTATTCATAAAGATAGACCTTTTTTTGGTGAACTTGTAGAGTTTATGACAAGTGGGCCAGTTGTTGTGATTGTATTAGAGGGTGAAAATGCAGTTGCTAAAAATAGAGAACTTATGGGTGCTACCGATCCAAAAGAGGCAGCAAAAGGGACTATAAGAGCCGATTTTGCTGAGAGTATTGATGCAAATGCAGTGCACGGAAGTGATAGTTTAGAAAATGCTAACAATGAAATAAAGTTTTTTTTTAGTAAAGAAGAGATATTATAAACTTTAGCTATACTTTATGAAAATAGAGTTTAAAAAAGTTATACGAGATAATACAAAATTATCGTTTAAGCAAAATAGCTTATCTATTGATGGAAAGTGTAAAAAGCTTACGCCTTCATTGGTAGAAGTTAAACTTAGCATGATAGGAGAGATAGAGATTGATTGTGTTAGATGTGCTAATACAATTGATTTGGGTATTGATGAAAATGTAGAGTTAAAAGTGTGTGATGGATACTTTGAAAGTGAAGATAAAGATTTAGATGTGATAGAGTGTTTTGATGGAATTATCGATTTTGATCAGATAGTAAATAGTGAAATTGAATCCATCATGAGTGATTATCACTATTGTAATAATTGTAAACAAGAAGGAGAATAAAATGGCAGTACCAAAAAGACGAGTTAGTAAAGCAAGAGCAGCAAAGAGAAGAACTCACTATAAGTTATCTCTACCAAGACCAGTAAAAGATGCAGATGGAACTTGGAGAATGCCTCATCGTATAAATAAAACTACTGGCGAATACAAAAACGATTAGTATGCAAACTATTGCGATAGATGCGATGGGTGGGGATTTTGGTCCTATACCTATTGTTGATGGCACTATGTATGCTCTCAAAAAAGCAAAAACCAAATTTAATGTCATTTTAGTTGGCAAAAAAATAGACTTTGCACACAGAATTCCTAAAAAATTTGCAAAATATGTAGATATTTTAGAGTGTGATGATGTATTTGGTATGAGTGAGAGTGCAACTGATGCTCTAAAGCGAAAAAATTCGACTATTTATAAAGCTATCGAATTGGTAAAAGATAAAAAGGCAAATGCAATAGTCTCTGCAGGTCATAGTGGAGCTACAATGAGTTTAGCAACTCTAAAAATTGGTAGAATTAAAGGTATCTTAAGACCAGCAATTGCTACTTTGATGCCAACAGCTGATGGTGGAAGAAGTTTAGTGCTTGATGTTGGAGCAAATGTTGATTGTAAGGCTGAACATCTTTTTCAATTTGGTATCATGGGTGAAGCGTATGTTAAAGATGTTTTGATGATGCAAAATCCAAAAATTGGACTTTTATCAAATGGTGAAGAGAAGTCCAAAGGAAATGAGATAACAAAAGAGAGTTATGAGCTTTTATCAGCTTTAGAAGCGTTTAAAGGTAATGTTGAGGGAAGTGATATATTTAATGGAAGTGTTGATGTTATCGTTTGTGATGGATTTGTAGGAAATATTCTTTTAAAAACTAGTGAGGGTGTGGCTAGTTCAATTTCACATCTTATAAAAACAAATATTAAAAAGTCTCCAACCGCACTTGCTGGAGCACTGTTAATGAGAAGAGTTTTTAAAATACTTAAAAAACAGACCGATTATGCAGAGTATGGTGGAGCACCTTTGCTTGGTATAAATGGATGTACTATTATATGTCATGGTAAAAGCAATCCAAAAGCGATCAAAAATGCAATTTATCAAGCACTAAATTTTTCTAATTCCAATATCATTCAAGATATAGAACAAAACTTAGCAAAATACCAAAAGGATTAGTTTGTTATATGCGTCATTAAAATCTATTGGTGCTTATGTACCAAATAGTATCATGAGTAATAAAGATTTTGAGAAAATTGTAGATACAACTGAAGAGTGGATTGAACAAAGAACGGGAATTAAACAAAGACATATAGCCTCTAAAGATCAAGCTACAAGCGATTTGGCTTATGAGGCTGCTAAAGTAGCGATTCAAAGAGCCAATTTAGAGCTACATGATATCGACGCAATTATTTGTGCAACAATTACTCCAGATTTTTTCTGTATGCCATCAACTGCTTGTGTTATAGCTGATAAACTTGGGATAAAATTTGCAACAGCATTTGATATTAGTGCTGCTTGTAGTGGCTTTGTTTATGCTCTTGGTATAGCAAAATCATTTATAGAATCTGGTATGAAAAAAAATGTTTTAATTGTTGGTGCTGAAAAGATGAGCTCAAT
>JALWLB010000004.1 GCA_027081145.1 Campylobacterales bacterium
TTATTTATCATGGCATCCTAAACAAAGAGCACTTCCAGCATTATTTGTTCTTAAAAATAGACCAGTATCAGAGTTGTGAGGATCATGACAACTTCCACACTCAACTCTATTTTTATCCGGACCTCTTAATAAAGAAGCGATTGTTTTGTTTGCACCCCAGTTTGTTAATGTGGTGTCAATTGGCTTTAAACCTGCATCTCCTGGATTATAAATAATTCCAATTGGGTGATCATTTGTAAGATCGTTTCTCATACCAATTGCTAAGTTTTCAACTAAAGCCATAGTTCTTTTAGTACCACCTAAGTATGAGCCATTTGGATCATAATTACCAGATCCAGGACCATTAATAACTGCATTTAAACCTGAAACACCATCGTGACAACTTAAACACGCTTTTGAAGCATCTCCAACAGAGCTTTCAGTAGTATTTCCAGCTAGTGTAGTTCCATACATTTGAAATGAAGTATTTGTAGGGGTTGGTTTATTCCAAATTGGAGCTCCTTTAAATTCACTATTAGCTGCGTGAGGAGTGTGACAATATACACAAAGCTCATTATTAGCTGCTGCTCTTTCGTTTGCATCAGCTCCTGCAATTAATTCATGTTTACTACCTTTAACTCCATAAGCAAATGCTGATGAAGCACCTATTGCTAAAATTACTGTTGCTGCTAAGAAAAGATTTCTTGTTTTCATGATTAAATCTCCTTTTATTTTTGTATGAACATTGTGACATACCAAGTGTAAAGATAGTGTAAAAAAGTTAAAAAAACTTTTTACAAGATAAAAATAATATTTCTGTAAGAAAAAAAGTAACATATTTTTTGAAAAGTAGTAACTATATGATGAGCTAAGAAGAAGAATTTATAGAAAACCTATATTCAAAATAACTACCTTTACCAAAAGTAGATTCTATTTTTACTTGAATATTCTCTTCTTGACATATTTTGCCTACTATATTTAATCCTATACCAAACCCCCCCTTAGTATGGTCTTCACGATAATATCTTGAAAAAATGCTATCAACATCTTTAATACCAATACCATGATCTCTAAAGCCAAGTAAATAGTAGTTATTCTCTTTTTTAAGAGTAACCAATACCTCTTGCTCTTCTTTTGAGTATTTAATAGCATTGGATAAATTATTATCGATAATTTTTTGTAACTTTGTTGGTATAAAATCTATAAATATGTTCTCTTCTATATCGGAAATAATTGCAATACCTTTTAATTCAGCAATATCCTTAAAATAATCAATTGATTTTTTTAAAAAGTTTGAGAAATTAATTTTCTCTTTTTCGGTTTGGTTTATAGTATTTTCTTTTATTATATAGCTCATATCATCATAGATTGTAGATAAAATTTTGGATGCAGATTTTATTCTTGAAAAATATTTGTTATGTCCAAATTTTTCATTATACATATCTACATTGATATTTATGATTGATAAAGGAGTATTGATTTCGTGCATTGCATCTTTGATAAAGTCATCTAGCGTATTATTAATTTGTTGAAAAGGCTTTGCGAAACTTTTTAAAATTGTAAATGAAAATAGAAAAACAATGATAAGTATCGATAAGAAAATAATTAAAATATTTTCTAAAATTCCATATATGTTAAATTTTGTACTAACTACTAAATATGTAGAATTAAAATATTTTTTGTTATTGAATTTTGTTACATAGTATCTAAAACTATCACTTTTGTGGTATCCTGGAGTTAAATCTAAACTGGATAGTTTTAAATCTATTAATGAAAATATTGGATTTGCATTTTCATCATATAGACCTGCTTGAAATGATTTATATCGTGGGAATGAGAAAAATTTATGAATTTGTTTATCAAAATTTTCCATTTCATTAATAATTTGAATAGATTTTTTCTTTAAAGCGATCTCTGTTTTTGCCTCTTCTAAATTATAAATAAACCTATCATAAATTGCAAAAGGTATTACTAAAATGATGATAATTAATATAGTGTAAAAAATTGAGTATTTTAATGAAAATTTTTTTTCATTTAAATCAAGTTGCAAGTTTGTATCCTAACCCACGAATATTAACAATAAAATCTTTATGTAGTTTTTTTCTTAAATTTCCAACCTGTACTCTAATATTTGCAGGATCAACATCACTATCCCATACATACTCTTTTATCATATCTGGTGTGACAATTTGGTTTTTATGCTTAACAAATAGTTCAAAAATCATCTTTTCTGTTTTTGATAGTTGTACTTCACGATTATTGTGTTTTAGAGTAAAATTATTAAAATCATACTCATATCCTAATGGAAGTTTTAGTGTGTTTTGTTTTGTATTAAAAGATGATAACTTTAAAGCAGAAGATACTCTAAGTCTAAGTTCTGCTAAATCAAATGGTTTTTTTATATAATCACAACATCCAAGATCATAACCTCTCTCAAGAGAGTCAATTTGAGTTAAAGATGTTACAAATATGGCAGGAATATCCATATTATGCTGTTTTGCCTGTTCTAATAGTTCAAAACCATTCATTCCTGGAACATTTACATCTAAAATCAAAAGATCAAAGCTATTATAATATATTGCATCAAAAGCTTCATCTCCATTACTAAACTCTTCTACACTAAAACCGGACTCTTCAAGCATCTCTTTAATAGATTTTCTTAGTGAATACTCATCTTCTAATAGTAAAATTTTCATTATTTGATCTCTCCAGTAATTGTTTTTTGTTGGTATTGATGTAATATTAAATCTATCAACTCCTCTTTTGTTAATTGCTGTAATTTTTGTTTAGCTATTTGTGTAAAATCGATTCGATCTTTGTTTTCTATATTATAATTATAGTTAATGATATATTGAGGATTAATTGCACTAAAGATATTCTCTTCATTAAGTTTAGCGTAATTATAAATATCATTTTTTGTAGCACCAATTGTATAGATACTTTTTAAAATAGATTGTTGCTTACCTATAAAGTTTGGAAAATCATCTGTTTTTATAATGAGTATAAAAGTTGCATGATTACTATTTTGAGAGTTTAAAATTTTAAATGCACAAAAAAATAGATCATCTTTTTGTAAAAAATCACTAGAGATTAAGAGATTAAACTCATCATCACTCAACTCTTGTAGTTTTTGTAAAAAAAACTTGTTACTGTTTTTATTGATTGCAATATATCTATTATGAATTTGTTGAAAATTTTTATGGTTAATATACTCTTGTGGAGTGATATATTTGCTAATTAAGGGAATAGCCTCTATTTGGACCTTTCTTAAATTATGCACAATAGAGTCAAATAAAGTTGTGGTTTCCAATACTCCTAAAACTTTATGATTATGAGCAACTATTGATAATGCTTTAATTCCAGGTGGCATATCTGTTTGTAAGGAGACTATTGGTTTTTTAGTTTTAAATATTTCAATTAAATCATCTCTTTGTAATTTGATATAATTGGTGGCAACTTTTTCCCAACTTCTTGCATAAATTGTTAAATCTTGTGTGATTATTTGAGTAAAGGTATTTTGTTTGCCTAAGTGTCTTTTGAAAGAATTCGTCGCATTTGAGAGTACTTCATAACTATTTTCTCTCATATCATTTAGTAAAATATCCTCAATTGCTCTAGCTTCACTTAGAGCAATTGAAAATGATAGAGTATTTAACTTTTCATAATTGATTGCATTGGTTAAAATTTTTTCTAAATTATCATATACTTGATTTTGTTTTCGTAATAAGTTTTCTTGGTTGGCATTAATAATTAATATTATAAAAAATATGATTATAAACAAGCCCAATGTAAAAAAAAGTTTTTTCATATCAAGCTTGTCCTATTATAAATTAGATTAAAAGTTATTTGGTATATTCATATTTTGATTTTGCATGTTACTATTTATTAGGTATCTAGCAAGAGATCTAAACTCTTCATCAAATAGTCCTTTTAATTTTAGTAGTTGTTGATTCATCAGTGATGCTTTGCTAGGATCTATTATAGGATTGCCTCTTCCTTGTAAATAAGCTACTAAAGCATCCTCTTTGGTTGCATAATACATCGATATGGTTTGCAAAGATGGACCAACACCCTCTGTATTTTTTTGATGGCACATTGCACATCCATTTGATTGAAAAATTTCAGCACCAGTTGCTGCATTTAGAGTAGAAACTAAAGCAGTAGTTGCTAAAAATAACTTAATAGTACTTTTTTTCATTTTATATCCTTAAATATTTTTTTCAAATTATATCTAATAATTGTGATATAAGTGTGAATATCTCACTTTTTTACAGAACTATTATATTGATGACATCTAGTACAAACGCTATATGCTGTTTGACCTTCTGTTCTTAATAAAAATATACCATTTGATCCATGTGGATTATGACATCCTGAACACACCAACTCTCTTCCTGGTCTTGCTGGATCTGGTCTTCCTCTTGTTGGATGAGTTTTTCCTTTAACAAAACTGGCTATTACATGTTCACCTTTGGCTTTTTCAGAATGACATGTAGTACAAAGTTTCCATATAGGTTTTCTTAAGTGAAATTCATTAGCAGATGAGTGAGGATTATGACATTTATTGCATCTTCCAGTTCTTAATGGACCATGTTCTGATTTGTTGCTCATCCATCTTTTTTCAATTCCTTCATGGCATGAAAAACATCTACTCATAATTGGATCTGGCTGTATATATTTTGATTTACCTTTTAAATCTATATTAAACTCTCCAGTTTTACCAGTATGACACTCTGTGCATAAAAAATTTACTGATGGAGCGTGACCATTTTTTCTAGTAGTTAATTTTTTATGACAAGTATAACAGTTTGAATCCTCAGGGTTTTGTAGTATATTTAAATCTCTACTGGCTATATCTGAGGCTTTTAATACTTTTGTTTTTAGTGCTTTAAAATCGGGTTCCATATTATGACAAGAGCTACAGAGTTTTTCATGTTTTGTTGTATGGAAAAACTGTTTTTTATATCCTGTTGGCTCTTCATTGTATCCTTCAAAAATTTCTGATCTTAAATATAAACTTATATTTTGATCATCGATCTTTTTATTATCTTTATATGATGTCACTTCAATTATATTCTTACCTAGTCTAAGGTCTAAAGAGATACAATAAACATCTCTATATTTGCCTAAATTGACCTCAAATTTGCGAAAATTATTTAATAAAATTGTAACTCTTTGTAAAGAAAAATCATTAATTTTTAGAGATAGTGTAGCAAACTTATCATCATATACACTCTTATCAATTGGATTTAATATCTCAAAACTTTTTGCATTTGCAAAGTTTACAAATAAAAAACATAGAAAAATAGAATATAGATGTTTTTTCACTTAATTAAGCACCTTTTTTAATTTTTGCATTTAATTTTACAACAATATTAAAATTAAGTCAATAAAATGAGTTAAAAATTAGTTTTATTTATAATACAATATCTAGAATTATAGTTGAGCATTTTAGTAGAGTATAAAATTATCTATTTGTAAAATAGTGTATTTGTGGGATTTTTAATATTTACTAAAATACTTGACATTATAATAAAATTACTCTATAATCATTTTTAAAAATAATTCAAAAAAGGTAGAAATTATGTATGAAAAACCATACAGAAGTGTTATAAAGGCGATCTCTTGGAGAACATTAGGCACATTAGATACTATATTGATCTCATATTTGATTGTAGGCAATGCATCTCAAGCTGCTGCTATTGGTGCAATTGAGCTTATTACTAAAATGATACTCTACTATCTTCATGAGAGAGGTTGGAATAAAATAAGCTTTGGTAGAGTAAAACCGACTGAAAACAATTATACTATTTAAAAAAGAGAGATAGATGAATATACAAAATTTAAAACAGTTATTAGAAGATTTAAATACACATGAGATATTAAAGGTGATGCTTGATAGATATGGTGATAAAATTGCACTTGCTTCAAGTTTAGGAGCTGAGGATCAAGTACTTACTGATATGATACTAAAAATTGATAAAAATGCAAATATTTTCACTCTTGATACAGGTAGATTGCCAAAAGAGACTTATGCTCTTATAGAAGCGGTTAATCAAAAATATAACATAAAATTAAAAGTCTTTTTTCCAGATACTAAGGCGGTTGAAAATTTGGTAAATCAAAAAGGGATGTTTAGTTTTTATGAGAGTATAAAAAATCGTAAAGAGTGTTGTTATATTCGAAAAATAGAGCCACTTAAAAGAGCGTTAAATGGGCTTGAAGTTTGGATTACTGGTTTGAGATCTGCTCAATCTATCACTAGATCTGATTGTGAGATAGTAGAGTTTGATGAAGTAAATAACTTAATAAAACTCAATCCTCTAGTAAATTGGAGTGAAGATGATGTTTGGGAGTATATAAAGAGACATAATGTGCCTTATAACAAGCTACATGATAAGAGCTATCCTAGTATTGGGTGTGAGCCTTGTACTAGAGCAGTTGAGAATAGTTTAGATATAAGAGCTGGTAGATGGTGGTGGGAAGATCCTGAACATAAAGAGTGCGGATTACACATTAAATAAGGAAGATGAAGGAAGATGGATGTTAGATAAGAAAAAAATTACACACTTAAAAAAATTGGAAAATGAATCAATTCATATAATGAGAGAGGTTGTAGCAGAGTTTGAAAATCCAGCGATGCTATATTCAGTTGGAAAAGACTCTTCAGTTATGCTTCATTTAGCACAAAAAGCATTTTATCCAGCAAGATTGCCTTTCCCATTACTTCATGTAGATACCACATGGAAATTTAGAGAGATGATAGAGTTTAGAGATAGACGAGCTAAAGAGCTTGGGTGTGAGTTATTGGTTCATATAAATCAAGATGGGTTAGATATGAATATCTCTCCTTTTACGCATGGAAGCGCTCTTCATACAGATATTATGAAAACTCAAGGTTTAAAACAGGCATTAAATAAGTATAAATTTGATGCTGTTTTTGGAGGTGCAAGAAGAGATGAAGAAAAGAGTCGTGCAAAAGAGAGAATTTACTCATTTCGTGATAAAAATCATAGATGGGATCCTAAAAATCAAAGACCAGAGCTTTGGAATATTTACAATAGTAGAGTTAATAAAGGTGAAAGTATTAGAGTTTTTCCGATTTCAAACTGGACAGAACTTGATGTTTGGCAATATATATATCTTGAGAAAATTCCAATAGTTCCGCTATATTTTGCAAAAAAGAGACCAATTGTTAGACGAGATGGTATGATGATTATGGTAGATGATGAGAGAATGCAACTTAAAGAGGGTGAAAAAATTGAAGAGGAGATGGTAAGATTTAGAACTCTTGGGTGTTATCCTTTAACTGGTGCAATAAAATCTTCTGCCACTACTTTGCCTGAAATTATACAAGAGATGCTTTTAACAAAAACAAGTGAGAGACAGGGCAGATTGATAGACAATGACCAATCTGGTTCAATGGAAAAGAAAAAGATACAGGGGTATTTCTAATGAGTTTAATAAGTGAAAATATAGAAGAGTATTTAAAACAGCATGAACAAAAAGAGTTACTTAGATTTATAACTTGTGGAAGTGTTGATGATGGTAAAAGTACTTTGATTGGAAGATTACTACATGATAGTAAGATGATTTTTGAAGATCAATTAGCAAGTATCAAAAAAGATAGTAAAAAGGTTGGTACAACTGGTGATGAGATTGATTTGGCACTTTTGGTTGATGGACTTCAAAGTGAAAGAGAGCAGGGCATTACTATAGATGTGGCATATAGATATTTTTCAACTAACAAGAGGAAATTTATTATAGCTGATACTCCTGGTCATGAGCAATACACTAGAAATATGGCAACAGGAGCAAGTACTGCTAATTTGGCTATTATTTTAATAGATGCTAGATATGGGGTTGCTACTCAAACAAAAAGACATACATTTATAACATCTCTTTTGGGTATCTCTCATATTGTAGTAGCTATTAATAAAATGGATTTGGTTAATTTTGATCAAAAAGTGTTTGAAAAAATTAAACAAGACTATTTGGAGTTTGCAAAAGAGTTAAATTTAAAAGATATAAGATTTATTCCAGTTTCTGCACTAAAAGGGGATAATGTTGTTGAAAAAAGTAAAAATACTCCTTGGTATGATGGCGAATCTCTTATGAGTTTGTTAGATAATATTGAGATTATTGATGATGAGAATTATGATGATTTTAGATTTGCTATTCAGTATGTCAATAGACCAAATTTAAATTTTCGTGGATTTTGTGGAACGGTAGCTTCTGG
>JALWLB010000005.1 GCA_027081145.1 Campylobacterales bacterium
AAATTGTTGAAGCATTTGATAAAATTAGCAACTTTTTATCAAATTTTATTTTATTTAATTTATCTACTAAATCATCTAAGTCTTGATAAAGAGTTGGTTCACCATTTGAAGTGATTGTTATAACCTCTATATCTGGAAACTTTAAAAGAGCACTCTTTACATCTTTGATAATATCTTCTATTTTTGGAGGATCTGTAATTTTATCAACCGCTTTTGATGCTTCTAATTCACAATAGAGACAATCAAAATTGCAACTTTTTGATTTTGGTGAGAGATCAATTCCTAAAGAGAGTCCAAATCTTCTGGAATTGATCGGACCAAAAGTGTATTTCATCTATATTTTTGTGGACTCTTGGGCATATTTTATAAAATATTTTGCATTTTCAACCGGAATATCAGGAAGTATTCCATGACCTAAGTTAAATATATGTCTATTATTTTGCATAACATTTACGATTTTGTCAACTCCCTCTTTGATAGCACTTTGATTATACAATCTAGTTGGCTCCATATTTCCTTGAAGTACATACTTATCGCCTAACTTCTCTTTTGCTAACTCTATTGGAGTGGACCAATCAACCCCAAATACATCAAAATCACCATCAATTTTATCTAAATATCCACTAATTCCTTTTGGAAACATAATAATAGGGATATTTGGATATTTGGATTTTAAATGAGAGCTTAACTCTTTCATATACTCCCAACTAAATTCAAAAAATGCACTCTCTTCTAAAGCTGCTGCCCATGAGTCAAATATCATAACCGCATTTACTCCACTTTCAATCTGTTTACTCATATAAAGTTTTAAAACTTCAGTTACCTTTTTTAAAATTTTATGCATAAACTCTGGATTTGAATAGAGCAATTTTTTAACAACAGCATAAGTTTTTGTTCCACTCCCTTCTATCATGTAGGTTGCCAAAGTCCAAGGTGAGCCACAAAATCCAATAAGTGCTTTATCATCTGCTAATTTTTCACGAATCAGTTTTATAGTATCATATACATAAACCAATTTTTGAGCTGCCTCTTCAACAACCAATTTATCTAAATCGGCCTCGTTTTTTATAGGGTTATCAAATATCGGACCCTCACCCTTTACAAATCTTAAATCCATTCCCATCTCAAGTGGAACTACTAAAATATCACTAAAAAGTATCGCAGCATCAACACCTAAAATATCCATAGGTTGAAGTGTAACTTCACAAGCTTTTTGTGGATCTTTACAAAGTGATAAAAAATCACCTGCCTCACCTCTAACTTTCATATACTCTGGTAGGTATCTACCAGCTTGTCTCATCATCCATATAGGAGTGTAGGGTGTTTTTTTGCCAAAACAAGCATCTACAAATATCATTATTTTTTACCACCTTTACTTAAAAAATATAATCCAAGAGCCAAAGCCAAAATAGACAAAGCATAATAAAAAAGCTCTAACGCTCCATTATACTCAGCATGCATAACTCTTTTGAAAAAACTAACAATCAATACCATAACGATTACATTGGCCAACTTATTTTTTAATTGATCTAGTGAGTGAATCTCTAAAACTTTTGAGTTTGATTTACTAGCTTCATCAATATCTGAGATAAAAAGTTCATATAAACCAAAACTAAATATCAATAGAACAACTGCAATTAAATATAAATCAACCGCACCAATAATCCCACCAACTATAATCTCATGAAAATTTTTTGGATGAGCACCACTAGAGTATGTATCTATGATATAAGCTGCTACACCATATATAT
>JALWLB010000006.1 GCA_027081145.1 Campylobacterales bacterium
TAAAACTATTTTTATCTTGACTCTTATTTTTAGATTTACCTCTTGTTGCTGTTATGATTGCTGGTTTTGAAAACAGTCCTAAAAATCCACTTGATGGATTTTGTAATATTTCAATATCAAGCTCAACGATAGAGCACTCTAGTTTGATTGATGCCTCTTTGTAAGCTTCTTCTAGTGTATTGGCTTCTACTCTTATCATTCTTTACACCTTTTTATTGTCCTCTTGTGCCTTTTTTTTGTCAAAAATACTATTGACATAATACTGTTGTGCAACTGAAAATATGTTATTAACAAACCAATAAAGCGTAAGTCCAGCCGGAAAAGTGATAAAAAATAGTGTAAATATCAATGGCAAAAACTTCATAATCTTCTCTTGTATTGGATCTGTAAAGTTAGTAGGTGTAATTTTTTGTTGCCAAAACATACTTGCACCCATTAAAATAGGAAGTATAAAATAAGGATCTGCAACAGATAGATCCTCAATCCATCCAATCCAAGGAGCATGTTTAAGTTCAACTGCATTTAAAAGCACTCTATATATTGCAAAAAATATCGGTATTTGTATTAGCATTGGTAAACAGCCACCCATAGGATTTGCACCATGCTTTTTATAAAGCTCCATCATAGAGGCATTTAATTTTTGTGGATTGCCCTTATATTTTTTTTGAAGCTCTTTAATTTTTGGAGCCAGATCTTTTAGTTTATTCATACTTACCATTCCTTTGTAGGTAAGAGGATATAAAATAAGTCTAATAAGAACTGTTATTATAACTATTGACCAACCCCAATTGCCAACTATATCATAGATATATTTTAGAAATAAAAATATAGGTTTTGCCAAAAATGTAAACCAACCATACTCTATAATATCTGTTAAATTTTTATCAATAGATTCTAATTTATCAAACGCTTTTGGTCCTATGTATCCATTGATAGAGTAATTTTGTGCCCCTTTTATAAAAACCAATGGATTGGAATTTTGATCTTTTGATATATAAACATCCATTCCATCTTTAAAATTATAAAATGCAGTTGCAAAGTATCTATCCATTGTAGCTGCTATATAAGCTCTTGGATAAACTTCACCACCTTTTGCATCACCATCATCTATCAATGTTAAAGTTTTATCAAACTCTTTGATTAATGCTCCATGAAATGTGTACATATCGGCTTCTACATTTGGTCTATATCCAGGACTTATGTAGTATTCAAAATTTTGACTCAATGAAATATTAACCTTATAGTTTCCATCTGGAAAAAATGTTATCTCTTTTGTTAGAGTTGTTTTTGAAAGTTTTTGGGTTAATACAATCTTTTTTGCACCACTATCTAAATCGATAAGCTTTTTGTCACTTGTGTATTTTACTTCAAACGCCTCTTTGTTTAGCAAGTGATCTGAAAATCTAATTTCTAAAGGTCTTGGAAGTTTTGTTGAAGAGATAAGATTTGGATAGATTCCTTTTGCATTTTTATATATATTATCAAGCAACTCAAATTTTGAAACTCTTCCAAGATCATCTATTGTTGCTATAAAATCTTTTGATTTGATAGTTGTTAAAACTGTTTGGTTTGTTATGTTTGAGCTTTTAGGAGCTGCTTGATTTGTAGTTGTAACTGGAGCTGAAGTTTGTGTTGCCGGTGCTGTTGTAGTTGCGGGAGCCATAATTGTACTATTGATTTCACTATTTGAATTTGCTGAAATATCTTTTATGACTTTTTGATCTTGTGCTACATGACTAGTCATGT
>JALWLB010000007.1 GCA_027081145.1 Campylobacterales bacterium
TTGATACTCCTTGTATAATTACAACTGCATATAAAGATTCAGAGTATTTAATAGATGCTATCAATTTAAAAGTTGATGGTTATGTTATTAAACCCATTAATATAAAAGATTTGATTCACTCTATCTATACTGTAGTGCTTCCAATATTACAAAAAAAAGAGATTGAAGGTTGTGCTCATGTTATAGACTCTTTAACTGCATTAGTTGGAGGTAAAAAGATAGAAATTTTAAAATACATTATAGATAACCTTGATGAAGAGAAGATATTTTATGGATCTTATCAAGATATCATGGAAGCTTTGGATGTTAGTAAACCTACTGTTGTTAATATGTTTAAGCAACTCATTGGTGCTGGTATCCTTGAAAAAATCAAAAACAAAGTTTATAAATTTAAAAGAAGTGACTTTTTGACTTAAACATTTACTTCATGATATTTTAATTAAGATTTAATCAACTTTTGTTTATCTATAATTACATTATAAACTTTATCCCAAACAAAAGAGAAAAACTGAAAACCCTCAACTGTAACATTATCTTTATCAAGTTCATGTAAAACTTTTTTTAGCATATCTTCTACATAAACTTTTTTTCTTTGAATAAAATTTGGATCATTGCTACTATTTACCTCATCAAGAATATCCATAAGCTCTTTTGAATACCTATCAGCAAGATTTTTTTGTGAAGCCAAAAAATACTGCTTCAATCCAGACAGCCCAGACCAAGCCAATAAGGCTATAGTAATCAAAACCCCCACAAACTCTGCATTTTCTTCCAAAAATGATGGTTTATCTTTGTTATAGTATTGCTCAGCTCCTTCATGTACAGGCATAGATAAACTTTTTGAAATATCTGGTTGAGTTATCATTCCAGCTAAAGGTGTCTCTTTTAATAACTCTTGTTGTCTTTCAAATAATATCTGCGTTATGGTAAAAACTGCCTCTTTGTTTGTATTTTCATGAGCTACTAAAAGCCTATTGACAGATATTGTTTGTATATCTTTTGGAGGAATTGCTGGTGAGCCAGAATAGATTCCTTTTAATAAAATATCCTCTCTTAAAACAGGTTGTTTTAGAGTAATAGCTGGAGCTTGATCTATTGGCAAAATTGTTGAATTTGATTCAGTTAAAATCTTTTTAATATTTTTATTCATTGGAGCTCGTACGATAAATACACCATCAATCTCTTTTTCTTGTAAAGCTCTTGTATAGTCATTTGAAAAATGCGGAAAATTTTGAAAATCTTTTATCGAAATATCATAATGTTTAGCTATAAACCAAAATGAGACCCATTGACCGCTTCCTTTTATAGGAAGAGCAATTTTTTTACCAACTATATCTGCAAAAGAGCTTATATTTGCATCTTTTCTAGCTATTAGATGAAAAAAATCACTATACAAAATAGCAACCATTGTAGCAGATGATCCAACTTTTATATTCTCTTGAGAAATTGCAAAGTCAATCTTATTCTCTTCTATTTGATCTAAACTATCTTTAGAGCCTCTAGTTTCGACTATCTTTATATCCAAATTTGGATAGTGTAAAGATGCAACTCTTTGTAAAGCTTTTGCAAATATATACGGTTCACTCCCTTGTTTACCAGCTCCAATCAAGACAGATACTTTATCACTCTCTTTAAAAAAGAGATACCACAAAGAGGCAAAAGATCCTATAATCAATAAAAATATAAGAGCAAAAATAGAAATCTTTTTGGTTTTAGTCAATCTTTGTTTCCTAATATTATAGATCAAATTTTTAAAAATTGTAACACTTAAATAGTTATATTTTCAATAAATTCTATATTTTGTGAAATTATTAAAGCATCAAAACAGAAATCAAAATCAACTTTTGTTCTATTTAAATAAAATTGTGCTGTTTTTTTAATTTTTGAAAGCTTTGTAGGAGTTATTTGATAAATCGGATCATACTTTCCACTTTTTACTTCAATAAAATGCAAAACATTATCTTTTAAAGCTATAATATCTATCTCTCCAAATCTTGAATAAAAGTTTCTCTCAAGTATTTTATAGCCTAAGTTTTGTAGATACTCTATAGCTTTATCTTCGGCAAAAATGCCCCTTTTTCTACTCAATTTTAACCTTTATAGATTTGAATTTGGCAGTTTTTGTCAATTCATCACTCTCATCTCCAAATAAAAAGTTTATTTTGCTTTTTGCATAGTGAAATGAGACAAATAGAGTTCCTTTTTTGATAGATTTGCTATATTTAAACTTTAATGGTGCACTTTTACCATATTTTGATACTAGTGTTATGGATATTTTATCATCAAAAATATCTCTATCTTCTAAACTAACAAGCAATATATCTGTTGGGTATTTATCAATTAGTTTTTGACTCTCTTTAGTTTGAGCTACACTATTGTACTGCTCTAACACTCTACCAGTTGTTAAATAAAAATCTTTTTGCCGATTTTTTAACAACTCTTTTATCATACCTCTTAGGTGATATTTATAGTATTTAAAGTGTGCAAAACCATCTTTTGTTCTAAATGTATCTTCATGTAGCCTTTTAGTTTGATCTTTTTGTATTGGCCATTGTAAGCCTTGAATTTGATTCTCTTTTAGTTTTTGATAACTTGCTCCAAAAAATCTTTCACTCGCTTTTACTCTTACTTCATTCCAAATATCTTCACTCGATTTATAATGAAAACTATTATCAATATATCTAACTATACCTTGAATTACCTCCCAATCATCTGGCAAAGTATTATTAACAAGAGGATTTGAAAGATGCAATCTTCTTTCAGCATTTATATAAACTCCACTTTTTTCGTATGAGCTTTTAACCCCATAAATAACATCAGCAAAAGATGTTACTTCATTATCAAAAAGTTCATTAACTACCAAAAATTCCAGTTTTTTCAGTGCTTTGTGGATTTTATTTTGATTTGGATGAACATGGGCTATATCTTCACCCATAACAAAAAGTGCTTTTAAATTATCTTCTAAAATAGCATCTATCATACCAGGAGTAGTAAGTCCATCAACTAATGGTTTTTGATAATCTGGATCATAATATGGCAAACAACCCATATCACAAGCACCCTGAACATTATTTTGTCCACGAAGTGGCATTAAACCAGCTCCAACTTTACCAATATTTCCACTCATAATAGCAAGATTACAAATTGCTGCTACTGCATAAGAGCCATCTTCATGCTCAGTTACCCCAAGCCCCCAAAGTATCATAGATTTTTTAGTTGCATACTCTCTTGCAACTTGTGGTATAAGTGTACTTAGATACTCATAACCTCTGATTTTTTTAAAAAAGTCTGGATTTGCAAATGGATCATGTAGTATCTTTTGTCTATATTGATCAAAACCAGTTGTTCTTGTTTTTATAAACTCACTATCAAATAATTTTTCTTTAATGATCACATATGAGAGCATATTTAAAAATAGCAAATTTGCTTCATATGGTAAAATGGCATTATATTTTGCCAATTTTGATAAAGCAGTATCTCTCACATCAAAGAGTGCTATATCAGTACCATTTTTTATAGCACTTGTAACTCTATTTGCTACTATAGGATGAGCTTCGGTTGTGTTTGAACCTATAATAATCAAAAATTCACTCTTTTTTATATCATCATAAGGATTTGTAGCAGCTCCTTCACCAATAACTAAACGCATTCCTTTTAAACTTGGTGCATGACAAACCCTACTACAATTATCAATATTTGGTGAATTCATAACATCTCTAGTAAATTTTTGAAATAGATAACCACTTTCACAATTTGTTCTAGCTCCGCCAATAGCTCCAAAAGATGAGTTACCGTATAAAGAGCTAATTTGATTAAATTTCCATGCAGTTATCTCATAGGCTAATTCTAGCTTTGGATAAACAAAGCCATCTTTGTGAGTTTTTAATTTATTAATTTGCTCTTTAATATGAATAGGAAAAAATAGTTCATTTTTTTCTAAAAAGCTTTTTTTTATTTTTACACTTTTTAATCTTTTAAAAGAGTGCACAAAATCAAAGCCATGTTTGCCTTTAATACAAAGCTTTCCTTCACTTACAGTGCCATCTTTTTTAGCTGTTATAGATTTTATTTTATTATTTTGAACAGTCGCACTAATGTCGCATCCAACACCACAATATGTACAAACTGAGTTAATTTGCATAAAAAACCTTTAGTCATCTATTCGTATCATAGAGACTTTATCTTTTATTACTTGTAGGTTTTCAATCTCTTTAATTGCAGCAATTATTTGCTTTTCTTTGCAAATATGAGTTGAGCATAGTAGTGTTGCACCCTGTTTATCATGTAGGATTGGTTTTTGTAAAAATGCATCTATAGAGATATTGTTATTACCCAATATTGTTGCGATTTTAGCCAACACTCCTGGTTTATCAATAGTTTTCATTCGTAAATAATATGCACTTTCAATTTCATCTTTGTTTACAAGCTTTAAATCTGTCAATTTTACAGGGTTTTTAAATCCAAACATTGGAGATTTTCGTCGCCCTGCTCTTACAATAGCAACAAGATCAGATATAACAGCACTTGCCGTTGCATCTCCACCAGCTCCTGGTCCATAATACATTGTCTCACCAACACAATCACCTATGATGCTTATACTATTCATAACCCCATCAACTTTGGCAATCATTTTTGTATTTTTAATAAGTACTGGATGAACTCTTTGCTCTACAACATTATCATATTTTTTAGCAATTGCTAAGAGCTTTATGCTATATCCAAACTCTTTTGCAAACTCTATATCATCTTGATTAATATCTTCTATACCCTCAATTAAAATATCTTCAGGCTTTGCATCTATTCCATAAGCTATACTTGAGAGTATCAACAGTTTATGTGCAGCATCAAATCCACCTACATCAAATGTTGGATCAGCTTCAGCATATCCTAACTCTTGTGCCTCTTTTAAAACATCTTTATATTCAACATTTTCATTCATCATTTTGGTTAGTATATAGTTACAAGTTCCATTCATAATACCTTTAATAGCAACTATATGATTTGCACTTAGCCCAACTTTTAAGGCATTAATGATAGGGATTCCACCAGCCACACTTGCTTCATATCCAATTGGTAAATCATTTGCTAATTTTTGTAAATCGTACCTATGATAAGCCAATAGTGCTTTATTTGCAGTTACTATGGCTTTATTGTTTTCAAGAGCTTTTTTAACAACTACAAATGACTCTTCAACTCCACCCATCAACTCTACAACAATATCAATTGATTTATCATTTAATACTTCATCAATATTATCAGTTAATTCAATATTTACATTCCGTTTTTTTGTAAGATTTTTTACAACACCTTTTACAACTTTGATCTCTTTTCCAGCACGAGCCTTTATAATTTTGGAATTTTTTTGCAATATATTAATAACACTTTGCCCAACTGTTCCAACTCCAATAATAGCTACTTTTATCATTTTATTTATTGCCTTGTAGTGTAATTAAATATTTTTTTAAATTTTTTGCAGCTTGTCTAATTCGTTTTTCATTTTCAATAAGAGCAATTCTTACATACTCATCACCAAGCTCACCAAAACCAATTCCAGGACTTACTGCTATTTTTGCTTTGGTTAAAAGTTGTTTAGAAAACTCCATACTTCCTAAATGAAGAGCCTCTTTAGGCAGTTTTGCCCAAACAAACATAGTTGAGCTTGGTTTGTCTATCTCCCATCCTGCATTTGCAAAACTTTTACATAAAACATCTCTTCGTTTTTGATATTTAGCTGTTATCTCTTTTACACACTCATCAGAACCATTTAAAGCAATCGTAGATGCTACTTGAATAGGAGTAAACATACCATAATCAAACCACGATTTTATTTTTTGAAGAGCACCAATTAATTTAGCATTCCCAACAAAAAAACCAACTCTCCAACCAGCCATATTATAGCTTTTTGAAAGCGTAAAACTCTCAACTGCAACATCTTTGGCACCATCTGCTTCAAAAACAGATGGTGTTTTATACCCATCAAATGTAATATCAGCATAAGCGATATCACTTATTATATAAAATCTCTCCTTTTTTGCAAGTGCAACCAATCTTTCATAAAACTTTTTTTCAACAGTTACTGTGGTTGGATTATGAGGAAAATTGACCACTACAAATTTTGGTTTTGGAATTGATTCATATAGTGCTTTATGTAAATTGTTAAAAAACTGTTCTTCATCAAGTTCATACTTTTCATTAAATGCCAAAGGCATTTTCACAACATTTGCACCAGCAATAATAAATGCATGAGTATGAATCGGATATGCAGGTTCAGGTACAACCGCTACATCTCCTGAGTTTGTAATGGCTTGAGCTAAATGTACATACCCCTCTTTTGATCCCATAGTAGCAACTGCTTCACTCTCTGGATCAAACTTAATGCCATATTTTCTCTCATACCAATCACATATTGCAAGACGAAGTTTATATATACCTTTACTAGCAGAATATCCATAATTTTTAGGTTTTTGAGCTGATTCAACGAGTTTATCAACTATATGTTTTGGTGTTGGACCATCAGGATTGCCCATACTAAAATCTATAATATCTTCACCATTTCTCCTAGCTTGAAGTTTTATATCATTAATTTGTGCAAAAACATAAGCCGGAAGTCTATTGATTGTATTAAACTGTATCTCATCAAACATATAAAGTAGCCTTTATCAGTGCAAAATTGTTACGATCAAACCTCTTTTTATATTATCAAGAGTATATATATCGCTTATCTTTGCATATTTTGCATCATTTGGAATTTTAAGAGAGGCATTATAGCTTATTTTATCTTGTGAAAATACATCTATTATATTTAAGTACTGATCATAAAATACAATATATGGATACCAACTATTGCTTCTATAGCTTTTTAGTATTAGTTTATCTCTATTTTCAACACTTAACCAATACGGCTCAAGAGGCTTTTTTAATTTTATTTTTTGATTTGGCTTAATATCTTTAACAAGAAGTTTAATTTGTGATATATCAATATCATACTGCCATGAAGTGTCAGAATATCTTTGTATATCTTCTATATTACAACCTCTTTTTTTAAGCTCTTGTGCAAACAAAACAGGATCGATAGCTGTCTCAGTTTTTAATGTCACTTTAAAAGAAAAACCATTCTCATCTCGTGTAGCTTTATTTGTTAGGATATATCCATACCCCATAGAGTTAAGTGCATTTTGAATAACTTTTATAAAAATTATTGGATAGTTTTGTGTTGTAAAAAAATTAATCGTTACCTCTTGTGGAGAGGTATATTGCAGATTTAAAAGATTGTTAGCTTTTAATTTTTTTACAACTTTTAAAATATCTAAATTTCCATAATTATAAAAACTATCTCTTGATTTAAATATAATATTGATAAATCTTTTTTGAGATATATAAGTTGTATCACCCACTAAATTTTGAATTTTATCATCAAGTAAGTCTGCTTTGATAAAACTAAATACAAATAAAAGTAAAAGCAAAAATCTTACCAATCATTTCCTCCGTTGATCTTTTTAAACTCATCCAGAGTTATTTCGCTTAGTGTACCATTTTGATATAAAAATCTAACTTTTTTATTTGAACTAAAAAAGGCTGGTTCATTGTTATGAAAAATCTCAAATTGACTATGCCCTGTTAAAATCAACTGTTCTCTTGTTGGATCAAGCTCTATCTCATCAGAGGTTAAATAGCTCTTTCTTTTATAGTTATCAAGATATATAACTCCTACCCAAAGTGAACTTATAGGTTTTATAACTAGTTGTTGTTTTATAGCTTTTGAAGATTTAGTTATATCTTCTTGTGCTATTTGCTCTATTGTCGTAATATTTACATCTAACTGTTTATCCATAATTGTTGAGATATCTTTAATTTGATCTAAATCCACATCTGAATGTTCTTTATTTGTTTGATTTTTTTCAAAACTTTTTAAACTATTTTTTGCCTCTTGTAAAGCTATACTATTTTTAGCAACATTTAAATCATCAGAAACACTATTTTTTTGATTTGTCAAATTTTTTGCAAAGTAAAAAGCTAAAAGAGACAAAACAATCAAAAAAAGCACTGTAAAAAAAAGTATATTTTTTTTTGAGTTTGTTTGTTTCTTTGCTACTATTGTAACATGCTCTTTTTGTGGTCTATTTTCATCTAAATATGCTTGATACTCTTTTTTTAGATCGCTCAAGTCAATATTGTATCTTTTCTCTAAAATTTTTATAAAACCAAAAGTTTTTGTTTTGTGTAGAGTATTAAACTCTTTATTTAGTAAAGATTTAAGATTTTCAATATATATATGAGTCTCTTTTGATACTTTATCTAATCCTATCTTTTTTAACTGTTTAATTGCATCCATTATAACCTCATTCTATCACACAAAAGAGCTGCTGAAACTGCTACATTTAGCGAATCAAACTCCCTTTGCATTTTTATTGATACTCTAGTATCGACATTTTTTAAAATTTTTCCTGAGAGTCCCTCCCCTTCACTACCTAATAATAGAGCTTTTTTATGATTAAATTTCATTTCTCTAACATCTTTGCCACTCATATCAGCACCATATATACAAAAACCACTCTGTTTAAGCTCATTTATGATACTTAGGGTATCTTTTTTTAAGGATATTGGCATATCAAACAATGCTCCAGTGCTTGTTCTTGCAACTGTTGATAAGTTTATACTTCCAACTCCACTTATAATAATAGCTTCAACACCCAAAGAGTAAGCACTTCTGATGATTGAGCCTATATTTGCACTATCAGTTACACCAACTAATACTAAAATAAAACTATAGTGTTTAATATCATTAAACTTTATATAATTAAACTCTTCTATTTTTAGTAAAAAACCTTGATGGTTTCCACCATGAGCTAAAGCTTGAGCTTTTTTGTTATCAAGTTTGATTATTTTTTTATTTAGTTTTGAAATTTTTAAAAAGAGCTTTTTGTCAATCTCTTTAGATAAATAGATCTCTTTTATCATGTAGGGATGTTTTTCTAAAATATATAAAAATGTTTGTTTGCCAAATACAACCATGTTAAAATTGTACTAAAATTATTCTAATAGTTCATTATAACACTCTGTTATACTTTTGCCTGTGATTTTTGCAATAAGTTTTGCGGTCTGTTTTTTTGGAAGATTTAGCTTTTTAATATCTGTAATTGTAATTTTATTTCTATCTCTTTTTTCACCTTTGATCACAATGCTCCACTCACCCTTTAAATTTTCATTTTTTAGCATCTCTTTTAACTCTTTTGCTTTTGCTTTGTACTTTTTTTCATAAAGTTTTGTTGCCTCTTTGATTAAAAAAATTTCTCTTGATGGCTCAATTGCAGATATCTGTTCAATCAATTTTAAAACTCTTTTTGGCGATTCATAAACAATAGTAGTATATCCATTATACAATGCCTCTTGCAAAGCCAAATCTCTCTCATCTCCTTTATGTGGTAAAAATCCAAAAAACAAAAATTTACTATCACAAAAACCACTCGCTGCATAAGCCAATAAAAGAGCATTTGCACCGGGAATAATTTCATATTTGATATCATGTAGTTGACAATACTGCACCAATAAAGCTCCAGGATCACTAATTGTTGGCATACCTGCATCACTGATATAAATAACACTATCTTCAAATATATCAGGAGATAACTGCTTTAATACATCCTTTTCATTATGAGAGTGCAGAGATATGTATGTTTTTGGAACTGGAAAGAAACTACCCTTTTGCTCTAAAAGATAGATAAGCCTTTTTGCTACCCTAGTATCTTCACAAATTATAGTTTTAGAGCTCTCAAGAAGATTCAGAGCTCTTTTGGATATATCTTCTAAGTTTCCTATCGGAGTTGCAACAAAATAGAGCAATTAGTTAGATAGTTATTTTAAATTGTACTTTTTCTTAAACTTTTCTACTCTACCGGTTGCATCAACAATTTTTTCACTACCTGTAAAAAATGGATGACACTCATTACAAATATCAATTTTCATTTCTGGTTTATTTGACATTGATACAAATTGATTGCCACATGCACATGAGATTGAACACTCCATATACTCTGGGTGAATATTTTTTTTCATCTTTTTTTGCTCCTAAAAATATAAATCTTCCTTGAAATTTTGGAAAACAGTAGACTCAATAAGGAATCTACTGCCATATATAGGGAAGGGGGAAAGAAATTATATCAAAAAAAAATTATTAAATCAATATCTTTGAAGAAATTGCTAAACAAGCAGTTTCACTTTTTAATATCAAATCACTTTCAAATGCGACTATTTGGTGATCTTGTAAGATTTTTTTATCTTCTAAACTAAAGCCACCTTCACACCCAACTAGTATAGACTTTATATCTTTTGTAATTTTTTTTCCACCAAAATCTAAAACTACAAAATTTTTATATAGTTTTTTTGCCTCTTTTAGAGAGTTTAAAAGCTCCAGTTTCATTAGATTGTCTCTTCCACACTGTTCGCATGAATTGATTAGAATTTTATTCATCTTTTCAAAATTTAATTTAAAACTCTTCTGGCTTCTATCACAATATATAAAACTAATTTTATCAACTCCTATTTGATTTAAAGCAGGAAGCGTTTTTTCTATCACTTTTGGATCAATAATACACCATAAAAGATGAAGTTTTTTTAACTCTTTTGTTGGTTTTTTATTTATACTTGTTTGTAACTCTAAAACTGCTCTCTTTTTGTCTATACTTATAACTTTATAGATATAAAGATTTGAATCTTTTAAATTTCTACATGATATCTCATCATTTATTTGATGTCTTTTTACTTTAAAGAGATATTTATATCTCTCATTTATGATCTCTAGAAAATCCTCTTTGGCTTTTTCATGAAATAAAAATTGCAGAAATTACTCCTATAACAATTATCAAACCTATATCCCATAGATACTTTTTTTTAGCAAATACTCTGTATCTTTCTTGAGATTTTATATCTTTGACTCTCGTTTTTTTAAAAAGCTTATACTCTTTAATGCCTGTTATGAAAATTAATACTGAAGCACCAATCATTAAAATCACAATAAAACTAAAAATAAATTTTTGTACAGTCAAAGCAATCAATCCAGTAAAAGCCAAAGCTGCTAAAACAACATAGTACCAAATCGTTATAAACTCTACCTTTCTTGTAAGAGGTACATACTTTATATCCGCATAAAATAGATATAGGATATAAGCAGCAATCAAAACAGTACTAATAGCAAAAAATATATGTAACTTTATCGATAGATCAAAAATCTCTTCCATACTATAACCTTTAAAACTATTATTGTACTTCCAATTTATAAATATGGGCTTTATTGTCTTTATATTTACAAGTTGTTAGTTTTTGAAATTCGCTTAATTTATCAAACACTTGTTCATATATAGGGATATTATAGATCAAATAGATATCTTGTAAAAATAGTTGTTTATATTTTAATATTTTTATTAATACTTCATGTAGTACTTTCTCATGAAAAGGGTTTAAAAAATAGATAACTCTAACACCTTTAGATGGAATAAACTCTGTAGCATCCATATAAAAGATTTCTATATCTGAAAGACCAATTTTTTTTATATTTTTGTTTGCTATATCACAAAGCTCTTTTGCAAATTCAACACCAATTACCTTTTTAAAGCCATATTTTTTAGCATAAATAACAGCCATACCTTTTCCACTACCATAATCCAAAAACGAACCTCGAAGCACTGTTTGATCAAATTTTATAACCTCATCTAAAAGTATATGTAACATTTCATCACCACATGAACCATGTATTGTTGCTAAGTTTTTGTTTTTACTCTCAATTGTAAATTTACTCAACTCTTCTTCACTAAAATCTATCCCTTTTATTTTATAAGATATGTGTTTAAGTATCTTTTGAAAAGTGGCTATAACTCCTTTTTCATTTATATTATCTTGTAAAGATTGTTTCAATAAAGAGAGTCTATTTCTCTTTTTTAATTGGAGATTTTTATCACTCATTTTATAGCTAAAAATCCTTCAAAATTTATATATTTTTGTATAGAGATTATATCAACAAACCCTGCTCTTTTTAACATATCGATATTTGCATTTGATGAAAATGGCTCTAGTACTCCTTTTAAGGATTTTGATTTTGTAATTATCTCTGTAGGTGTGTATCCATTTGAGAGTTTAAATTCTGTATATATTCCTGTAAAAATATCTTGAAATCTTGCATCGTTTGCTCTAACTTTTTCATACATGATAAAACTACCTCCCCAATTTAAACTCTGATAAATAGTATTGATCAACTCTTGTCTAAATTTTGGATGGATAAATTGGATCGTATAATAAGCTATTATCATATCCGATTTTTTAAACTCCATTGTGTTGATATCTTGTTTTATAAAGTTTAAGTTTGAATTTTTATAGGTTTGATTGGCTTTGTTTATCATATCTTGTTCTATATCAATACCAATAAATTTGGCACTTTTTTCTTTATGTCTGCATGATAGTTTAAAGCTCAAACTACCAACAGCACATCCAAGCTCATAACAGATAGAATCATTTTTGATAAAATAGTCACTCAGTTGAACTATCAGCTCATGCCCTTCATCATAAAATGGTACAGATTTTTTAATATGATTTTCAAAATATTTAACTATCTCTCCTTGAAACTTCCAAAGTGAGTTTTTTGCCTTTATACCATCACCAACAGCTTTCATATTTCCTCTTTTTGTGTTATAATCTAAGTATATCAAAAAAGGATTTTTTTTATGAAATTTAAGCTATTGGTATCTATTTTGATAACTGTTTTTTTTGTGTTTGGTGGATGCAATAATGACAATAAAACTACAAATGAACAAAGTTTAAAAAACGAAATAAAAATTGATAATACAAACAATAAAAAAGATCAAACCAAAGGGGAAAACTTGAGGCTATTTACAAACTCTTTTGAACATAAAAAACCAATACCTGCAAAATATACATGTGATGGAGAGGGTATTGCACCTGATTTGAGATGGGAAAATGCACCATCTAACACTAAAAGTTTTGTACTTATTATGGATGATCCTGACGCAGTTGGTGGAATCTGGGATCATTGGATTGTATATAATATACCAGCAAATGTAGATCATATAAAAGAGGGTGGTATATTACCAGATGGTGCAAAAATTGGCAAAAGTACAAATGGAAAAAACTCTTATGTTGCTCCATGTCCTCCTAAAGGAACTGGTATGCATAACTATACATTTAAACTATATGCTTTGGATATCGAGAGTATTTCACCCTCTAATGATACAAAAAAAGATATAAAAGAGACTATTCATCCTTATATATTAGACGAGGCTACTTTAATTGGTCGTTATGAGAAAAAAAAGAGATTTCTATTTTTTTAAATAGATTATGAAACTACAAGTACATACCAATGCCGATATGTCTCATCAAAATAGTATCTATTTTAAAACCAAACTATTTTTAGACTCTTTAAAAAACAATGGCATAAAACCTACAATAGATAAAATATATCAAAGAGTCAATTACAAAATCAAAGGTATAGACTTTTCAACTCAAAACTTACATGATTTGACATTAGTTGGAAACTATAAAAATAATGGAACAGCACTTGTTTCAACATCAAAAGATTTTTTTTATAAAGTGTTTTTTGATTTTGAAAAAGAGTTAAATCAAAAAATAAAAAGGGAAACTTTTATAGATTTTGGGAGTGGTAAAGGAGCCGTTTTAATACATGCAAACTCTATTGGATTTAAAAAAAGTATAGGGGTTGAGTTTGCAAAAGAGCTACATGAAAAAGCGATCATAAATATCCAAAAACTAAAATTATCAAATACCATCTCTTTGCATCAAGATGCTACAACTTTTGATTTACCTATCGACACTAGTGTTATATATCTATTTAATCCATTTGATGAGATAGTAATGAAAAAAGTTGTTCAAAATATATCAAATCAAAAAGGTAACTTTTTACATGATGTTTATATTATCTATGTTAGACCAGTTTGTAGTGATATACTTAAAGAACATTTTAAACTACTATATACAAAAAAGTATCCAAGTGGAGCAGTTGTAAATTATTATAAAGTTTAAGGATGAGGGATTTTAACTTTTGAATTTAACAAATACGCCAAAACGATAACCAAACATAAAATAATATATAAATTTGTCACTATAGAATAAGAGTACAAAAGATAAAAAATCCACAAAATTATAGCTCCAAGAGGAGTTGGAACTCCTATAAAAAATCTCTCTACTCTTCCAGCTTCGCTTTTTAGATTAAACTCAATTAGCCTTCTAAGTCCACTAATAATATAGTACAAAAACACAACACCAGCTAAAATAGTTTCAAAATTTGTTCCCTTTTGTAGTGCATAAAACAGTAAAAAAGAGGGCATTATCACAAATGATAAAAAATCAGCAAATGAATCAAGCTGAACTCCAAACTCAGTAGATAATTTATATTTTCTAGCAATTTTGCCATCAAGGATATCAAATCCACCAGCAATCCATGCAAAAATAATAGCTATAAAAAAATTTCCTTGTTGTATAAAATACATTGCTATGAGTCCACATGATATATTTAAAAATGTAATTAAATTTGCAAAATTAAAATGGGAATTCTTTTCATATAAAAACATTCATATATTTCCTAAAATCTTTTTGTATAAGTGTGGCAGTATGGTATTTTACCATTTTTAAAATAATAGTCTTGATGATACTCTTCTGCTTTGTAAAATTTGGTAGCTTTTTTAACTTTGGTTGCTATTTTATATCCTTTTGATTTTAATATCTCTATAAGTTTTTCTATAGTTTGTTTCTCTTTTTCATCATTATAAAATGCAACTGAGAGATACTGATCTCCTATATCTGGACCTTGACCATTGGTTTGTGTTGGATCATGTATTTCAAAAAACAGTTTTGCTAACTCTTCATAGCTAACTTTTGATTCATCATAATTAACCTCAACAACCTCTACATGACCTGTATTTTTATAAATTACATCTTCATAACTTGGATTTTCAAAATCCCCTCCCATAAAACCACTTATAGCTGATAAAACTCCTTTATGTTTTTGAAAATAGTACTCAACACCCCAAAAACATCCACCAGCAAAATAGGCCTTTTTTGTAGTCTGTTTTTTATCTGGTATAAACTTCATAGATATAGAGTTTACACAATGACGAACATTTTTAGGAGTAAATCCCTCTCCTTCAAATACATGACCTAAATGTGCTCCACAATTTGCACAAACTATCTCAATCCTTTTTCCATCTTTGTCTAAAACCCTTTTAATAGCTCCTTTGATCTCATCATCAAAACTAGGCCAACCACAATTTGAAGAAAATTTATCTTCTGATCTATAAAGTTTAGCATCACACCGTTTGCATATAAAGGTACCTTTTTCGTAAAAGTTGTTATATTTACCACTATAAGGTGGTTCAGTTGCTTTATGGATAATAACCTCTTGCTCTTGTGGTGTTAGAGTGTTATATTTTTTTGACATATTCATATCCTCTTTTGCATATATAATAGATAATAAAATAACACTAAAAAACATTATAATATACCTATACATAAAATCTCTTTTTTTAAATACATGATAACATAATTAAAGATGATTTAATAAATTTTGATGTATAATCTTTCTCTTTTAAAATCTGGACAGGTGGGTGAGCTGGCTTAAACCACTTCCCTGCTAAGGAAGCGTAGGGGTAACTCTACCGAGAGTTCGAATCTCTCCCTGTCCGCCACAATTTCTCTACTTAGTTACTCTTGGTCAAGTGTTAATATTTTTTGCTGATATATTAGTATATTTTTTTAATTTTATCTTAAAAAAATCTCACTATTTCCGATTTAATTATAAGACTTTACAATAGAGGAAAATTTTATGGACATACAAGAAGTACTACAAAATAATCTCAATATTATTTGGATAATTGTTGCTGCAACTTTAGTTTTTTTTATGCAAGCTGGATTTACTGCATTAGAATCTGGTATGGTTAGAGCTAAAAATTCTATCAATGTTGCTATAAAAAATTTTTCAGATATGGTCTTTGCAATATTAGGTTTTTTTATTACTGGCTATGCTTTGATGTTTGGAAGTGATTATTTAGGACTTTTTGGAACTGATCACTTTATGTTAAGTGGTGAAATGAAAGATTATGATTATGCATTTTTTATTTTTCAAGCAGTGTTTGCAGGAACTGCTGCTACTATCATATCTGGTGCAGTAGCAGAGAGAATGAAATTTGGAGGCTATATTATTGTATCTTTTTTAGTTTCAGCACTTATTTATCCTATTAGTGGACATTGGGTTTGGGGAGATGGTGGCTGGTTATCACAAATGGGATTTGTAGATTTTGCTGGAAGTACTGTAGTTCATTCACTTGGAGGATGGCTTGGACTTGTTGGAGCAATAATGCTTGGAGCTAGAATAAATAGATTTGATAAAAATGGCAAACCAATCAAAATACATGAATCATCTCTTCAAATAGCTACCATAGGCGTTTTTATACTTTGGTTTGGATGGTTTGGATTTAACGGTGGTAGTACTCTTGTTGGAGATGGGAGTATAGCAAAAGTAATAGTCAATACCAATTTAGCTGCAGCTATAGGAGCAATAAGTGCAACAATTGCTTCTCAACTAATATATCGTCATGTTAAAGTATCTTTAGTATTAAATGGTGCATTAGCAGGTTTAGTTGCAATCACAGCAGGATGTAATGTAGTTGAACCTATTGGAGCTTTGATAATAGGTGCTCTTGCTGGTATAGTTGTGCTTTTGGGTGAAATCACTTTAGAAAAATTTAAAATAGATGATCCAGTTGGTGCTATTCCAGTTCATGGCTTTGCTGGGGCATTTGGAACTATTGCCTTAGCTTTAGTTGCACCAGAGAGTGCATTACCTACAAAAGATACTCTATCTCAATTAGGTGTACAAACAATAGGTGTTTTAGCATTTTTTCTTTACTCTATGGCAAGTGGGTTTTTAATCTTTTTCGCTCTTAAAGTAACAAATAATCTAAGAGTTGATAAAGAGCATGAACTAAAAGGTTTAAATGTCGCTGAACATGGTGCACCTTCAGTTATGTTAGATACTTATGAAGTTATGAATAAAATCATAAACAAAGGAGATTTTAGCTATAAAGTAAAAGAGGAGATAGGAACGGAAGCTGGAGAAATTGCAAAAATATTTAATCGTTTGGTAGATGAGCTAAAAAGACTATCTCAAATTACAAAAGAGGTAGCAAATGGAAACTTAAAAGTTGATTTTCAACCAAAAACTTCAAATGATGAATTAGGAAATGCAATTCATCAAATGATAATTAACTTAAGAGATATAGTCAATCAGTTAAAACAGACAACACACTCTACAACTAATACAATAAAAATGCTAGATATTTCAAAAAATGAACTAAATAATATCAATGATAAGCTAATTAATGAAGCAGACTCTTTAATAGAAAATAATAAAAGTATAGATGAGTTAATAGAAAATACAAGCAAAACCACTTCAGAGGGGGTTAATACACTAAGAGATGTTGCAAAATCTATGGAAAAATTGAATCATACTTTGAATATTTTTGAAGAAAATATAACAACTTTAGGAAATAGCGTAGAGTCTATTGGTATGTTAATTTCAAGCGTTAATGATATAGCAGAACAAACAAATCTATTAGCTCTAAATGCAGCAATAGAGGCTTCTCGTGCTGGAGAACATGGAAGAAGTTTTGCAGTAGTTGCTGAAGAGGTCAGAAAGTTAGCCGAAAAAACTCAAGAAGCAGTTAAAGAGATAGAGACTAATGTAAATACTTTAAAAAATAATATGAACGAAGCATCAACTCAAAGTGAAACTCTAATAAAATCTGTACTACAAAATAGTGATAAAGTTATACAAAGTACAAATTTTTTTAACACTATAGAACAAAGTATATATGACCTAAAACATAAAATGAATACTATGAATAAAGTAATTGATGAACAAGTTCAGATCAGTACAATTTCAAATGATATAGGTAAAAAAATAAATAGTGTTACAAAAGAGATAGATGAAAATACAAAAATAACAAAAAAAATTGTAGATAAATTTGAGGTATAAAAAATGGTGCGGATGAGAGGAGTCGAACCTCCACGCCTTGCGGCACCAGATCCTAAGTCTGGCGTGTATGCCAATTTCACCACATCCGCATAAAAAAACAGACTCTATTTTCTATTTTCCGTTGTCCGTTTTCCGTTTTCTGTTTTCCGCATGGTACGCCCGTCAGGATTCGAACCTGAGACCTACGGCTTAGAAGGCCGTTGCTCTATCCAGCTGAGCTACGAGCGCTCAATACAAAAATATGGTACGCTCGATAGGAGTCGAACCTATAACCTACGGAGCCGAAATCCGTTGCTCTATCCAGTTGAGCTACGAGCGCATCCGTATTGGTTTTTTGATGGGGTGAGTGATGGGAATCGAACCCACGACCCTCAGAACCACAACCTGATGCTCTAACCAACTGAGCTACACTCACCATAATATTCAAAAACAGATGGTCGGGGTGAAAGGATTCGAACCTTCGGCCCCCTGGTCCCAAACCAGGTGCGCTAACCAGACTGCGCTACACCCCGAAAAAAGTTAATTTATCTTTGTTTTTGAGTGTGAGATTTTACAGTAATTTTATAGATTTGTCAATAGAATTTGGCAATTTCTAAGAAGTTTTGCCAAATTCAATTAATCCTTCAGTTGGAGAACTTGCTGTTGCAAAAGGCTTTTTTGCAATTCTACCAGCAAGATAACTCATTCTTCCAGATTTTACTGCAAATTTCATAGCCTCTGCCATAAGTACTGGATTTTTAGCTTGAGCAATTGCCGTATTTGTTAAAACACCATCAGCACCAATTTCCATACAAATAGCAGCATCACTTGCACACCCAATTCCAGCATCAACAATAACAGGAACTTTGACTGCCTCTTTTACAAACAAAACATTATATCTATTTTGTACTCCAAGTCCACTACCAATAGGAGCAGCCAAAGGCATAATGGCAGCTGCACCAGCACTTTCAAGCCTTTTTGCCATAATAGGGTCATCATTTGTATAAGCCATAATAGTAAAACCCTCTTTTGCTAAAACTTCAGTAGCTTTGAGAGTATCTATAACATCTGGATAGAGTGTCTTTTGAGTATCACCTATCACTTCCATTTTAATAAGATCAATCCCTGTTGCCTCTTTTACCATACGAAATAGTGTTATAGCATCTTCTGCTGTAGTGCATCCAGCTGAATTTGGCAAAATTTTGACATTTGTATCTTTAAAATAGTCCATTAAATTTTCTTCATTTGGATTGGTGATATTAACTCTTCTAACTGCTACTGTAATCATCTCTGATTCACTTGCTAATGTTGCCTCTTTTGTAGTTTTAAAATCAGGATATTTTCCACTACCAACTATTAATCTACTTTTAAACTCATATTTTCCTATTTTTAAAATATCTTCCATTTTCAATTCCCTATAAAAAAGTTTTTCCTTATTTATAGCAAATTCTATCTTATCTTTTCACAATCATGTAGCTTTTGTTGAAAATATTTCTCTACATCAAAAAAGATTTCGCCAGAATGACTTCTGTATGAGAGATGTTTTTTTTCTAATTTATCAATATGATCAACACCCATAACAGCAAGAACTGTTCTTATACCTTTTATTAAATTTTTATGATAGTTAGCAATTTTATTCCCATGTTTTAAAACAAGATAGGATGCTCTTCTTCTAGGATCTTGTGTAGCCATACCAACAGGACACACATGTGAGCCAACTCCAGCACACTGTCTAGCTCTAATACAACCTCCACTCATCATAAATCCTCTTGCAATTGCAACACTATCAGCACCAAGTGCTAAAGCTTTAACAACATCATCAGGAGTCAATAACTTACCACTAGCTATAATTTTAATATCCTCTTTTAACTTATATTTTCTAAGTAAAGAATCAATCACATAAAGAGCATTAAATGTTTCTAGCCCAATTGATTCCATAAGCTCTAATGGAGCAGTTGCACTTCCTCCAGCTCCACTATCAACTGTAATAAAATCAGGAATGGATTTATTCTCTTTTTTTCGTTTTGCTATCTCTTTAACAACATCTTCTGTAGAGTTCATATCTGATATAACTATCTTCATGCCTACTGGTTTTTTTGATATATCTTGTAATTTACTAATAAAATTTAACAGATCTTTTGTTGTTCTTGCATATGGAAACCGATTAGGAGATTCTAAATCTTTGCCCTCTTCCACACCACGATAGTATGCTATATCTGGTGTTACTTTTGATCCAACTAGCTTTCCTCCAGTCTGTTTTGCCCCTTGAGCTATTTTTATCTCAGTCATATGACAAAATCTCATAACCTTTTCATATCTAAATTTATCAAAATTGCCATCTTTATCTCTTACGCCATATAGACCTGAGCCAATTTGCAATATTAAATTTGGCATATCTCGTGGAATCTCTTTTGGAAAATACTCTATTGGAGCATCCCAATTTACACGAAAAAGAGAGTGACTTTTAGAATCATACATATAGGTATTGGCTGTTTTTTTGTTTAATAAAATTTTTCGATAAATTTTTAGAGCAACAGATTTATTAAAAAAGAATTTAGTGATTTTAAAAACAGTTTCAGCAAAAAATGTACTTTTTACAATTTCAAGATATTTACTATTATTTGGATCTGGTTGATGAGTAAAAAAGTAGTTTGATGTTAAACCGCCCTCCCCTGTATTAATAGTATGTTTTGAGAGTGTAGCACCTAGTGTAAAAGCCCTAACTGCTTCTGGCGAAAGTGCTCCATCACTCATAGCTGATCGGATTATAGGAGAGGGTGATCTATAAGGAATGGGTCTATTTTTACCAAAAACAACACTCAAATCTTTTGAAACTTCACTCTCATTTAATACTCTTTGAGAGTGTTTAATCACAAATCTTGAATCGGAAAATGGCTGAGAGATAGAAAATGACATAAATGTTGGAAGATCTTTAGCAGCTTTATAAACCCAATCTACCTGATCTCTCGATTCATAAAAACTCTCTTCAGCAAAATATTGACGAAGTGGATCTCTTAGAGTTTCAAAAAGATATCGCATACGCCCAATAATAGGATAATTTATAAGAAGTTGATGTTTTCTTTGCACAAAACGATCATAAATATATAAATTAACAAAAAAAAATATGATTCCACCTATAACATAATGCAACTCAAAAAAATCTAACATATACTATCCTCTACTAATTTTAGGGCAATTCTAAAGCTTTTTGAGAACACATATAGTTTTAGAGTTGCCCTTTATTAACTTTTATATCGGCTTTTATGATAATATATGTAATAACACAAATGGAGTAATTAATATGAGATTAATACCTTTTATAATATTATTTTTTTTCGCAACTCAAATATTTGGGGATAGTTTTTTAGAAAAAGTTCAAAAACCACATGAATTAAAAAGAGTAAATAAAAATCTAATAAAAGATCCTATTTTAAAAACAGGTGATGAGTGGAAATATTATCTAAGATGGGCATATATACCAACAAAAGCCTTTTTTGATCCAACAGTCTCTCACAAAAAAGATAACTCAGGCTCCATCAAACTCTCTTTTATCAAAAAAGTTGATTTAAAAGAGCCTATTAAAGTAAAAATTGGCAAAACTTATACATTTTCGGTATATAGCAAAACAAATAGTTGGCCTCCACCAAATCTCTATTTAGCAATTCGATATGCTGGTGGGGATACATTTGCTTGGTCAAGATCAAGCAATTCTAAAATTGGACAATGGCAAGAAAATACAATCTTTTTCACTCCATTAAAAAACGATAAGATAATACCATATCTATATATACCAGATAAAATAGATGGTGTTGATAATGATATTTGGGTAGATGATATATATCTTGGTGAGGGCAAAAGTTTTAACGAACCTCCTGGAGAAAAAATAGGATTTAATGGAAAGCTGGTTCGAGTTGATGCACTTGGAAATATAGAAGTCAAAAAAAATGGTAAGTTTGAACCATTTTTTCCAATGTGTATCTATGCTGATAATAGAAGAAAAGATTTTTCAATCTATAAAAAACAGGGCTTTAACTGCAATATGTGGGCAGGGATATTTAGTGCAGTTAAAAAAGGTAAAGAGGCTGGATTATTTAGTAGTTTTGATATAAGTGCACATGTAATTGGTGCTGGTTGGGAGGGAGTTGATTCAAAAGATATTAATGTTAGAGCGATGAATTTAAAAAAATTGATAAAAAGGTTTGAAAAAGAGAAACTAACTGATAGTATTTTATTTTACTATTATGATAATGAGATGTGGAAAGAGTGGAAAAATCTTAAAAAAATTGTAAATGCTGTAAAATCAACCGATAAAGATGCCAAAAATAGACGATTACACCCAATTTATATGCTAAATGGCAATCCAGCAGTTGCTAGAAAATATAGCAACAATATAGTAAATTTTATGGATTTAACTGGTGCATATGTTGGTGCTGGTTGGGGTGCTGTAGGTGATGGAGATGTAAGTTCGCTTGAAATTCTCGATAACTATCCAGATCAAAACTCTCCAGCAGTTATAGCACAGATGCAAGCTAGTATAGGAAAATCTTTTAGACCAATTTTATTTGCCTCTATCGCAAAAGGGGCAAAAGGTATGGGATTTTGGAGAGATTTTTATAAAAAAGATACACCAGATCCTCGAAGAATTAGAGTTGAAGACTCTTTATGGTGGGATGATTTGCCAAATATTAAAAAAGAGATAGATATGATGATGCCACTAATTCGTCAACCCCATTGGACAAAGTGGAAAGCTACTACAGATGATAATAAAATAGTTATAGGAACAAGAGAGTTAAATGATAATGGTTATCTAATTTTGGCAAATTTAAGCCCAAAAAAGAAAACAATAACTATCAAGTTAAACAATCTCCCATATAATGCAAAAAAAATACAAGATTATTTTACAAAAAAAGAGGTTAGTAAAGTTAATAATAATAGTTTTAAAATCTCTCTCAAACCCCATGATACAGGAGTTTACAAGCTCTTAAAATAAGTAATATTTAAAGAAAAATATTATATCATTAAGCTAATATTATCATAAGGATTATTTATGAAATCATCTATTTTAATATTAGCTACTACAGTGATATTTATAGGGTGTAACTCTACACAAAAACAGCCATTTTCAAAAGAAACTAGAATACTAACAAAAAATAGTTCTCTTGTAAATTTTGAGATAATAGATTTAGATGCTGATAATTCGATAGATCAAGTTTATATCTATACTTATGATAATAATTTAAACCTTATTAAAAAAGAGTTTGAATATATTTTTAACCAACACTATATGTATAGAGCCTATTTATACACTTATGATCAATTTTCAAATAAAACTCAAGAAATTATAAAAGATCAATCAGGAGATATCTTATATCGAAGTAATTATTACTATGATGAACAATCAAATCTTATAAGCATGGATGTAGATAATGACAATGACTCTATAGTAGATATCATGTATAGTTTTACATATGATAAAGATGGGCGAATAATTAAAAAAGAGAGTGACTATAATGCAGATGGTTTAGCTGATTATACTAATGAATACATTTATGATGATACATTTGGAGTCTTATCAAAAGAGATACTCTTAAAACAAAATGATCCAAACTCAACTATATCAACCTTTTACACTTATGATAATAATTTAAATCTTACAAAAAAAGAGCAAGACATTAATAGTGATGGAGTAGTGGAATATATAATATCTTATATATATGATCAAAACAATAGACTAATACAAGAGTTTTACAATAGTCCAAATATAAAAAATAGTTTTAAATATTTTTATGACACAAATCAAAATCTTATAAAAAAAGAGCAATACAATAGTGATAATAGATTAATAAATATATCTACTTATCTGTATTAGAAGTATCCTTAAGTACTTTTATGATCGCTTTTGGAAAAATATCATACTCAATTTGATGAATTTTTGTACAAAAAGCTTGATAATCAAGCCCATCTTTATCAAACGAGCTTTGTAGTATTATCTCTCCATCATCAACCTTTTCATTTACAAAATGTACACTAACTCCAGCCTGTTTTATAGAAGAGTTAAAGCTCCTTTGTATCGCATTTGCACCTTTAAAATTTGGTAAAAGTGATGGGTGAATATTGATCGCTTTGATACTTTTTGTAAAAATAGGTGTCAAAATTCTCATAAATCCAGCCAATACTACTAAATCTACATGATATCTTTTGATAATTTTTACCAACTCTTTATCAAACTCTTCTCTAGTTTTGTATAGCGTATGATCCACTATAACTGGATCTAGTGCATATTTTTTAGCCCTTTGGATACCTTTTGCATTTGGATTATTTGTTAAAGTTAATACTACTTCTATACTCAAATTTTTAAAAGTTTTTTGATGTAGCTTTTTGATAATATTTTCAAGATTGCTCCCCTCTCCACTAAAAAGTATAGCAATTTTTTTTAAAGACATTTAACTCCCTCTATAATATCTTGAGGAGTTAGTGCATAATTATTTTTAGAAAATTTTTTGGCTGAGAGTGCATGAGCTAATGAACCACTAATCGCTGCATCAAGAGGTTTATATCCTTGTGCAAGTAGTGATGCTATAAACCCTCCAAGCACATCTCCACTTCCACCTTTGCTAAGAGCGTTTGTCCCTAGTGGTTGTATATATATCTTTTCATTATAAACTATAAGTGTATTTGCTCCTTTTAAAAGTAAAACTATATTTTTATACACTTTACTAAATTTTAAAGCATAGCCAAATCGATCTTTTTGTATCTCTTTGACACTAACATCTGCAATATTTGTTAGTTTTAGTAGTGATGCAAACTCTTTTGGATGAGGTGTTAATACAATATTTTGATTTTCATTTAGTACTCTTATCAAAATATCATTATAAAAAAGATCAGCATCAATTACCATAGCAAGATTGTGATTTAATAAAAATTTTGATAAATACTCATCATCAAATTGATTTCCAAGTCCCATTCCTATACAAATTGCATTTGTTTTTGGAGGCATCATAGAGCTACTCATAAGTTCAGGTGGTATCATGTAGGGTTTATTTTCTATAACAGTAACCAATCCTGCACCAAAAGCAAATGCACCAAGAGCAGCTATGATACATGATCCATCTTTTTTACCAGCAACAACAGATAAGTGACCAAAATCGCCTTTGTGAGTATTTTGTTTATCTCTTAAAGGAAGTTTCAAATCACTCTCTTCAAGCAAGTGAATATCACTTTCATTTTCATAAAAATAACTACTAACTCCTAAATCAACACACTTTATCTCTCCAACAAAATCTTTTGCAATATCACTAAACAAAGCACTCTTATACGCTCCCATTGTAACAGTAATATTTGCCATAAATGCAACTGTTTTTATATCTCCATCTATATCTATACCACTTGGAATATCACACGCTATTTTAAAAGCTTGAATTTGATTTAGAGTATTAATAATTTGTATAGTATCTTGGTTAAGCTCTTTATTTAATCCTGAGCCAAAAAGTGCATCAACAATTACTTCATATCGATTATCACTATCAATATCATTTATAATATTTACACCAATAGATTTTGCTCTTTTTAGTTGTAAATTTGCCATTTTTGATTTTACACCAAATGGAATGTACAGATCAACATCATATAATTTATGTAATATTCTAGCAAGAGCTATACCATCAGCTCCATTATTGCCAACTCCAGCAACTATTAAAATACGACTACTATCTTTTGGTAAAACACTCTTTAATCCAAGTGCTGCGTGTTCTTGTAATATATCTTCATTTAAAAAGTATTTATCATAACATTTTTGATCTAGTGCATTGACGCTTTTAAAAACTTTTTTCATTTAATTATCTCCTTTTTGTTGGAAGTAAATTCCAACAAAAATTCCCCCAACTTGTGCTTTGCCCTAACGGGCAAGAAATAAAACACTTATGATTTTTGTCTTTAAATATAATTTTATCAAAAACCATAAGTGTTTTATAACATTATCTTAACATACTTGATATAATCTCTACATGATATTAAGAATTTTTGCTTTTTTGATACTTGTTTTGTCTATATTTGTTCTACATGATAGAATGATCACAGAAAAACCAAGTGAATTTAATGCTTTGACAAGAATCGATCCTCTGCCAATAGTTAAAGATATGATAAAAGAGAAAAAATACGCAGATGCTGATGAATATCTAACATTTTTTATGCACTATAAATATGTAAATTCAAACCCACAAGCTATAAAACTTTTAAACCAAATACGAGAAATTAGACAAAGCGATCAATATAAAAATCAAAAAATTTTAGAAGGTGTTATAAGTGGCAAAAGTGATGAACTTAGTGGACAAATAGCTGCTGGGGTTAGTGATCTGTTTTTATTTGGTGATATAAGAGATTTAACTATTGAGAGTTACCACTATCTAAACGATAAGGAGGTTGATAAAGTTTTAGTAGCTCTTTCTAGTATAGGAGTTATTGCAAGTGGTATGAGTATTATTAGTGGTGGTAGCTTAGTTAGTTTAAAACCTGCTATATCTTTTGTAAAATTTGCTCAAAAAAGTGGTAAACTTCCAAAATGGTTTGGAAAACATATCATCAAAATAGCAAAAATTGCCAAAAATGATAAAAATCTAAAACCTATAAAAACACTCTTTGCTGATGTGTATGAGCTTATAAATTTAGCGGGATTAAGGGGTGGTATAGAGATTTTGAGTAAAACTTCAAATTTAAAATCTTTCAAGTCTTCCATATCTTTTGCCAAAGTTTTTAAAAAAAACTCTTCTACTCTTTTTAAAATAGTGGGTAATGATGTAGTATCGATATATAAAAATATGCAAAATAGTGTTAGCAAAAGAGTATTTTTATTTGCATCAACATATGGCAAAGCTGGAGTTAAAAGGCTCAATAATTTAGGTCAAACAAAATTTTTAAAAAGTTTAGCAAAAACTAAAAAGCTCTCAAGATCAACAAAAATATTTAATAAAAATTTTGATCACTATTTACAAAATATACCAAATAGTGTTTTTTATGTGATTATATTGGTATGTATTGCTATTTTAGTCTAACAAATTATCAATTGCTTGTGAAATTATCTCTTCGCGTGTTAAGCTAGGATCAACTAATGAAACTCCAACCAATAGTTCAACATCAATATCTCTTGAGTCTATTATAAAACTTGCACTTGAAGATAAATCTTTAATCTTTAAACTATAATTTATAGCTTGTTCTTGTGTTGTATATTTTAATAAAACAATAAATATACCATCTTCAAAATATGCAACAATATCACTTTGATTTGAAGATTTTGTGATCAATTTTGCAACATTTTTTAAAATTAAAGTTTTATCTTTAGACAAAGTTAGACCTTCCAGACAGTTTTTATCAACTTTGATAGCAAGAATTGTACTTTTGTGTTCAAAGTTTTTTACATTTTCTATCTCTATATCAATTTGTTCTAAAAGATACTTTTTATTATATATATCAAACCTATCATCATAAATAGTGTTTTGTTTAAAAGTTTTAGAGATATTTAAAATTTGATCATATCTATTTTTTAATGTTTTTAAGTTTGAGTTTAAACTATTCTCTAAAGTTGTTAAACTATCTTCAAATGAAATTAAAGCATATTTGCTAGGATTTTTAGATATCTCCTCTTTTTTTAATTTTGTTAGGGATTGCATTTGGTGGATTTTTTTATAAGTATCTGATATAGAATTTAACATGCTTTTTACAATGATAAAAATTTCATTAAACTCTTTTTCTCTCTTTGGAGTAATTTTATTGCTAGTTTGTTTTGGTTTTAATGCAAGTACTTTTTTAATTTTTTCTTTTATTTTAATTGGTTGATTATGAATC
>JALWLB010000008.1 GCA_027081145.1 Campylobacterales bacterium
TGTCTGGCCTGAGCATAAAGTTGGCTTTTGGAACTTGGTTTGGATATTTATAGCTATAAAAATTGCTATTTTCTATCTATTTAAAATTTATTTTATAACTTGGCGATATTTTGTATTAAAAGATGTACAAAAGATATTTATAGCACTTTTATTTTCATATACTATTTTTGTACTCTATATTGTTAGTTTTTATGATGGTGCTTTTCCTAGATCGGCTATTATAATTGATTTTTTATTGTCATTTATATTTATAGTTAGCATAAGATTTTCAAAAAGAATCTTTCAAGAGTTATCAAAACCAAATAGTTTAAACCCCACTATTATCATAGGTGCAAATACAAAAGCTATACATATCATTGCAAATTCAAGCACAAAAGAGTTAAATTACTATCCAGTTGCTATAGTTGATGATGATGATAGTATGATTGACTCATACCTATCAAATTTAAAAGTACATGATATGACAAAATTAGCATATCTTATTAATAAGCATAACATTACAAGTGCAATTATTGCAAAAGATTATACGCCAAAAGAGTTGGATCAAATTTTTGAAGATCTTAAAGAGTTTGGTGTTACAAATATTAAGCTTTCAAAACTACTTGGTGATAAACATGAAAAGTTACGAGATTTATCAATTGAGGATCTATTGGCTAGAAGACCAAAAGATTTAGATGCGAGTGCAGTTGAGAGTTTTATAAAAGATAAAGTTATCCTAATTACTGGAGCTGGAGGAAGTATAGGTAGCGAGATAGCTTTGCAGTGTGCAAAATATAGAGCTAAAAGGCTTATTTTATTGGATCATAGTGAGTTTAACTTATATAAAATTTCAGAAGCTTTACATGATAAGAAACCAATTTTACTAATGCAATCAGTAGTAGATAAAAAATTGCTTGAAAAGAGCTTTAAAAGATACAAACCTCAAATAGTCATTCATGCAGCTGCTTATAAACATGTACATCTATGTGAGAAAAATATTGAGGGTGCAATTTTAAATAATATTATAGGTACTAAAAATTGTATAGATTTATCTATCAAATATCATGTAGATAAATTTGTACTCATTTCAACCGATAAAGCAGTTAGACCTACAAATATTATGGGAGCTACAAAAAGAGTTAGTGAATTATATGCTCACAATATTGATTCAAAAAAGAGTTCTATAACAACAGTTAGATTTGGTAATGTACTAGGCAGTAGTGGTAGTGTGATACCAAAGTTTAAGTACCAAATTGAAAATAATATTCCATTAACAGTGACACATCCTGAAGTTACAAGATACTTTATGCTTATACCAGAGGCTTGTCAGCTTGTACTTCAAGCTGCCTCTATTGCAAAAGCAAATGAACTTTTTATTTTAGATATGGGAAAACCTATAAAGATTATAGATCTAGCTAGAAAGATGTTAAGACTTTATGGCAAAGATGATCTTGAAGTAAAATTTACCGGTTTAAGATCTGGAGAGAAGATGTATGAAGAGTTATTGATAGATGAGAGTGATAAAAAAACTATTTATGACTCTATCTTTGTAAGTAAGATCACAAATTATGATATTGTAAAATTACAAAATGATATCGAAGAGCTTTTAATGACTGACAATAAAATAAAAAAACTAAAAGAGATTATTCCAGAGTTTAAATATAATCTTAAAATATAAACTACTTGTAAAAAAATATTTATTTATTTTACTTTTATGATAAAATCATAAATATTTTAAC
>JALWLB010000009.1 GCA_027081145.1 Campylobacterales bacterium
AAATTATAAAAATCAAGGAGTAATGCGTGGGTGCAAAATTGAAAGCTGATGAGATAAGCTCTCTGATACAAGAGAGGATTAAAGATTTTAAACTAAATGTAGATGTTGAAGAGACAGGTAAAGTTGTTCAACTTGCAGATGGTGTGGCAAAAGTTTATGGACTTAATAATGTCATGGCTGGAGAGATGGTAGAGTTTGAAAATGGTGAAAGAGGAATGGCTCTAAATCTCGAAGAGAGTAGTGTGGGTGTAGTTGTACTTGGTAAGGGTCTTGGAATACGAGAAGGAAGCTCAGTTAAAAGACTTGGCAGACTCTTAAAAGTTCCAGTAGGAGATTCGCTTATTGGAAGAGTGGTTAATCCTCTTGGTGATCCAATAGATGGTAAAGGTGAGATAAAATCTAATGAATATAGATTTGTTGAAGAAAAAGCACCAGGCATTATGGATAGAAAATCGGTTCATGAACCACTTCAAACAGGTATAAAAGCGATCGATGCTCTTGTTCCAATTGGTAGAGGTCAAAGAGAGTTAATTATTGGTGATAGACAAACTGGTAAAACAACAGTTGCAATTGATACAATTATAAACCAAAAAGGACAAGATGTTATCTGTATCTATGTTGCAATTGGACAAAAACAATCAACCATAGCTCAAGTTGTTAAAAAACTTGAAGAGCATGGTGCGATGGATTATACAACTGTTGTAGCAGCAGGAGCAAGTGACTCTGCCGCTTTACAATTTTTAGCTCCATATGCTGGTGTTACTATGGGTGAATATTTTAGAGATAACTCAAGACACACTTTGATAATTTATGATGATCTTAGCAAACATGCAGTTGCTTATAGAGAGATGGCACTTATTTTAAGAAGACCACCAGGAAGAGAAGCGTATCCTGGTGATGTATTTTATTTACACTCAAGACTGCTTGAAAGAGCTGCTAAAATGAGTGATGAACTTGGTGCTGGAAGTATGACTGCACTACCAATAATCGAAACTCAAGCGGGTGATGTTTCAGCATATATTCCAACAAATGTTATCTCTATTACTGATGGTCAAATATTTTTAGAAACAGATCTTTTTAACTCAGGTATCAGACCAGCTATTAATGTTGGATTATCGGTTTCAAGAGTTGGTGGAGCTGCTCAAATTAAAGCTACTAAGCAGGTTTCTGGAACTCTTAGACTTGATCTAGCTCAATATAGAGAGCTTCAAGCATTTGCTCAATTTGCATCTGATCTTGATAAAACAAGTAGAGATCAGCTTGAGCGAGGTGCAAGAATGGTAGAGGTTTTAAAACAGCCTCCATACTCCCCTCTTGCTATTGAAAAACAAATTGTTATTATTTATGCAGGTGCAAAAGGGTTTTTAGATGATATAGCTGTTGAAGATGTTACAAAATTTGAGGCTGAGCTCTATCCATTTATAGAGGCTAAGTATCCAGATCTATTGACATCTATTAGAACAAATAAAAAACTGGATGCAGATATAGAAAATCTGTTAAATAAAGTACTAGATGAGTTTAAAGCTACTTTTTTGGTAAAATAGGGCTAATTGATGGCAAATTTAAAAGATATTAAAAGAAAAATCAAAAGTGTTAATAACACAAAAAAGACAACAAGAGCTATGAAGCTTGTCTCAACTGCTAAACTTAAAAGAGCAGAAGAGGTGGCTAAAAGATCTCGCGAATATGCAAATAAGATAAATGAGATGTTATCTGAAATTGCATCAAGAATAAATAAGTTCAAAGTTGGTGGCACAACAAGCAGATTTTTTGAACCGATTGAGAACCCAAAAGTTGTTGATATAGTTTTTATAACTGCGGATAAAGGTCTATGTGGTGGTTTTAATATTCAAACTATTAAAAGAGTTAATACTTTGATAGATGAGTTTAAGCAAAAAGGCTCTAAAGTTAGATTAAGGGCAGTTGGACGAAAAGGGATCGATTTTTTTAACTTTAAAGGTATGGAGTTATATACAAAAGATATAGGTGTTAGTTCATCTCCAACTTATGAAAAAGCTCAAGAGATAATTTTAAAAGTTATTGAAGATTTTTCAACTTCACAGAGTGATAAAATTATTTTAGTTCATAATGGTTATAAAAATATGATAACTCAAGAACTTCGTCAAGTTGATTTAGCACCAGTTGATATATCAGATATAAAGAGTGATGATAATGAATCTATGATGGAGATAGAGTCTGAAAATGAAGAGAAAATTTTAGATGAGTTGATCAAAAAATATTTTGAATATAATATGTATTATGCACTAATTGACTCTTTAGCAGCTGAGCATAGTGCTAGAATGCAAGCAATGGATAATGCTACTAAAAATGCGAGTCAAAGAGTAGATGAGTTAACTATTTTGTACAATAAAGCTAGACAAGAGGCTATTACAACTGAACTTATTGAAATCATTAGTGGTATGGAAGCACTAAAATAAATTAAGAATTAAAAAAAGGAGCAAATTTTATGCAAGGTATAATTTCTCAGGTAATGGGACCTGTTGTAGATGTCGATTTTGAAGATTATCTTCCTAAAATGAATGAAGCATTAGAGATCAATTATGAAGTTGAAGGTAAAAAAGAGAGACTAATACTTGAAGTTGCAGCCTATATTGGTGATAATAGAGTTAGAACGATCGCTATGGATATGACTGAAGGTTTAGTAAGAGGTACAAAAGTAAAAGCACTTGGTGCACCTATTAGTGTACCAGTTGGTACAGAGGTTCTTGGTAGAATCTTTAATGTGGTTGGAGATACTATCGATGGTGGTGAAAAATTAGAGGCAAAACAGAAATGGTCAATCCATAGAGATCCACCCCCTTTTGAAGATCAAAGTACAAAGAGTGAAATTTTTGAAACCGGTATAAAAGTGGTTGATCTTTTAGCTCCTTATGCAAAAGGTGGAAAGGTTGGACTATTTGGTGGTGCTGGAGTTGGAAAGACAGTTATTATTATGGAGCTTATTCATAATGTTGCTTTTAAACATAGTGGATACTCTGTATTTGCTGGAGTTGGTGAGAGAACTAGAGAGGGAAATGATCTATACTTTGAGATGAAAGAGTCCAATGTTTTGGATAAAGTTGCCTTATGTTATGGACAGATGAATGAGCCTCCAGGAGCTAGAAACAGAATTGCTTTAACTGGAATTACTATGGCAGAGTACTTTAGAGATGAGATGGGGCTTGATGTTTTGATGTTTATAGATAATATCTTTAGATTTGCTCAAAGTGGATCGGAGATGAGTGCACTTTTAGGTAGAATTCCAAGTGCTGTTGGGTATCAGCCGACACTTGCTAGAGAGATGGGAGCACTACAAGAGAGAATTACATCAACAAAAAAAGGATCAATCACTTCAGTTCAAGCTGTTTATGTTCCAGCAGACGATTTAACTGATCCTGCTCCTGCAACTGTTTTTGCTCATCTTGATGCAACAACAGTTTTAAATAGATCTATAGCAGAAAAGGGAATCTATCCTGCAGTTGATCCACTAGATTCAACCTCAAGAATGCTTGATCCTCAAATTTTAGGAGATGAGCACTATCAAGTTGCAAGAGATGTTCAACAAGTTTTACAAAAATATAAAGATTTGCAAGACATTATTGCAATTTTAGGTATGGATGAGCTTAGTGAAGAGGATAAACAGATTGTTGAGAGAGCTAGAAAGATAGAGAAATTTTTATCTCAACCATTTTTTGTTGCAGAAGTATTTACAGGAAGCCCTGGAAAATATGTCTCTCTTGAGGATACAATAGCTGGATTTAAAGGTATTGTTGAGGGTAAATATGATGATTTACCAGAAAATGCATTTTATATGGTTGGAGATATACAAGAGGCTATCCAAAAAGCTCAAAAAATGAAAAAATAAAATATATAGGAAAACCTATGGAGACAATTCAGATTGAGATAGTAACACCTCAGGGCTTGATTTATGAAGGAAGTATCAAAAGTGCTACACTTCCAGGAAGTGAGGGTGAGTTTGGGATACTTCCTCATCACGCCTCTTTGGTAACTTTGCTTAAAGCTGGTGTGATTGAGATAACAAAAGAGGATGATGCTATAGAGATGGTAGCTATCAACTGGGGGTATGTAAAAGTTGATGAAAATAAGGTTACAATTTTGGCAGATGGTGCTGTTGCTATTAGTGGAAGTGAAATATCAAAATCGATAGAAGATGCAAAAGAGTTGATAAAAAGTATGGGTGATTCTGATGTAGCAATAGCCAGTGCAACTGCAAAGATAGAGAGTGCTACAAAAGGGCACCTTTAATTAAAGGTTGTCGTTATGGATATTATATTTGGGTATATACTCGAAGGTGGTTTTGTAACAACTTTTGTCTTTATCTGGTTGTCTATATACTTTATCTTAACTATTTGGGTATATATATCAAGAACACTAACTCTTAGTAGTTGGAAGAGTGTTGAACAAGCCTCACTAGAGTCACTTTTGCAAGGAAGTACAAGAATTAGACAAAAATCTGTTCTTAGTAAATGTATAGGTGTGAGTAGGCATTCAAATGCTTCATATGAGCTTTGTAAAAGTGTTGCTGAAAAAAATGCTACTAACTATTTGGCACTTTTGTCTGTAATATCATCAACTTCACCATTTATTGGACTATTTGGAACGATTGTCTCTATTTTAAATACTTTCTCTAAGCTAGGTAGTGAAACTAGTGCATCTTTGAATGTTATAGCTCCTGCTATTAGTGAAGCTTTGGTTGTAACTGCTGTTGGAATTTTTGTAGCAATTCCAGCATATAGTGCTCATGTACTTTTAAAACGAAAAGCGTATGAGCTTTTGAGTATTATAAATCGTGAAATTGAGCTTTTAAATAACCCAATATCAAAAGAGCCGACAAGTGAGGGTAGAAGAAAGTATGAATTTTAATTGGGAAGAGACACCGGATTTAAATATTACACCTTTGGTGGATATCATGTTGGTCTTATTGGCTATATTGATGGTGACAACACCAATTATAGAGTATGAAGATAATATCACCCTTCCTCAAGGATCAAGAAATCAAAGTATCGATAAAATGTCCGATTTGGTTATCAGAGTTGATAAAAATAGAGTAATCTATATAGATAAAGAGGAGTATGAGTTTGATAGTTTTGCAGATAGTTTTGCACTTTTATCAGAAAAATATCCTAAAGATACAGTGGTATATATAAAAGCAGATAGAAACTTAAAATATAATGATGTTATGATGGTTTTAAAAACTTTAAAAGATTCAAGCTACACCAAAGTGTCACTCGTTACAGATGGGTAATCAAAGATTTTTTGATATAATTGGAATACTCTTTTCAATTTTAATATATCTTTTAATTTTTCTTCTAATTTCATATTATATACATGAACAAAAAGATAAAAAAAAAGATTACGGTTTTAATATCGAAGAAGCGATTGTTGTCGATTTAGAAGCGGATCCTAGTGAGCAGCCATCACCAGAGCTAGAACAGATTTTAACACCTCCAGTTCAACCTCAAACTAAACCACAAGAAGAATCAGAAGCAAAAGAGAGTGTTGCTACGAAAAAGCAAGAATCAAGAGATAAAGAGAAAAAGAGTATAAAAGAGCTTTTTAATGATCTTCCAACAGATAAGTTAAAAGAGCAGATGAAAAAACATGAAAAAGAGTTGGCTATTAGAGAGAGCCGTCTGAAAAAACAAAAAGAGCTAGAGAGAAAAAAAGCAGCAAAAATTGCTGAAGAAATTAGAAAAAGAAGAGAGGCTAGACAAGCTTCACAAGCTGTAGAGAAGCTAAATATCAATCCAGCATCTTCTAGTCAAAAAAGTGGTGAATATGACGATTTTTGGAGTAGTATTTCAAATAAGATTATGGCAGCATGGCAAAGAACCCTCTCAACTCAAGATGGTTTAAAAGCAAATGTTAGAATTAGAATCGACAAACATGGAAGACTAACTTATAAAATTATTAATTTATCAAATAATAATCTATTCGATACAAAGCTTAAGGCATTTCTTGATAATTTAACATATGAAAGATTTAAAGCTTACGATAAAGGACCTTTCATTGAAGCTATATTTGAATTTAAAGATAAAGAGAGAGGAATTTGATGAGAGTATTAGTTCTTGTTGCGATATTTGCTTTTAATATTTTTGCACTTGATGCAACTATTGAGATAGTAAAAAAGATAGATAAACAACCTAAAATTGTTGTTATCAATGGTGGGAGTAGTGGTGTTAATAAAAGTATAGAGAATAAATTTTTTAAACTTTTAATTGGTGATTTAAAAGTTAGTACCCATTTTCAAGTAAAAAATGGCTTTGTGATTGGTAATTATGAGGATAATTTAGTATCTCGTGATTTAGCAAATGAAGGAATCGAACTAGCCATCAAAGCAAAAATAGAAAGAGAATCGAGCAATAGATTAATAGCTAGTGCAAAACTTATAAATGTACAAAGTGGAGAGCTTTTATATGAGAAATTTTATGCTATATCAAAGCCAAAAAGATATCCATTTTTAGCACACAATATTGCTATTGATATAAATAAATATTTTGGATTTGAATCGATTGAGTGGATGAAAAGATATGTTATTTTTGCAAGATATCTATCTCCTGGAGAGAGTGAAATAGTTGTTAGTGATTACACTTTGAGTTTTAAGCAATCTATCTTAAAGGGTGGGTTAAATATCTTTCCAAAGTGGGCAAATCAAAAACAGAGTGAATTTTATTACACCTCATATCGTAGTGGGGTTCCTACTCTTTATAAGATCAATCTCTTAACTGGAGAGAGAAGAAAAATTATATCTTCAAATGGAATGTTGATCTGCTCTGATGTCTCTAAAGATGGTACAAAGTTGCTTTTAACAATGGCTCCACATGATCAGCCAGATATCTATTTGTATGATATTAAAACAAAAAGAAAAAAGAGATTAACAAGATATAGTGGAATTGATGTAGGTGGAAGTTTTGTTGATGATGAAAAGAGAATCGTTTTTATCTCTGAAAGACTTGGTTATCCAAATATATTTGCAAAAAACATAGGTGGTGGAAGTGTTGAGCAGATGGTCTATCATGGTAAAAATAATAGTTCATGTAGCACTTATAAAAACTATATTGTCTATTCAAGTAGAGAATCAAACAGTGCTTTTGGAAGAAACACTTTTAATCTATATCTCATCTCTACAAAGACCGATTTTATTAGAAAATTAACATCCAATGGGAAAAATATGTTTCCAAGATTTTCAGAAAATGCCGAGAGTGTTTTATATATAAAATATTTAGCAAATCAGAGTGCATTGGGAATTTTGAGACTAAATGCAAACAAGAGCTTTCTATTTCCTTTGAATATTGGAAGAATTCAATCAATTGATTGGTGATTTTTAGAAGTGTCCTTTAAGAAAAAAGTGCTAAGATTATATTAATTTAATATTAGGAGGTAGTTGTGAAAAATACTATTTTTGCAAGTTTGGTTTTTATGTTAATGCTATTTGGTGGTTGTGCTCAAAAGACACCAGAGGTTGAACCTGTCACTTCAGTAGCTACACCAGAGGTTCAAACACCACAACAAGAGAGTGAAGTCATCAATACAATGGATCATATGGATAATATGAGTGTTGAGCAGATGCCAATGATGACACAAAGTGAAAAAATTGCTAAATTAGAAGGAATGTTACAATCAATCTATTTTGAATTTGATAAATACTATATACCAATAGATTTGCAACTTCAAATGCAAGAGAATGCCTCCATACTAAACTCTCCTGAAGCAAAAGATTTTTCTGTCAAAATTGAGGGTAATTGTGATGAGTGGGGAACTGATGAGTATAACTATGCACTTGGATTAAAAAGAGCTAAAAGTGTTAAAGATGCTTTGGTTGCTTTAGG
>JALWLB010000010.1 GCA_027081145.1 Campylobacterales bacterium
CCCTGACCCCCATATAACTTTTAACTTCTTTTACTATAATAGCTTGATCAAAAAATCTTATAATTAAAGGAATTTATCATGTTGAAAAAAGTTATTGCTTTAGTAGCAACTATTATGTTTAGCTTTAGTGCTCTTAGTGCTGGAACATTAGAAGATGTTCAAAAATCCAAAGTATTAAAAGCTGGAGTTAAGTATGATTTCAAACCGTTTGGTTTTATTAATGAAAAGGGTGAAGTTGTAGGATTTGATATAGATCTTATTAACTATATAGCCGATAAACTGGGTGTAAAAGCAAAATTTATTCAAGTTACTTCAAAAACAAGAATCCCAATGGTACAAAATGGCACCATCGATATAGCAGCAGCTAGTATGACTCACAAAGTTGAAAGAGATGGACCAATCGATTTTACAATCTCTTACTTTTTTGATGGACAATCAATTTTAGTTAGAAGTGATGCAACACAAAAAAGTTACAAAGATTTTGCAGGATTAAAAGTCGGAGCAATCCAAGGAGCCACAAGTGGAGAGAACTTTTTAAAAGTACAACCAAAAGCAAAAATTGTCACTTTCCAAGAGTATCCTCAAGCTATCATGGCTCTTAAGAAAAAAAGAATAGATGCTATTACAACCGATCTTGTTTGGTGTTCAACCCAAGCAAAAGATTCAAAAGGAGCTTTTAAAGTTATAGGCTCAACCATTTCGTATGAGCCATATGGTATGGGTGTTAGAGAAAATGATAGCAACTTTAGAGATGCAGTCAATTTTGCTATTCAAGATGCTGTAAAAGATGGCACTTATGCAAAGCTTTATAAAAAATGGTTCGGTAAAGATCCTGAGACTCTACCTGAAATTTGGCCATAGAGTTTAAGTCTTAAATAATGGGGTATGAGTTTGATTGGTATGTCATAATCGAATATAAAGAGCTCTTATTAAAGGGCTTGATTATGACTATCAAATTATCTATTATTGGGATATTTTTTAGTTTTTTTATAGGCTCCTTGGTAGGTATAGCAAGGAGCTCAAAAAACTTTTTTATCTCACTATTGGCATCTTATTATGTAGAGTTTTTTAGAAATATACCTTTGATTGTTCAAATATTTTTCTTCTATTTTGCATTTAGTTTATCGGAAGTTTTCCCATTTTTAAAAACTCTCTCTCATTTGCTTGGAGTTGAAAATAGTGATGAATTTTTTGCTGCTTTATTTGCACTAATTCTTTATACTGCAGCTTATATAGCTGAGAGTGTAAAGGCTGGTATAGTATCTATATCAAAAGGACAAGATGAAGCAGCAAAAACTTTAGGGTTAAACTCTTTTCAAAGAATGTATCATATAATCTTTCCTCAAGCTTTTAGGATTATCATCCCTCCACTTACAAGTCAATTTTTAAATCTTATCAAAAACTCTTCTCTTGCTATGACTGTTGGGGTGGCTGAGCTGACATTTTCATCTCAACAGATAGATGCTGATACATTTAGAGGATTTGAAGCGGCTACTGTTGTTACTATTCTTTATATAATGCTAACTCTTTTTACATCATTTTGGATGAATCTTTTGGAGATAAAGTTTTCAAAAGGGTTTAAAAATGCATAGCTTATCAAAAAGAGCTGAAGAGTTTTTTGAAAATAAAAAGTTGCTCTTTTTTATTTTAAATCTACTCTTTATTGTTGGAGCTTTTAAACTGTTTCAAGTTCTTGCATTTCCTGATGCCGATTTTAGAGAGTTTTTTACACTTGATAATATGAAGTTTCTATTTTTTGGAAAAAGTGGTGAAATTGGAGGATTGGCTCTTACTTTTATTTTAGCGATAATCTCTATCTTTATAAGTTTTATCATAGGCTCAATCTTAGGAATTGCGAGATATGGAAATATAAAGATTTTTAAATATCCAGCTTTGTTATTTATAGAGTTAATTAGAGCAACTCCTTTAATTATGGTGATATTTTGGATATTTTTTGCAATTCCTGTCATATCTCTTAGCATTTTTGGAGTTAAAACGAGTGCATCACCAACGGTTGCAGCTATCATTGCTTTGAGTATTTTTACAAGTGCTTATGTAGCTGAAATCGTAAGAGCTGGAATAAACTCTATACCAAAAGGTCAATTTGAAGCGGCCAAAAGTGTTGGTATGAGTGATACTCAAACATTTTTATTTATCATACTACCTCAAGCATATAGAAAAATGATTCCATCTTTTATATCTCAATTTGTAGCTTTGTTTAAAGATACCTCTTTGGCTTATACTATAGGGGTAATTGAATTTTTTAGAGCAGCTACAATCATAAATAATAGATTATATCTTAGTTTTGAGATATTTAGTTTTGTGGCTTTGATCTATTTTTCTATAGCATTTTCTATGAGTAAGTATGCGGCTAAACTTGAAAAAAAGGTGGAGAAACAGTTAAATGAGTAATATAGTACAAATGAAAAATATAAATAAATTTTATGAAAAATTTCACGCTTTAAAAGATATAAATTTTAATTTAAAAAAGAGTGAAGTGGTTGTAATTTGTGGTCCTAGTGGGAGTGGTAAATCAACTCTTATTAGATGTATAAATAGGCTTGAAGAGATAGATAGTGGAGAGATTATTATTGATGGAGTTGATATATACAAAAGAGGTGTAAATATCAATAAAATAAGACAAGAGGTTGGAATGGTGTTTCAACATTTTAATCTCTTTCCACATTTAAGTATCTTAGAAAATTTAATATTAGCTCCTATCAAAGTTAAAAAGATGGCTAAAAATCAAGCAATAGATCTTGCGATGGAGCTTTTAGAGAGAGTTAAAATACCCCATCAAGCAAATAAATATCCAAGTGAGCTTAGTGGTGGACAAAAACAGAGAGTTGCAATCGCTAGAACATTGGCAATGAAGCCTAAAATCATACTCTTTGATGAGCCTACAAGTGCACTTGATCCTGAAATGATTAATGAAGTGTTAGAGGTTATGAAAGATTTGGCAAAAGAGAGCTTTAGTATAGTTTGTGTTACTCATGAGATGGGTTTTGCAAGAGAGGTAAGTGATAGGATAGTTTTTATGGATGAGGGTAAAATCATAGAAGAAGATACCCCCAAAGAGTTTTTTAATAATCCAAAAACAATCAGAGCCAAAAAGTTTTTAAGCGATATACTAAAACACTAATTGTGCTGTTTTTTATACTCCAAAATTATTGCATATGCTTTGTCTTTTAGATTAAGCTTCTCTTTTTTGAGCTTCTCTAACTCTACTTGATCTACATAGCGTTGTGATTCAAGCTCTTTGATCTTATCATCTAAAGCGTTATGTTTTTCAAATATTTTAGCAAAGTGAGCATCTTTGGTTTTTAAAATTTTTATTATATCTCTATATTCATGTAGCATCTATTTCCCTCCCTATTCTTTTATATAAGATTATTATAACATCTATGTTCTATAATCTGCATTAATTTTTATATACTCATAACTTAAATCACACCCATAACTGGTATAACAACTTTTGCCTACTCCTAAATCACAACTAATTTTAAAGCTATCTTTTTGCATGATTTTAATAGCTTCTTTTTCTCTGGTTTTATCAAGCATTGGAAACTCTTTAGAGTAGATCAATAAATCATCATATTTAATAATTAAACTCTCTTCATCACAAGCAACTCCACTAGCTCCTATGGTTGATGCGATTCTTCCCCAATTTGGATCTTCCCCAAAGAGTGCAGTTTTAACCAACAAAGAGTTACTGAGTGCTTTTGAGGCTTTTTTGGCTTCATCTATATTTTTTGCATTTTTTATCTCAAATGCTACCACTTTTGAAGCACCTTCACCATCTTTTAATATTTCAAAAGCCAAATGTTTCAAGAGTTGTTTTAGTGCCATTTTAAAAGCAGTTTTGTTATAAACTTTACTCTTTGCATTTGATAAGAGCAAAACAGTATCATTTGTAGAGGTATCACCATCTACACTAATTGCATTAAAAGAGTCTTCATTTGCTTCTAGTAGTAACTCTCTCATATCCTCTTTTGGTATATTTGCATCAGTTAAGACAAAACATAACATTGTAGCCATAGCTGGATTTATCATACCAGCTCCTTTGGCAATTGCAGCTACATGAAAAAAGCTACCATCATCTAATTCTACTTTTATAGCACACTCTTTTTCATAAGTATCTGTTGTCATGATAGCTTTTGCAGCATTGTTTGAGTTTTTTGCTTTAAAATTAAATTTATCAAAAGATGAGATGATTTTATCACAATCCAATCTATAGCCAATAACTCCGGTTGAGCTCATAATAGGATTTGTAACTTTTAGTTTTTTAGATAAACTTTGAAAGATTTTTTCTATATCTTCAACTCCCTTTTTTCCTGTTAGTGCATTTGCATTTTTAGAGTTTATCAATAAAAAATCACTCTTAAAATTTTTGGAATAGTTTAAAAAGTGCTTTATAGGTGCTGCTTGAAAATTGTTAGTAGTAAATAGAGCTTCAACTTCACATAAACTATCACTTCTTATATATGCAACATCAAGTTCACTATTTGGTTTTAACCCTACACTAACACCATCACAAAAAAAGCCATCAACTACACTAAGTCCACCTTTTAGAAAAAATAGATTAAACATATTGTAACTCTTTTGGCATCTCTTTTTTACGAATGATCTTTTTAGCCGATTTTATATTTGCACTTGCTCCAATTAGTAGTAGTTTTGAATCTTGCACTATGATTGTATCTTTATCTGGCATTGGTAAAAATTTTCCTTTTGCATCTCTTAGACCTATTATATCAACATTAACACTCTCTTTTAATTTAGCCAATTTTAACTTTTTAAAAATCAACCATGAATAGCTTGGAACTTTTACCTCCTCTATATCTAAGGGAGTATCTTTTTTGTACAAAAACTCTTCTAAAATATTTTCCATCTCTGGTCTTTGGCTAATTGCACTAATTCTTTGAGCCATCAATTTAGTAGGAGAGATTACACTATCTGCTCCTAGTTTTTTTAACTTTTCTATATCACTTTTTGTTGAAGCATTTGTTATGATTATGTAAGCTCTTTTTCTTTTGATCTCTTTTTCATAAAGTCTTGCAGAGGCAATTAGTGCGATATTATCAGCTATGTTTTCTGAAAGTGTGATAATTCCTTTTGCACTTGATAAAAATGTTTTTATAAGAGCTACTTCAGTGTGAGGCTCTTCTTGGATATAGTATGGATAGTTATATTTTTTTGCCTCAGATTCTAAATTTTCGCTCGGATCTACAACAACAAAAGGTATATGATTTTCTCTAAATTGTTGAGTCAATTGAATCGTATAGTGATTGTGATGACAAATAACAAAATGGTTTTTCAACCTTGCAACTTTATATAGCATACTTCTCTCCCTTAATAATCTACTCAAATCCCCTCTATTTAAAACATCAACCAAGATACCTATAGAAAAACTAAATGCCCCAAAACCTAAAATTATAAGTGCAATTGTAAAGAGCTTTCCAGCATTTGATAATTCACCCTGCTCTCCAAATCCAACAGTTGTAAATGTGATACCAGTTTGATATATCGCATCCATTAGAGAAAAGTTATCGATAATGATATACCCCAAAGTACCTATCATCATCATTAAAATTGTTATTATTATTGGCAATCTAAATGGAGCTAGTTGTTGATATAACTCTATATCTAAATTAATTGGTGGTTTTGTTCTTTTTCTTAGATGAAGGATTTTTGTTATTTTTGCCCAAAATCGCATAAAAATCCTTTAAAAATGCTTATTGTGAAGTTGAGTTGTTACGAATTTTTCCTCATTGTTCTTAACTCTTTGGCAGAGATTTTAACTCTTTTTGTTGTACCATCTTCCAAAGTTATTTTAACACTTCTTAGATTTGGTAGAAATCTTCTTTTTGTCTTATTGTTTGCATGGCTTACATTATTTCCTACCATTGGACCTTTGCCACTTATTGAACATCTTCTTGACATAGTACTTCCTAAAATTTTTTGCTGATTTTACTCAATAGTATCTTAATTATGGCTTATAGGTAGCCCTTATTTATTACCTTTGCATTTAGAGTTATTTTAGAGTTGGAAAGCTCAAAAATATCATCAATCTTTAAACTCTCAAGAGCTATTTTTTTGCCATTTTTGCTAATTTGTGCAAAACCTACTTTATCTTTTTTAGCTGGATTGTTAGACTCAAAAGCTTGTGTTAAATTTTTTATAATACTCTGTTTTTGTAAAAGTATCTGGTTTATATATGAGTGATAGTACTCTTTTAGAGACTTTATCTCATTAGAAAAGAGTGATAGTTTTGATTGAATTGAGTTTTGTCTTAATAACTCTTTTATGTGTTGTAACTCTTTTTCTTTTTTATATAAAATATTTTTAAAGCTAGAGTTTAGATTATCTTTTAGAGAGTCTATAAAAATTCTCATCTCATTTATATCAGGAAGTATCATCTCCATAGCAGATGATGGAGTAGGAGCTCTTAGATCGGCTACAAAATCACTTATCAAAAAATCTATCTCATGACCAATGGCTGAGACAATTGGAGTATTTGCCATAAAGATAGCATCTGCTACTATCTCTTCATTAAATGGCCATAAATCTTCTAAACTTCCACCACCTCTTGCAATAATGATAATATCAAAATTTTCTTTATCAGCCAATTGTATATTTTTAGCAATCATTTTTGAAGCCTCTTGTCCTTGGACTATGGTATCAATTATGCTAAATTTTACAAGTGGCCATCTTGAAGTTGCAACTCTTAATATATCTTGTAAAGCTGCTCCAGTTTTTGAGGTGATCAAAGCTACATGATTTGGAAATTTTGGTAACTCTTTTTTTCTATCTTTATCAAAATATCCTTTTTGTTGTAACTTTTTTTTGAGTTGTTCATAAGCTAATGCTAACGCCCCACTACCTGCTGGTTCGATACTAAAGCAGTTAATTTGATAAGATCCCCTTGGAGTATATAAAGTTATAGCCCCATTTATGATAACTTTTAAGCCCTCTTCTAATTGAAACTTTAACTTTTGAGCATTTCCTCTAAACATAACACAAGAGATAGAAGAGTTTTGATCTTTTAAACTAAAATAGATATGACCTGATGAGTGATAGGTAACTCTTGAGACTTCACCCTCTACATATACACTCATAAAGTGGCTCTCAAGAAGAGATTTTATTTGATTGTTTAGTGTGCTAACAGTTATAGGAGATTGCAAATATATCCTTTGTTTTTATATGATAAATTGTAACTTACTTTCTCTTTAGCTCTACTTTTGCATAAAATCCAACTTATAAATCTCTAAACTATTTTAAAAAACTTTATCAAAAAAATTATCTACACTCAACCAACCCATCATATTTATCAGTATGTATCAGTATCTCTTTGACTCTATTTTGCCAAAGGTTTTTAAACTCAATTTTTTCCTCTTTTGTAGCTCTATCTTGCATTACTTTTTGCATGAGAGGTTGCATATTTGGATCTATTGGTACAACTGATGGATTGTAGTATATATCTATAGATTTATCACTTTTTATATCTAAAAATCTCACACTTGCATCCAAATTTTGTCCAAAATCCATCAAATTATTTCTTGCAAATTTAGAGCCAAGTCCTTTAAACCCACTCTTAGCTGTTGCTCCTGTTATGTTTGAGATTACATTTGCTATCACTCCTGTAACTCCCTCTTCTATCGATTCGCCAAATGCTACTTTTATCTCACCTCTAACTGGAATTTTATCTTCATATAAAGCTTTTAAACCAACTAAA
>JALWLB010000011.1 GCA_027081145.1 Campylobacterales bacterium
CTAATAAAGTGTATCTTTTCACCAATTTTATAAATATTTTTATTTAAATTTTTCTCTTTCTCTTGTAAAAGTGAAAATATCTCTTTTTTGCTACTATCAAAAATGGCTGAGTTAAACTCTTTAAATCTAGGATACTCTTGTGTAACATCAAAGTTATCATGTAGGTATCTTAACTCTTTGATTAAGATATTTGAATAGTTTTGAAGTAGGGTTCTTTGTTTTTGAAGCATCACATCTCGTTGAAGATTATAGTATATAGAGGCTATAAATAGTAAAATAATAAGGGAAAAAAATGAATAAAAGAGTAAAAATGAGATAAGTGTCTTTTTCTCACTCTCTAATAAACTTGTACCCTTGTTTTTTAATGCTAACAATCTTCTCTTTTCCTATCAGTTTTCTTAGATTTTTTATATAAGTTCTTAAAGCACTCTCAGAGTATCTCTCATCATAATCCCAAAGTGTATTATAAATTTTATCGTGTGAAAGAACTTGATTTGCATTTTGCAAAAAAAGTTTTATAAGCTTTGTCTCTTTATTGTTCAATATCTGCTCTTGGTTATTGAGAAAAAGAGTATTATTTTGAATATCATAATAACAGTTATCACTAATTTGCACTTTTGAATCATACTTAGCTGAAAACTCTCTTTTTAAAAGAGCTTGAATTCTTATTTCTAACTCTTTTAACTCAAACGGTTTTCTAATATAATCATCACATCCACTCTCATAGCCCTGAGCTAAATCATCAATCGAATTTAGTGATGTCATGTAGATAGCTGGAGTTTGGTCTCCATCTTTTCTAAGCTCTTTTAGTAGATCAAATCCATCAATAGTTGGAACATTTACATCCAACAATAAAACATCATAACTATTTTCATAGATCATTTCAATAGCTTTTTGTCCATCTTCTACTAAATCAACCTCATAGTTTAAATCCTCTAAATACTCTTCTAAAGTTTCGCTCAAAACTGAATCATCTTCAAGTATTAATATCTTTATCTTTTTCATAAGATAGATAATACCATAATAATTTAAATGTTATAATTAGAATTTATCTTTCAAAAGGAATATATTGAATAAAAAAGCTTTTACGCTCATAGAGTTGATTGTTGTTATTGTAATAATTGGTATCGTTTATGCTGTAGTTTTAAATAACTTTAAGAGTGAACAAAATATAACTCCATCAAACTTTGCAAATTTAAAAGATAAGTTTCTTCCATTTTATAAAAGAGGAGATTTATTGGAGTTTTATGTGTATGATGATTGCTCAAAAAGTGCCATTATCATAAATAATGAATTACAAGATAAAAAAGTTGATCTAAATATAAAAGCTTTTAAAGATATACAGGTGTATAAAACAGACAAGTTTGCAGATCCTAAAAAAGTAGAGTTTGCTCCCGTAAAGATTGATAATAGAATTTATGATGTGTGTTTTAAATTTTCTATATTTCCAAATAGTAGTTCAAGCTCATATATCGTACATTTTTGGGATAAATACTATATACTATATCCCTACATGATCGAGACTAAAATAGTTTCTAACTTAAAAGAGGCTGTTGACATTTTTACAAATCAAGATATTAAAAAGATTGTATCTTATGAAACCTCTCATGATTTTTAATACAATTATAAAAAGAGATAAAAATCTTGAGGGTTTCATATCTTGCCCGAT
>JALWLB010000012.1:0-3870 GCA_027081145.1 Campylobacterales bacterium
TATCTTTTAGTATTGCTGCTGGTATGAGTGTAGGTATCATAGGCAGAAGCGGTAGTGGAAAAAGTACAATCACCAAAATAATTCAAAGGCTTTATCTACCAACTGAAGGTGCTGTATTTGTTGATGGGGTGGATATTAGACATTTTGACTCTAAGTGGTTTAGAACTATGATAGGTGTGGTACTTCAAGAAAATTATCTATTTCGTGGAACTATAAAAGAGAATATTGCCATGGCAAGACCAGATGCTTCAATGGATCAGATCATACAAGTTGCTAGAATTTCAGGAGCTGATGCTTTTATAACAGAGTTCCCAGAAGGTTACGATACAGAAGTAGGCGAGAGAGGCTCAACTCTATCGGGTGGACAAAGACAAAGAGTTGCAATTGCTAGAGCATTATTAACAAATCCTAGAATCTTGATCTTTGATGAAGCAACATCGGCACTAGATTATGAATCAGAAAAAATCATTAATGAAAATTTAGCAAATATTAAAAAAGGTCGTACAACTATTATCATAGCACATAGACTCTCAACTGTAAAAAATTGTGATGTAATTATCGCTATGGATAAAGGTCAGATTATTGAAGCAGGTACACACGAAGAGTTGATGGAGAAAAAAGGTTACTACCATCACCTCTATACACAGCAGGAGCTATAAATGGATGATATAAAAGACAAAGACAGGTTTAAACCACATTTAGTTGAAATAGAAGATCGACCTGTAAATCCTCTTGGGCGAGGAATTTTATGGACAATATTGATTTTTATGGCATTGACTGGTTTGTGGCTATTTTTTGGAAAAACTGATGTAGTAGTTAGTGCTAGAGCCAAAGTTATACCAGCAGGTGATGTAAAAGTTTTACAATCTCTCTCAACAGGATCTGTAAAAAAAATTTTTGTAAAAGAGGGTGATTCGATAAAAAAAGATGATCCTTTGATAGAGATTGATCCTCAGATGGAAGAGAGTAATATTCAGGCAAAAAAGCATACTTTAGCATTGCTTGAGCTTGAAGCTGCAAAAATAAGATCACTCATAAATGAGACGCCATTTGTAGCACCCTCAACACATTCTCAAGAGGCAACTTCACTGGTAACTGGAATGTATGAGACAGAAGTTAGATATATGAAAGAGCAACAAAAACAGATCGATCAACAATTAAAACAACTAAGACAGCAAATCCAAGCTACAAAAATCCAAAAAGAGAAGCTCCAATCTCTTTATAATATGGGTCTAAAAGAGCAACATGAGCTTGAAGAGGTGTTGGATCTGATAGCAAAAGATCGTTATCATCAATTAAAAAAACAAAATCTTAGCTATCAACAAGATATCGTGAGGTTATCACATGATATACTAAAACTTTATGAGCAAGTAAGAGAACTTCAACAAAAAAAGAGTCTTATAAAACAGAGCTTTCGTAATAAGTTTTATGAAAGTTTAGCTCAAAAAGAGAAAGAGATTGCTGCTTATAGATCTGAAATTGATATGATAGAATTTAGAAAGAAAAAACAGGTTATCAAATCTCCAGTTGATGGAACAGTTGGCAAAATGGCAATAAATACTATCGGTGCTGTTGTAACACCTGCTGAAAAATTAATAACAATTATTCCAAAAGATGCTCCAATTCAATTAAAAGCTACTGTTTTAAATAAAGATATAGGATTTGTCAAAGTTGGTATGCCTGTAGCTATAAAAATAGACACTTTTAATTTTCAAAAATTTGGATTGATTGATGGAAATGTTACTAAAATATCTGCTAATGCTATAGAAGATAAAAGACTTGGATTGGTTTATGAGGTATTTATAGATCCTAAACAAACTTCACTCATGGTTGAGGGTGAAAAACGGTATATAACCCCTGGTATGAGTGCTACGGCTGAGCTTAAAGTTGGAGAGAGAAGAATCATAGAGCTATTTATCTATCCTCTTATCAAATACCTTGGTGAAGGTGTAAGTGTGCGATAGTATTTATGGGGGTCAGGGTTTGCCTTTTGCCTTCCAACTAAGAAGCCATTTGTTTGTCAATAATTTTATTTTTTAGAAAAAACGCATAAAGAGTTTTAGGTTCAATATCAACCATATGATCATTAAACTCTAAGCATCCCCACTCTTTATTTAAAAAAGCACTACTGGTTTCTTGTGGTGTAACATATTGTGATATCATCTCTTTCAAATCTACCTCCCCATGTACACCATTTTCAAATACAAGATAAAAAACATAATTATCTATATTTTTAAATTCTTTTAGTTTCATATTTTTTCTTCTCCTTATTCAAGAGGTTTAATTTTATAAAAATCTTGATTATCCCACATTTTAATCAACTCATTTTGGTGCTTTTTGCACCACTCTCTGACTAGCTTTTTACACTTATTAGGCAATTTACCATCAATAATATTTAGATTTTCAAGCTCCATAACCGCTATATACTCGTTATATTTAATATGAATATGCCTTGGTGGATGTTCGCTATCAATAAGATACATCCTGATAGCAATACCATAAAATCTGCTTATTTCTGGCATATTAAACTCTTAATACCTCTATTTTTTATTTTACCTATTATAGCACATAATTTTCACATTATGCGAGGTCACATTATGCGAGGTCAGGGTTTGCCTTTTGCCTTTTTCAAAATTCTAGAAATTCTAGAGTTTGATAAATTTAAAAATCTTGCAATCTCACTTTGTGTAAAACCATCTTTTGTAGCTTTTTGGATTTGAGTATCTCTTTGATTTTTTGATAAATCTCCTTTAAAGTACTCTTCTAATTTTAATTTTTGGATTATCTTTTTTGGTTCTTTTTTATAAGCCATTGACTCTTTTTGAAATTGATCTATTTTTTCAAACTCTTGGGGTGTCATCTTTATATCTAGTGATTTTAAAAGTTCGCTAACACTATCATACCATTGTAGTACAAAACTATCCTTCATACAATCTCTAAGTTTATTTTGCAGTATATCATGTACAAGCGTATATCTAAACTCCCCAACCTTTTTTGTTATATTTGCCTCAATTGGATTAAATTCTAAATATTTAAAAAGTGTGAAGAGATAGGTATTATCAAATATATACCATGATTTAAAACGATCTTGCCAAAGATGACCAACCCGTTTTTGTTTTTTATTAAAATATTGTGCATAAGTAGAGTTTATCTGTCTCATTCCAGCAGATAAGTTTTCTCTTTTGTTTTCAAGAAGTAGATGGTAATGGTTATCCATGATGACATAACCATGTATGATAAAATTATAATGCTTAGATACTTCACAAACTATCTCTAAAAATTTATCTTTATCTTTTGGCTCTGAAAACACAATCCGTCTCTCGACACCACGATTGTATATATGATGATATCCAGCACTCTCTACTCTTGGTCGTCTTGCCATTATCTCTCCTGTTTTGAACATTATAGTAAAATTAAAGGCAAAAGTCAAACCCTGACCCCAAATTAAGTGTTACATATCGTAGCATAAATGATTTTTTTGTAATATTTATAATATTTTATAAAAATGCTAAATACTTATCCAAAACTTATAATCATTAAATTATTTTAATAATTCAAGATATTTTAATAATATTTCATTAATTTAAAGCTTTTATTTTAATCTAAAGTTGGTTATTACTACATGATAAATAAAAATGTAGGAACTAACAATGAAATATTTTATAACTATACTGTTGCTTATAGCTACATATGCAAATGCCCAAATAGACGATGAAAATATCAACAACTCATGTCCAGGAGAGTTGATAGATGTTATGGATAATATCACATCTTATACAAAAATAAGTGCTCAAGGTACTATGAAAGGTCGTTGGGATATTGATAGATTTAGATTTGCTCCAGCAGTTGATGGTAAACTTAAAATCAATC
>JALWLB010000012.1:3970-7672 GCA_027081145.1 Campylobacterales bacterium
TAAACTCTACCCAAGCAGTAATCTTTCAAGCTGGATCAGATTGTAATCAACGAGACTTCTTTATATCATACAGTAATACCTCTCACACAAAAGAGGTGACTTTAAGTGCCAATCAAAGTATCTATCTACTTATATATGATATGAGAACTAATGGTTATACTTATGACCTTGATTTTGAATTTATCCCTGATGATGCTAGTGCTCCTATACCAAATCCTACTCCTACGCCAGATACAACTCCACCTACCATAACACTAATTGGAAATGATACAGTAAATATAAATGTTGGAGATAGTTATAGTGATTTAGGAGCAACTGCCATTGATGATGTAGATGGTGATATCACTAACTCTATCCAAACAAATTCAAATGTTAATACATCTACTGCCGGTACTTATCATGTAACTTATAGCGTAAGTGATAGTGCAGGTAATAGTGCCTCAAAAACTAGAACTGTTATTGTTAATAATATAACTCCACCTACAGATACAACACCTCCTACAGACAATACGCCACCTACCACTACTATTCAAATAGACGATGAAAATATCAACAATCAATGTCCAGGAGAGTTGATAGATGTTATGGATAATATCACATCTTATACAAAAATAAGTGCTCAAGGTACTATGAAAGGTCGTTGGGATATTGATAGATTTAGATTTGCTCCAGCAGTTGATGGTAAGCTTAAAATCAATCTAAACTCTACCCAAGCAGTAATCTTTCAAGCTGGATCAGATTGTAATCAACGAGACTTCTTTATATCATACAGTAATACCTCTCACACAAAAGAGGTGACTTTAAGTGCCAATCAAAGTATCTATCTGCTTATATATGATATGAGAACTAATGGTTATACTTATGACCTTGATTTTGAATTTATCCCTGATGGTAATAGTGCTCCTACAGACAATACACCACCTACAAATACTCCTAGATCTACCTCTTTACCTTGTCCTGAGGGTCAATTTCAAAGAGTAAAAACAAAAGAGTGTTTAGCTTTAAAAAATCCAACCTGGGGTTTTAAAAAATTTAACATTCCATCTAACAATGTTTATACATTAACAAGCTGTACACAAAGTGCTTTACAAAATTTGTTAGATACTATTCCAGCAAGTGGAGGTAAGATCATCTTACCAGCTTGTACTATAAATACAACTGGTGGTATAAACATAAGACAAAATAACACCATACTTCAAGGTGCTGGTATGGGTAAAACTATAATAAAAAACAGAGTAGATTCAGCAATCAAGCTCTATAGTAACAATATCATACTAAGAAATTTTACACTCGATGGGAATAACGGCTCATCACTAAATGGCATACAGGCAATCTCCAATAACAGTAATATACTCATAGAGTTTGTAGAGATCAAAAATTTCAAACCTGATCAAGGAAGTGGGATATATTTTTATACAGACACTGTTAGCAATTCAAAAACAACTATCAGATATAACAAAACATCAAACTCTATGCATGGCATAAATGTAAGAACTCATACATCTGCAAAAATGCTAATTTATTCCAATATAGCCTTTGATAACTACTACTATGGTACAGATATCAGTACAATAAGAGATGTAGAAGTGGCTGGAAATCATCTATATAATAACAAATTTGCAGGTGCAAAGTCTCCAGCAGCAGACAATATCACCTATCATCACAATGACATAAACTCAAATCAAAAAGCAGGAATTGTTTATGGTAATGGTGATACAGATGTCAGTGATGGTATTCGTAGCATTATAATAGAATCAAACGATTTATCAAACAACTCTGGAGCAGCGTTTGCTCCATGGATGAGTTGGAATGGTGTAACTCGTATGCCACTTGAACATCTAACATTAAAAAACAATAATGTCACAAATAGTACAGACTCTAGTGGATACCATATATTAGTAGATGGCATCAAAACAGTAGATGTATATGGCGATCATGGTCGTATTTTTGGAGCATATACTCAACATTAAATTGTTTTTAGCTTATTGAGTACATAATCTATATGAATATTTAACTCATAATACTCTCCCATAAAGGAGAGTGGCACTTTTGTGTGCTCTTTGATTTCATCTTGTAACTTTTGAATTTGATCTATATACTCTTTGGCTTCATCTTTTGAGATAGTATCTATCTTTTTATCTATCTCATTTAATTCATCATACCATCTATAAATTTTTGATCTTGATCTCCACTTATATAGTGGAAAAAATCCTTTCAAAAGTGGGATCAATAGTGTAAGAGTAGGAATTAGAAGAATTTTTAATCTATCAATATTTGAAGCAACCCAATATGGAAAAATCTTCTCTAACCAACTCTCACCATTTTGAAGATATCTTTTTGCCTCTTCATGAATTGGGATATCAAGATATTTTGATGATGCAAATCCTTTAGTCAAACTCACTTTTACAACTTGCACACTAATAAGCCTAACAAGATAATCATCTAAATCTTTTTGAGTCACCAATGAAGCTACACTAGATAATAGCGATATATCTTTTGAGGGGATATTTTGTTTTAAATCAAGCTCTCCTTCATAAATTTTTAATTCACTCAAAAAAGGAAACTCTTTTGTATATGCTTTAACTCTTTTTAATTCAACCACAGATATTTGAGGATTTTTTAACATCTCTTTTATCATGATAGACTCAGCAGAGATAACTGCAAAAAATGCATCTAAGTTATCATGTAGTAACTTTTGAATGGAATCTTTCATATTTAAATATAAAATTTTACTATTTGTATCTGTTAGATTAGTTTTGGTCAATATCTTCTCAACCAAAGCTTTTGTACCACTTCCAATCTCACCTATAGAGATATTTTTGCCTTTAAAATCATCAATATATGAGATATTTTTATCTTTTGCAAATATCCATAAAGGCTCAAAATAGATACTAGCGATAGATCTGAGAGTTTTTTTGGCTTCTTGATCAGCAATGCCTCCTTGAACAAAGCCGATATCTACTTTTTTCTCTTTTAATAATTTCAAAGTCTCAATTGAACCTGCTGTTTGGATTATCTTGACATTTACTCCCTCATTTTCTAACAACTCTTTATACTTTGTGGCATACTCATAATATGTTCCATCTATTCGCCCAGTAGCAATAGTCAAACTTTTTTTAGGAGCTGGTTTTACAAATTGAAAAGTTACCCAAAAAAGAGCTATTGAAATAGCTATAATAAATAACCAAATTTTTATCCACTCTCTCACAATTTACTCCTCTTAGCATAAAACTCTTGTTTAAAATCTAAAAATTTATTTTTTAAAATCGCTTCTCTAGCCTTTTTCATCAAATCCATATAATAGTACAAATTATGAATCGAAGCCAATCTAAAATAGCTAAGCTCATGTGATCTAAAAAGATGAGATAGATATCCTCTGGAGTAATTTTTACAAGTATAACACTCACACTCACTATCTATCATCTCATCACTGAGTTTATTGTATGAAGCTTTTATATTAAGTTTTCCAAAACTGGTAAATAGTGTAGCATTTCTAGCATTTCTTGTTGGCATAACACAATCAAACATATCAACACCTCTTTGGATATTTTCTATCAAATCCTCTGGTGTTCCTACTCCCATTAGATATCTTGGTTTATCTTTTGGTAAAAGTGGTGCTGTAAACTCTACTGTATCATACATATCTTGATTTGCTTCACCAACACTAAGCCCACCTATCGCAAATCCATCAAAATCAAACTC
>JALWLB010000013.1 GCA_027081145.1 Campylobacterales bacterium
ATTTAATTCAAACGACTTTTCTGAATTTTGTTTAAATTTGCTTTTATCAATTTTATATTTTTGGTTATTCTCTTTGGTTTTTGATTTTGAACTATTTGTTTTAACTGTTTTAAAGTTTAACTGATTGTTATTTAAAATATATCCTATATCCTCTACACTGGTATTTAAATTTACAAACTCTCTCATATGATCTTTTTGCATGTTAAATATCGCTTCAAAAATTCTTTGTTGTTCATTGTGATTTTGAGTAAGAGTATTGATAATTTGATCTTTATTTAAGTTACTCTGTTTTTCGATAGATTTTAGAGATTTTGCTACATTTAATAATAATTCGCTTTGTATTTGTTGAGTCTTTTGTAATAATCTAATAGAGTTTATAAATTCATCATTAAATAGTGTACTATTTTGATTTAAATTTTTTATCTCTTTTGTTAATGAGCCTAACTGTTCAGTAAAGATATCCATAAATGATGGTTGATGCTCTTTAATATTTTCTGATACTGATACACTACTTTCACTTTGTGATATAGTATCAACAGTTCTTTCATTTAACCAATTCTCAACTCCATCTATTAAAGTGGCTTGAGATTTATTTAAAAGATACCCTTTGATACTTAAAAGAATTGCTGAAATTACTCCAAATAGTGATGAGCCAAAACCAACAGCCATGCTAGATAGAGGTCCTGAAAATTTTGCCATAATTTTTCCAACATCTACACTAGCTCCAGCCAAAGACATAACTATATTTCCCATATCACTAATAGCACCTAATAGACCAGAAAAGGTTCCCAAAAGACCAATCATCAAAACTGTACCTATAAAAAAGTTGTTATATTTATTCTGATTTGAAAACTTCTCTTCAATCCAAGATAAAATCTCCTCTTTTTCTAATTGGGTAAAAAGAAGCATATCTCCCTCAGCTCTAGCTTTTAATTTTTTTGCTACATTGCCTGGTAAGATCTTTTCTACATCTTTGATATAAAAAGATAGATTTTTCTTTTTATACATTAAAACACCAAAAGTTCCAGCAATCATAACTAAATCTTTTGCACCTTTTAATAGCATAAATGTACCAATTGCAAGTAAAGTGACAATAGCGATATTAAAAGTTAAGGTTGAGAGAAAATAGAGACTGACTACCTCAATATTTGATACAACTATAAAATAGACAAATAGCCAAAGAACAAAATACGCTTTAAAAATTTTAATTCGTTTCATATTTTTTAAACCTTAAAATAAAAATAAAATCATAGAGATAATCAGACCAAGTGCAACTATAGTTACGCTATTTACTAAATTTTTAATTAGATTTACAAAACTATTTTTTTCTACAATCTTTTTTCCAACAACCATTATGCCAAGATCTTGTCCATTGTGATCAAACAATCTTTCAGATACAAAAAAGTAATTTATATTTTTGATATAACCATCTTTTTTGAACTTTTTAAAATCAGCACTTTTGATACTTGATATAAACTCTTTATCAAAAATCTTATTATTTACATAATAAAAATCATGTATCTTTACATACTGCTCTTTTTTTATCTTTAAATCAATTTGTGACATCGCTGCACTATTTAACAAAAGTGCAACCTCTCTTTTTTCTCTTCTAAAAATTTCAGCAAAAGAGTTGATCTTTTCATCAACTTGAATAC
>JALWLB010000014.1 GCA_027081145.1 Campylobacterales bacterium
TTTTTTCATAATTTAATTCATCTACAATTTTTAATATCTCAGGAGCTAGTAGTTTTACAATAGGATTCGATGTACTTTGTATCAAATTTATCTTTTTATGAGCACTCTGTATAAACTGCTTCATGGCAGACATGTTGGCTATATTGATTGTGTTGTTTAGGTTTACAAATGTATTGTTTACTGATTTTTCAATGTTTGTATCATTTTTAAGCAAATTAACAAGCGGATCAAAATCAGAGTATTTTTTTATAGCATCTATAGCTTTTATCCACTCTCCAATCTCTAACAATATCTTAATATCAACGATTGGTGTAATGCCATCATTTTCAAAACTATACTCAAGCATACCATAATAGACACCACAAATCTTAAATTTCTTATCTGAAATCGATGATGCAAATTGTGTCATGACAAAAGACATTAATGACAAAGATCTAAAAGAGTGTGTGACATCTAAATAGACTTCATCACCATCTTCAATCTCATCTGCAATCTCTAAAAACTTTTCAAAATTTGACCATATCTCATCATCATTAATTCCATAGTCAATCAGAAAAGGATGCAAAAGCTTATCAAGTTTTGATAGGCTATGCTTGGTGATATCTCCTCTGTTTTTCTCTTCATAAAGTTTATCATGGTAGTCAATATCTTTACCACCAAATGCCAAGTATGCTTCATCCCAGATAGATTTTTTAGTGCCGATTAAAAATATCTTATCTAAATCCAAATGTTTATTTAATGCATCTGCTATAAATGGTGTTTTATAAGTTCTATCATCGATTTTATATGTTGCTTTTTTATACTCTCCATCTTCTTTATTGCCAGTACCTAGTGAGCTTATCAATATTTTTGACATTGTATTAGCCTTTTTTTATTCTGATTCAATTTGGACTGTTGCAATTTTTGTAACAGTTGCATCTCTATCTAACTCTTCACTACTAAAAATATTTTTAATTTGATATTGTAGCATTAATGGGCTACAAGATTAACTGCTAATCTAATAGACTTTCAATGTATTCTTTTCTTTTTAAAGCTTTTTTCTTGGCTCTTTCCCAATCTTTTGGATTTTTTTGTAACTCCTCTTTTATCTTTTGAGCAAGTTCAATTTTTATCTCTTCAAAGTTTTCAATATTTCCTAATTGCATAGCTTGTATCACCTTGACAAAATCATTGCTAAAATCATCAATAATCTTTTCTATCGGCGACATCGATGCAAGTTTGGCTTCTTTTTTTGCTTTTTCTTCTTGTACTTTTCTTTGTTCCTCTTCTTGGCGTTTTTGTTTTGCTAAAATAATTTTATTTTTTTCCTCAATTTTCTTTTGCTTTTGTGTATTTAATGTATCTAATGCTAACGATTTACTTATTCTTTTTTCTTCAAATTTTTTCTTTTTTTCTATTTTTAATTTTTGATAGGCTATATCACTTTCATCTAATTTTTCACACATAATCCACCCAAAAGGGATCAAGCTATTTTCAAAGTAAACTTTATCATTTGTAGTGCTTTCTAGTGCAAAAGTTCTTGCAGAAGTTATAGACTTGTCATCTGCTCTTGATGCTTTTATATATCTTATATTGTTGAGTGATTTTCGTTCGGCTCCACTAAATCTACCAACATTGATGATGAACATACCTTTATTTG
>JALWLB010000015.1 GCA_027081145.1 Campylobacterales bacterium
ATTTCTCATAACCAGCACCCATAATTGCATATGGAGTTAATTTTGAGCTATTTGGAAGAGCAAGTAAAAGATTTGTTTTGACTCTTACTACATCACTTTTGCCACCGTCACCCATTTTTGCATTATCACTTCTCTCATATCCAACTTGTAAAGCGATATTATCACTTGCATTAATTAAAGTTCTAATGCCATAAAATATTTTACTATCATCTAATGCACTATCTGCTTTACTAATCTGCTTACTCAATATGGGCGTAATCTCATAACGATAACCACCATCTGCCTCTAAGATCGATCCAAAAACTATAAGTGCTACTATAAAAGCTAAAATGCCCTTTTTCATTATACTCTCCTTTATGTTTAGATGCTATTATATGAATTTTAGTATAATAGAAGCTTAAAAAACAATAAACACTTTATTAATATAATTTAATTTTAATACAAAAAAGGAAAATATATTGAAACTTCAAAAAAAAATTGAAGACATTATAAGTAAAAATGGTGATGATTTTGAAGTTTCTAAAGTTATAAAACATGAAATAACATCTTATTTAAACTCATTAGATCATACATTTTCCAAAGATTTTGGTAAAAGTTTTTTAGTAAAACATACAAAAACAACAGATAATTTCATAGTCATCATGTATAAATATATAATAAGAAAATATTTTGGTGACTATGCACCTTTAATAAACTCTATACCAATTACAATAGTAGCACTTGGAAGTTATGCTAGAGAGCAGTTATGTGTCTATTCTGATATCGATCTTATGATCATCTATGAAAAAACTCCAGGTTATAATCTACAAGAGATTATATCATCTTTTTTACAACTTGCATGGGATAGTTCACTAAAACTAGGACATAGAGTTCATACACTAGATGATCTATTTGAAGCAAGTTTAAAAGATCATACAATAAAAACTGCACTCATAGAATCAAGATACATTTGTGGTTCAAAATTTTTATGGACAAAAAGTGAAAATGAATTATCAAAAATTAGAAAGTATCAACAAAAAGAGTATATAGAGATAAAAATAAACGAATATAATGAAAGACATAAAAAAAGCATGTTAAATATGCAACCAAATATAAAAAGCTCTACTGGTGGACTTAGAGATATAAATACACTCTATTGGATACTAAATTCACTATATGGTGCAAAAAAGATCAAAGATGTAACACCTACAATTATTAGCGATAAAGAGTATAAAGAGATTATTGTAGCGGTTGAATTTTTATATAGAGTAAGAACTGCTCTACATTTAAGTGCGAAAAAAAAAGAAGATAGACTATTATTAGAGCTTATACCAAGTGTTGCCAAAAGATTTAATTTAAATGAACAAAAACTGATCAAAAAAACATTTCAATCAATGTTAAACATTCAAGTACTATCAAAAATATTGATCAAAAGATTAACAAGTGCGATATTTTTCAAACAAGAAAATATACAAAAATTAAAACATGCCAAACTTTATAATCACATATTTTTATGCCAAAACACTATCTATTCATCGATGCATCCTAAAAAAGATCATTTAGAAAAGATCATTAACAGTATTATAATATTTCATAAAAAAAATTTTAAATATGATATAAGTTTTATCTATTATCTAATGAGTTGTGATACCTCTAAAATAAATTTGCCATCATTTAATATGGCAGTTAAAAGACTATTTTATAAAGAGTTTTTATATGAGCTCTTTTTAGCTTTTTTTTATGCAAAAATTATCGATAAAGTAGTACCGCCTTTAAGAAAAGTGATCTGTTTAGCTCAATTTGATGGATACCATGAGTATCCTGTTGATATACACTCAATTAGAACTTTAAAATTTTTAGAAAATATTGAAGATGATTTTATAAAAAATATATATTTAAACTTAACAGATGATGAAAAAGCTCTTTTAAAAATTGTAGCTCTTTGTCACGATAGTGGTAAAGGCAGAAAAAAAGATCACTCTCTTTTAGGCTCAGCTATTGTAAAAAATTTTTTAAAACAGTTACAATTTAGTACAACACATATAGAATATGGAGCTCTATTGGTAAAATATCATACTCTAATGAGTAATATCGCTAACCAAGAAGATATTTATAGCGAAAAAGTAGTTTTTTCATTTATTCATAAATTACAAAAACCAAAAATTCTTGATCTATTATATATATTAACTTATGTAGATATAAATGCAGTTACAAAAAAAAGATACTCCACATTTCAAGCAAATTTAATTAAAGAGCTCTATATAGCTTCAAAAGAGGCATTTACAAACACAAAACGAATCGGAGAAGCTGGAAAAAGAGAACAAAAAGAGAAACTGCTAAAAAAAGATAAAGAGTTTATAAAATTAAATAGAACTTTAAAGAAGAAAATTTTATCCATTGAATCAAACCTACTCTTTTTTAAATATTCACCAAGTCAAATAGTAAAAATTGCACTTTGGGCATCTAAACTAGATCAACCATATGCTTATCATGTAGAAAATTCAACAAATTTAACAATTTCTATAATAAGAGTAAATGAATTAAATCTTGGATATTTATTGGCAAAATTATCAAATCTTGATGTAGTCAGTATGGATATATACAAAATCTTTAATAAAATCAAATATTTTAGAGTAGATTTTTTAGAAAAAGTAGAAGAGCATGAGATCATATATATAGAAAAAGTTATACACGAATCATTTAATATGAATGCAAAAGCAAAATTAAAAAAACCGATAATCTATAAAGATGAAATTGAGATAAATTGCAACCACTCAAAAACTTATGCAAGAATGTCAATAGATTGTAAAAATCAAAAGGGATTATTAGCTAATATAATATCCATTTTTGACGATTTGGGAATTGATATTGCAAGTTCAAAAATTCAAACTATTAAAAATAGAGCAAAAAATATGTTCTTGATCCAAAAAAATGGTAAATTTTGTAGCAATGAAGAGTTAATATTAAATAAACTAATTTCAACAGGAGTTTAAATGTGTGGAATTGTCGGCTATATAGGTGCAAATGAGATAAAATCTACTCTTATTGAAGGTCTTAGAGATCTTGAGTATAGAGGGTATGATTCAGCTGGAATTGCAATTTTAGAAGATAATAGTATCAAATCATTTAAAGCTGTTGGAAAATTAATTAATCTTGAAAAAAGAACAAAAGAGTTTCAATCTAAAGGTTTTGGGCTTGGAATTGGTCACACTAGATGGGCAACACATGGAAAACCGACCGAATTAAATGCACACCCACACTTAGGAAAATTTAGTTATGTAGTTCATAATGGTATTATAGAAAATTATCAAGAATTAAAACAAAGCTTACAATCTAATGGAATTAAATTTTTAAGTCAAACAGATACTGAAGTTATAGTACATCTATTTGAAAAAAACTACAAAGAGTTTAATGATCCTATGATAGCATTTGAAAAAACTGTACAAAGCCTAAAAGGTGCTTATGCAATTTTGCTTATCTCAAAAGTTGATCCTCAAAAGATATATTTTGCAAAATCAGGCTCACCTATGATAGTTGGAACAAATAAAAATAACGAAATATTTTTTGGATCATCTGATGCAGTACTAATAGGCAAAGCAAATGAGGTAATCTATCTTGAAGATGAAGAGTATGGATATGCGTCAAGTGAAGGTATAAAACTATTTAAAGATCAAAAAGAGATTGGCCTAAACAAAAAACCACTAGTTGGAGATAAGTTATCTGCACAAAAAGGTGGATATAGATTTTTTATGGAAAAAGAGATATATGAGCAAAGTGAAGTTGTAGTAGATACAATTTTAGGAAGAGTTTTAGATGATAAAATAAAATTTGATGAGTTAGATATATCCTTTTTAGATGATATTGAAGATATTAAAATATGTGCATGTGGAACAAGTTATCATGCAGGATTAAGCGGTACATACCTTTTTGAAAGAGTTGCAAAAATAAGATGTGATATTGAGATAGCTAGTGAATTTAGATATAAAGAGCCACTTTTAAATAAAAACACACTCTTTATCGTTATTACTCAAAGTGGAGAAACTGCTGATACGCTAGAAGCTTTAAAAATGGCAAAAAGAGCTGGTCTTAAAACTTTGGCAATTTGTAATGTTGATAACTCATCTATTGTTAGGTTGGCTGATTATACTCTTTTAACAAGAGCTGGAATTGAAAAAGGAGTTGCCAGTACAAAAGCATTTGCAACTCAAAGTATGGTTTTATGGATGCTTGCTTTATATATAGCTTCACATAAAAATACAATCTCAAAAGAGTTATTAAAAAGTGAAATTGAAGCTATAAGACACATTCCAAGTGTTTTAGTGGTAAATGATAAACTACATGAAAAGATTAAAAGACTCTCAAAAAGATATCTTCATGGTCACGGATTTTTCTTTATAGGTAGAGATATATTTTTTCCACTTGCATTAGAGGGAGCTCTCAAACTCAAAGAGATCAGCTACCTTCATGCTGAAGGTTATCCAGCAGGTGAAATGAAACATGGTCCAATTGCATTAGCTGATAGTGAACTATTTACAATAGCTCTAATGCCAAAAACTCTTCTTTATGATAAAATCAAAAGCAATGTAGAAGAGCTATCAGCCAGAGATGCAACTATTTTGGCAATTAGCCCGATAGAGTTCGAACTAGCAGACGATTTTATAAAAACAAACTACTCAAACCACCCTATGAGCGAATTTTTTGAAATGATGGTTATAACTCAACTTTTAGCACTTGAAATCTCAGTTAGGTTAGATAATGATGTTGATATGCCAAGAAATTTAGCAAAAAGTGTAACAGTTGAGTAAAAATAGATTGACTTATTAATCTAAATATGATACAAATAGCCTAAAAAATGAAACCCAAATAAGGATTATTTGTTAATGGTAGATAGATTAAAAGAGTTTTTAAATAAAAATAAAACCTTAGTTATAATTGCAGAGATACTCTCAGCAGTCATAGTAACACTAATGATTGTTTTTGATATCATATCATTTATAGATACTATCACTACATTTTTAATGTTTATGGTTATCTTGGAAGTTATGAGAATGATTAGAGAGTTTATTCGCTCTCAAACTGTAAAAATTAGCATCGTACTTGATAGTTTTATAATATTTTTTATAAGAGAGATTGTTCTTGTTGGATCAAATACTGAAAAATATACTTTCCATGATCAAGTGACAAAAATTGGACTCTTTTTGGCAATTATACTTCTATTTTTTATATTTAGGATTATGTCACTAAAATATAGCCCAAGTGATAAAAATTGTGAAAAATGCCCAGCCATCACAAAAGATATGTTTAATAGCGGAGCATTTACAAATTTTAGTAATAAATAATATGTAGCACTTATAAAAGATTATTTTTATTATTTACTTTTTACCTTTTTCGTTTTTAGGGTATTCTGGATGGCAATACTTTTCTCCTAGTACACAACATCCATCACTCACACCTCTGTTTTTAAGAGCTTCATCAAATGTCCAATAATGATTATAGCTTCCATCTCGCAAGAAGTTAAACACAGTCACAATATCTGTAGCATTTTCATCCTCAGCAATAAGAATGTATCTATTAAGATCAGTTACATCTACCACCTCTATAATACACCCTACTTTTAATGCTTCAATTTCAGAAACTGAACCTTGTTTTGTTAAATCACTATAAAGTTCTTGAATAACTGATATATCATAGCTTCCTGCTTTCATAGATTCAATAGGTGTATTTATGTAGCCTAAAGATGGTAAATCTATATTTGTAAATGAAACTGTATCATCTAGTTTATATTTGCGTACCAACTCTTGTACAGCTGTAATATGTTTATATTCTGATTTTGTGGCAATATTAGTAAATTGCTTTGTACCAAACTTTTTATAAAAATAGTTATATACATCATATGCCAACCTCTCTTCATTACCCATATACGAAAGTGTATTTGTTAACTCTTGTGAAAGTGTAGATGTTGGTGCGTCAATTGCTGCTTGTACTTCAGAAGGTAATTCGGTACTGGCAACAGGTGTTTCATTGCTACTACCATCAGAACTACCACATCCACTCATTAAAACCAATGTAAATACTGTTACTAAGCTCAACAAAATTCTATTTTTCATATCTATACTCCTATTTATTTATAAGACGCAAAATAGCATATCACTGTTAATTATGTGTGAATTATTGGATATATTTAATCTTCTTTTTCTTCACCAAAAGTATTTTTCAATCCTTGAATCAATAGCTTAGTTTCATCATTGGTAAGCTTTGCTTCAGGATGAGCAATAAGATATGACTTAAGCGGCATCTCACCCTCTTCCACCTCTTTAGCTGCATCTTCACCTTCATTTTCTTTCTGATATCCCCATGCTGAAACATTAAAGTGTTCGCGTCCATCTACCACATGATGATAAACAATCCATGATATAGGAGCAACACTGCTATAAATTGGCCATTTTGTCTCATGAGAATGACAATCTCCACAAGCTCTCATAAAAAGCTCCCTAGTTTTAAGTGTATCCCATTTTGGCTCTGCAATTACAGCTGGATTCGTATGATCTTTTCCATAAGGCACAAACTGGATAACAACCAACAGTAATAATAGTAGTATTACAAATATTTTTTTCATAATATCCTCCTGAAAATTTTACTTTAAATGTCATATAGTGTTTTATTCATATACTCTATCTGTACATAAAAAGCTTCAACAATATAATCAAAAGAAACATACTCCATATATCGACAACCTTCACTATTATTATAACGACTATCTAAATTATCACTATCTTTATAATTTCAATATATTTTCTTCTTTTACCATCCAAATAAATACTACTGGTATAAATACAAGTGTCATAAATGTACCAACAACCAAGCCACCAATAGCTACAGCTCCCAAAGGAGCAAGCCGTTCAAGCCCTATAGCTGCACCTTGTGCAACAGGAAGCATACCAGCTGATACTGCAAACGCTGTCATAAGTACTGGTCTTGTGCGTATTTTAATAGACTCTAACATCGCTTCATATTTAGTTTTTCCCAATTGTATCTGCTCAATTGCAAAATGTATCAGCAAAATGGCATTATTTACAATAATCCCAGAGAGCAACATAAATCCCATCATCGCAGGCATAGATACATGATAACCAATAATAAGCATTGTCCAGGATGCACCAATAATAGTAAGCGGTATTGAAAGGAGTATCATTAATGATATTGTAATATTTCCAAACATTACAATAAGTGTAAAGAAAATAAGTACTACTGCGATAATAATCGCTCCAATCATACGCTCAGAAGAGGCTTTAAACTGTTTGATATCTCCTATTTGTTCCAATGATACATCTTTATCTAACCTCACACTCTCAAGATTTTTTTCAAAATCTGCCATAATATGAGAAATAGCACCTTTTTCTCTATTTCCATAAACTTCCAATGTATATTGCAAATCCTCACGAGTAATAAGACTTGGTTCATTATATGCTTTAATCGTTGCTATTTTGTTTAAGGGTATTTTACCAGCTTTAGTATCTATCAATAGTGTTAAAATAGTCTCTAATCTATCTATCTGATTTTTTGGCAACCAAACTCTTACTGTATAATCCATTGCATTCACTT
>JALWLB010000016.1 GCA_027081145.1 Campylobacterales bacterium
ACTCATCATACGAGATAGGCCAGTTTGCTATATTTGCACCCTCTATTTTAGGAAAATTATCAAGTTGTTTAAAATCTTTGGGATGTAAACGGTGAAAAAAGCCACTCATAAAGTTTGAGCTTCCTCCTACTATATTTCCATTCCAAAAATTCCAACCACTTTTATATGTTGGAGTTGCTCTATAACTACTGTCTTCAAAAGTCTCTATAAGATGAAATTCATCTTTTAATTTTGGAGTTACTACACTTCTTTTGCAATAAGCTAGTTCATCTTTTGAAAAATCTTCATCTTTATAAAAATCACCCTTTTCAAGTACTATAACTTTAAATCCAGCATTTGCTAACTCATAAGCAACCCCACCTCCACCAGCACCACTTCCTATGATACAAAAATCATACATTTGATTTTGCATATTTTCTCTTTGGTCTAGGAGATCCTGGAGTATGATTAAAACTTTTCCAGCCTATCTCTTTTGCATTGCCACCATAAATAGGATCACTAAAAAGAGCTTCTATCGTATAGTTTAAAAGAGTACTTATCCAGCTATAACCAAAGTCTGTTTTGGAAAACTCTTTTAAAATTTTCTCTCTTTTTTGTAACTTTAGTGATACTTTATACCCAAAAAACTCCAATCTTTTTGCACCTTGTAGTAAAAATTTTAAATCATCTTCATCTATAAAGTTATCTTGTTTTAACATTTTTAGATATCTCAAAGCTTTAAACTCACTAGCACTTGGAAAGTTTGTAGTTTTTGGAAAAAGTATATTTTGAACACTATCTATAACACTCCAGCTATCTTGATCTGATGATAAGCTAGAGTGTAAGAGTGAAGTTGAAAGAAGCGAAAAAACTAAAAACTCTCTTCGCTTCATTTTATCTCCTTATATATTTACGCTACCGCGAATTTTATGAACTTTACCATCATTTGATTTAAATTTTAGCTGATACTGCCAAGTACCACTCATGCTAAAGTTTACTGTCCCTTTGTAGCCACCATCATCATACTTTAATTTTGTTTTATACTCCATATATGGCATACCAGGCATCTCTGGCATGAAAAATTTGATTTTTACTTTTGCATTATCAACCAATTTTCCATCATGTTTTAAAACCACTTTTATTTCATTGTTACCTACAACCAGTGGTTTTTCTGAGTGCATAGTAATATTAAAACCATTTTTATTGTGCATATCTGAAAAGAGTTTTGAATTACTCTTACTCATATTCATTGATCCTCCACACTTACCAGCTCCACAATTCATTTGTGCTTGAGCCATAGAGATCGATAGCATAGATGCTAAAACTATTGTTGTTAATTTTTTCATAATCTTTCCTTTCAAAATTTGATATGTGTAATTATAGCCTACATAGTGTGTAGAAAATGTGTAGAGATTTAAAAATATGATATAATATTATTAAATATTAAAGGTGATACTATATATGTCAATTATAACTTGTTGGGATAAACACTACCAAGATTTAAATATGCAAAAAGATTTAAAATTACTTATAGATTTTGGTGGTACACACTTTAGATACATGATCAAAGAGCGAGATAAAACTATTTTACAAAACTCTATCAATAGCGATGATATAGAGCTTGTAGAGTTTTTGACAAATACTCTTAGCAAAAATGATAAAATTAAATTTGTTGGTATCTCATTTGGCGGTCAAGTACAAAATGGAACTATCTTATCCGCACCAAATATCAATATCTCATATAAAAATATTAAACAATATATAGAATCAAAATTTGAAGTTTTAGTAGAGATTGACAATGATTTAAAAGTAGCAGCTTTAGCAGAAAAAACTTTATACGATATCAAAAGTGCAGTGATACTCTCTATGGGCACTGGATTTGGTGGGGCTATTGTTGAAAATGGTAAAATTATAAGAGGAGCAAATAATTTAGCTGGTGAAATTGGGCATATACCATTTAAGAAAGCTCCTTTTGTTTGTGGTTGTGGTAAAGATAATTGTGTGGAGCTTTTTGCATCTGGTAGTGCTTTAAAAAAGTGGATAGAGTTTTATGATATTAAAATCTCTACTCCAACTATCAAAGAGTTATCCAAACTAAATACAAAAGAGTCTAGTGAGATTTTAAATAACTTTCATGATGCCCTCATACATGCAGTTGCAACAATTACTACACTATTAAATCCTAGCTACATGATATTAGGAGGTAGTGTTTTTTTAAATAATGAGTATTTGGTTGATTTTTTAAATTCAAATCTCAAAACAAAATGTTTTCAACCAGCTTTAAAAGAGTTAAAAATCACTCTCTCCAAACACTCTAACGCCAGTTTAATTGGTGCCGATATACTACACAAACAAAAAAGGAAGTTATCTATGGAGATGTTACATAACAAAGAGTTATATAGTAAAAAAGTAGCCTATTTTAGTATGGAGTTTGCACTAGATCAAGCCTTAAAAATTTATTCAGGTGGATTGGGTTTTTTAGCAGGATCACACATGAGAAGTGCATATGAGCTTAAACAAAATATGATTGGTGTTGGAATGCTTTGGTCATATGGCTATTATGATCAAGAAAGAGAAGCAGATCAGAGTATGAGAGCAGCTTATACTAGAAAAACTTATCAATACTTAGATGACCCAAATGTAACCATAACAGTTTCAATAAATAATAGACCAGTTTATGTAAAAGTGTATCTTTTAAAATCTGAAGTTTTTCAAAGTGCTCCAATGGTTTTACTATCAACCGATATAGAACAAAATGACCACTTATCTCGTACAATCACTTCAAGATTGTATGATGGAAATCATGAAACTAGAATTGCTCAAGAGATAGTTTTAGGAGTTGGTGGGTTAAAGGCTTTAGAAGCATTAAATGAAGAGATAGATATTTATCATATGAATGAAGGTCATGCAGTGGCTTTGGCATTTAAACTTTATGAAAAGTATCAAGATATTGATGAAGTGAAAAAAAGAGTAGTCTTTACAACGCACACTCCAGAAGCTGCTGGAAATGAAGAGCATAGTATAGAGTTATTACACAGAATGGGATTTTTTAGCTCACTCGATATAAAAACCATAAGAGATATAACTAACACAACAGGTGAAATGTTTAGCTTGACAGTTGGAGCATTAAAACTATCAAAAATTTCAAATGCAGTTTCAAAAATCCATAAAAAAGTGGCAAATGATATGTGGAAAGATGTATTAGATGAAGATGAAAAAATCATATCAATTACCAATGCACAAAATAGAAGATATTGGCAAGATAAAGGTTTATTAAGAGCATATGATGATAATGTTGATTATGAAATTGTAGCTAGAAAAAAACATCTTAAAAGAATGCTTTTTAATGTAGTCGCAAATCAAACTGGAAAAATTTTTAATCCAGATATATTAACAATTGTTTGGGCTAGAAGATTTGCGGAGTATAAAAGACCTGGACTTTTAAAGTATGATTTTGAGAGATTTTTGAAAGTAGTTCATAATAAATCAAAGCCAGTTCAAATTATTTGGGCAGGAAAGCCATACCCAACAGATGGAACAGCAGTTAGTATATTTAATGAGTTGGTATATTTGTCAAAAGATATCAAAAATATTGCTCTCTTAACAGGATATGAGCTTGAATTATCAGCGATTTTGAAAAAAGGGGCTGATGTTTGGATAAATACTCCAAGAATCAATAGAGAAGCTTCTGGAACAAGTGGCATGAGTGCAAGTATGAATGGTGCTATTCACTTTTCTATACCAGATGGTTGGCATCCTGAATTTGCAAAACATGGTATAAACTCCTTTACAATTCCTGGATGTGATGAAAATTTATCGACTGAAGAGCAAGATAAATTAGACAATAAAAATATGATGGATGTATTGGAAAATGAGATAATTCCTATATATTATGATGATCAAAAAAGATGGGTAAATATAATCAAAAATGCTATGCATGATGTATTGCCATATTTTGATTCAAATAGAATGGCACATGAATATTATGAAAAAATGTACAATTTTGAGCACAGAAACATAAAAAAACTATAAAAAACTAAGTTTTTGCTTTTTATTAAAAACTATTTTTCGCTATAATCCCAAATTAATTAAAAATTAGGGTATTAGGATAATATATTGAGAACTCATTATAATAGCGAATTGGATGAAAAAGATATAAACAAAGAGGTAGTCCTTTGTGGTTGGGCAAATAGTTATAGAGATCATGGAGGAGTTATATTTATAGATCTTCGTGATAAGAGTGGGCTTATACAGTTAGTGTGTGATCCAGCAGATAGTAAAAGTGCTCATGAAGTAGCAACTCATGTTAGAGATGAGTTTGTATTAAAGGCTATTGGTAAGGTTAGACTAAGAGGTGAAGGGCTTGAAAATCCAAAACTAAAAACAGGTAAAATTGAGATAGTTGTTGATGAGTTGATAATTGAAAACAAGAGTGAGCCTTTACCATTTGTGATAAATGATGATAGTGTTAATGAAGAGATAAAACTAAAGTATCGCTATCTTGATCTTAGAAAACCAAACTCTTATGAGACATTTAAACTAAGAAGTAAAGTTAGTATGAGTATTAGAAACACTTTGGATAAGCTCGGTTTTTTAGAGGTTGAAACTCCGATTTTAACAAAATCAACTCCAGAGGGTGCGAGAGATTATCTAGTGCCAAGTAGGATTCATAATGGAGAGTTTTTTGCACTTCCTCAATCTCCTCAACTTTTTAAACAACTTTTAATGATTAGCGGATTTGATAGATATTTTCAAATAGCAAAATGTTTTCGTGATGAGGATCTAAGAGCCGATAGACAACCTGAATTTACTCAAGTAGATATCGAACTTAGCTTTTGTGATCAAGAAGATGTTATCAAAGTTGGTGAAGAGGTGTTAAAATCAGCTTTTAGTGCTTGTGGATTTGAGATATCTACTCCATTTAATCGCATAAGTTATCGTGATGCTATGGAAAAGTATGGCTCAGATAAACCAGATTTGAGATATGATTTGGCTATGGTTGAAGTTATGGATCTCTTTGTTGATTCTACAAATGAGATATTTGCCTCTATCGCTAAAAATAGCCATCAAAATAGAATAAAAGCTTTAAAAGTACCAGATGGTGATAACTTTTTCTCAAGAAAAATGATAAAAGAGCTTGAGAGTTTTGTAACAAAATTTGGAGCAAAAGGGCTTGGCTATTTTCAAATGAAAGAGGATGGACTAAAGGGTCCACTTTTGAAATTTATGAGCAAGAGTGCTGTTAATGAATTGATCCAAAGGTGTGAGCTTAAAGTTGGCGATATGGTGTTTTTTGGGGCTGGAGATAAAAAGGTGGTTCTTGATTATATGGGAAGATTGAGAATTGAAATAGCAAAAAGAATGAATTTAATAGATGAGAATCGATTTGAGTTTGTTTGGGTTGTTGATTTTCCTATGTTTGAGATCGATCAAGGCACTATAAAAGCACTACACCATCCATTTACTATGCCAAAAGAGTTGGATAAAGGCTCTGTAGAAGAGATAGAATCAATCGCTTATGATATAGTATTAAATGGGGTTGAACTTGGTGGTGGAAGTATGAGGATACATAAGCTTGAAATTCAAAAAGAGATATTTAAACTACTTGGTATTAGTGAAAAAGAGGCAAATGAAAAGTTTGAATTTTTACTAGATGCACTAAAATTTGGTGCACCTCCTCATGGTGGAATTGCATTTGGATTGGATAGGCTTGTGATGTTATTGACTAAAAATAGCTCTATTAGAGATGTTATAGCATTTCCAAAGACTCAAAGAGCACAATGTTTATTGACAAAGGCTCCAAGTGCAGTAGATAATGAACAGTTAAAAGAGTTAAATATCAGAATAAGAGAGCCAAAAAAACTTTAGGTAATAGCCTAAGTTTTAGTAAGAGAAGTTTATCAGATGCTTTGCTCTGATAAAAGAGAAATAAAATAAAAAGGTATAAAATGAAAAAACTATTTTTGATAATTGGAGCACCTGGAAGTGGAAAAACAACAGATGCTGAATTAATTGCCAAGCGACATGATAGTGTAACCCACTACTCAACTGGAGATATGTTTAGAGCTGAGGTTGCAAGTGGTAGCAAAAGAGGAGAGATCATAAAATCATACATTGATAATGGTAATTTAGTTCCTATCGATATAGTGATAGAGACGATAGTTACAGCTATAAAAAAAGCCCCAACTGATGTGGTTGTCATAGATGGGTATCCAAGAAGTGTTGAGCAGATGATAGAGTTGGATAAGTATCTAAAAGATGAAAAAGGTGTTGAATTAAAATCGGTTATAGAGGTTGAAGTTAGCGAAGAGACAGCTAGAGAGAGAGTTTTAGGTCGTGGACGAGGAGCAGATGATAATAATGAGGTATTTAACAATCGTATGAAAGTATATTTAGAGCCTTTAAAAGATATACAAAAATTTTATAGTGAAAAAAATTTACTAAAAAAGATAGATGGAGAAAGAAGTATCGAAACAATAGTAGATGAGATGGATGAGTTTATAATCTCATTGGCTCATTAGAGGTACTCTAAAATTAAACTTATAAGGATAAATTATCATGAACAGAACAAAATTTTTTAAAAATAGTATCATATCTATAAGTGTAGTTGCACTTTTGAGTGGTTGTGCCAATAAAATGCAAAACACTGATAATGAAAAAACAAAACAAGGTGCACTTATAGGTGCAGTTGCTGGAGCTGTTTTAGCAGCTGCAACAGGTGAGGGTAATCGTGCCAAAAGAGCAGCTATTGGTGCAGCCGCAGGAGCAGCAGTAGGTGGAGCTATAGGGTATAATATGGACAAACAAGCAAAAGAGATAGCAAAATCTCTCGATACAAATGTAAGCACATCAGTAGAGGCTGAAAAAGATAAAGATTTGGATATCGTTATCACACAAACTAAATCTTATGTAAAGGTAACTTTTCGTGATAAGATGATGTTTGAGACAAACTCAGCTACACCAACCCCAACAGCAAAATTTAAAATTTCAAAACTTATCAATGTGCTAAAAAACTATCCACAAAGCATAATCCAAATCGTAGGACACACTGATAATAGAGGAGATCATAAATATAACCAAACACTATCCGAAAATAGAGCAGCAAGTGTAGCAGATCTAATAGTAAGCAGTGGAGTTGAAAATAAAATATACGCAAATGGATGCTCATACGATAAAGCCATAGTACCAAACGATAGCGAAGAGAACATGGCACTAAATAGAAGGGTAGAGATATTTTTATACCCAAATGCCGACTCAGTACAAAACCAGTGCCTATAAATAGGGACAGGCTACTTTTTCTCTATGATTGGTTGATTGAGAGATAAAAGTAGCCTGTGTCCTCTTTACTAAAATAGAGATTTATGAGATATAAAAGCAGCCTGTCCCCTTTACTTGTCCCCTTTACTGTCCCTTACCCTTTTTAAATATTGAATTTAATATTATTTTGGTTATAATGCGTGTTAATAAGTAGTTATGTGAGCATATTATGGGGAAGAAGCTAGAACCAAAACAAATGGAGCTTTATAAATTCATTGATGAAATATTATTCAATGAATGGGATCCTATTGG
>JALWLB010000017.1:0-4048 GCA_027081145.1 Campylobacterales bacterium
TTATGAGTTTGTTAGATAATATTGAGATTATTGATGATGAGAATTATGATGATTTTAGATTTGCTATTCAGTATGTCAATAGACCAAATTTAAATTTTCGTGGATTTTGTGGAACGGTAGCTTCTGGGACTATTCAAAAGGGTGATAAAATTGTTGTTCTTCCATCAAAAAAAAGATCAACCGTAAAATCGATTCTAACTTATGATGGTGAAATTGAGATTGCTTATCCATCAGAAGCTATTACTTTAACTTTGGATGATGAGATAGATATTAGTAGAGGTGATATGATAGTAAAAGAGGACAATATTCCACCTCTTGCATCATCACTTGATATTAATATAGTTTGGATGAGTGAAGAGCCATTAGAAATTGGTAAAGAGTATTATATAAAAAGAGCAACGACAACAACAACTGGTGTAATTGATGAGTTTTATTATAAAAAAGATGTAAATACTTTAAAAGAGCATAAGTGTGTTAGTTTATCATTAAATGAAATTGGGTATGCGAGGATAAATCTTACTCAATCTATAGCTTGTGATGCATACAAAAATAATCGTTTTACTGGTAGCTTTATTTTTATAGATAAAATTACCAATAATACAGTTGGTGCAGGTATGATTGTTCAAAAATCAAAAATACAAACAACTCACAAATATAGCGATTTTGAGATAGAGTTAAATGCTCTTATTAGAAAACATTTTCCACATTGGGAGACAAAAGATATATTAGAAAATTTAGATTATTCAATTTAAGGAATTTTATGAAAAAAGAGACAAAAGCACAAAGAGTTGAGAGAATCAAAAGCCAAAAAGAGCCTTTGAGTGTCATTGATGATATTTTAAGATTTGCAAAAAGTGGTGAAAGCATTGATGATGAAAGTATGGATCGATTAAAATGGTATGGATTATATCCACATAGCAAAATCTCTAATGATGAGCTAAGAAGTTATTTTATGTTGAGGATAAAACTTGTAAATGGTAGAGTAAATTTAAAACAACTTCAATGTATCGCTGATATTTCAAAAGAGTTTGCAAGAAATAGTGCAGATTTAACTGTTCGATCTGATATTCAACTTCATTGGATACAGATGAAAGATGTACCTGAAATTTTTGATAGATTAGATAAAGTTGGATTAAGTACTATGATGGCTTGTGGAGATTGTACTAGAAATATCGCTTCATGCCCTGTTAGTGGATTTGACAAAGATGAGATTGATGATGCACAAGAGATTTTAAAGTCTATAAATGACTATTTCAAAGGCAATACCAAATTTACAAATTTGCCAAGAAAGTATAAAATTGGTGTAAGTGCATGTTCGTGTAATTGTATGAAGTATGAGATTCAAGATCTATTTTTTAGTGGGTTTAAAAGTGGTGATGAAATTTTATATCATGTAGGAGTTGGAGGAGGACTTGGAAGCAATAAAAGATTTAGCTCCAACATAGGTAGTGTAAAAAAAGATCAAATTTTAAAAGTTGCTATAGAGGTAACAAAACTGTTTAGAGATTATGGTAATCGAGAAAATAGAAATAGAGCAAGACTTGGTCATTTGGTTGAGAGTTTTGGAGTTGATGAGTTTAAAAATATTTTAGAAAAAAATTTAGGTTTTAAATTGCTTCCATCTTATCCTATATCATGTAAGAGTAAAAGAGATCATTTTGGAGTACATGATAGTAAAAAAGAGGGATTTAGTTATATAGGATTTTGTGTAAATGCTGGAGTTATGAGTGGAGATAAATTATCTTTTATAGCCAATAGCATGAAGCTACATGATATCAACACTATATCACTAAATGGATCACAAGATTTTGTTATGTTAGATGTTCCAAATCAAAATGTAACTCAAGTGATAACAGCTATGAAAGAGATTGATATCTATGCAAAACCATCATCTTTTAGAGCACATGCTCTTGCTTGTGTTGGATTAAAGTATTGTAAATTTGCAGTGAGTGAAACAAAAGATTTACAGTGTAGAGTTATAGAGTATTTAGAGGATAAATTAAAAGATTTTGATGAAAATATATCTATATCTTTTAGTGGATGTAACAACTCATGTTCTCATCCAAATATAGCAAATCTTGGTTTTGTAGGTACAAAGGTTAATTCTCAAGAGGGATTTGTTTTGCAAGTTGGTGGAGATATTTATAAAGATAAAAAATCTTTTGCAAAAAAGACACCTATTAAAGTAGAAGCAAATAGAGTACATCTGCTTATAGAAGAGATTATCAACAATTATATATCTTCAAAAAGTAACTATAAAAATTTTGTAGAGTTTTTAAACGATAATTACTAAAATCTTTGGCTCTAATGGTCGATTTAGTTGCCAAAGGAGCCAAAATGACAAAAAATCACCATTACGATACTATTATAATAGGTGGAGGTATTACTGCAACTGCACTTTTTTTTACACTAGCAAAATATACCAATTTAAATAGAGTTGCTATGTTTGAAAAATACTCTGATATTGCAACTTTAAACTCTCATGAGAGTTCAAATTCTCAAACACTTCATTGTGGAGATATTGAAACAAACTATACTTTAGAAAAAGCAAAAGAGGTAAAAAAAGCAGCTTCAATGCTTGATAACTATACAAAACTATATAATCTTAGAGATAGAGTGATATTTAAATTTAATAAAATGGCATTAGCCGTTGGGGATCAAGAGATCTCATATATGAAAAATAGATTTGAAGAGTTTAAAAATCTTTATCCATATATGGAGTATTGGACAAAAGAGCAGTTAGCTGAAATAGAGCCACAACTAGTTAATCAAAGAGAAGAAAATATTTCAGCTATGGGGGCTAGGGATAGCTATTGTGCTATTAATTACTCAGAAGTTGCAAAAAGTTTTGTTAAAAATGCAAAAGATTTAAAAGATAATTTTGATGTTTATTTAAACGAAGAGGTTATAAATATAGAAAAAAAAGGCAATTTATATGTGATTACCACTCTACATGATACCTATTTTGCTAACTTTGTTGTGGTAAATGCTGGAGCTCATTCGATGCTTTTTGCACATAAATTAGGATATGCCAAAGAGTTATCATGTATCCCAATAGGTGGAAGTTTTTACTATACAAAAGAGAAAGTGATAAATTCAAAAATTTATACAGTCCAAAATCCAAAACTCCCTTTTGCAGCAGTGCATGGTGATCCTGATATATCTAATGGGCTTGTTAGATTTGGTCCAACTGCATTAGTACTTCCAAAACTTGAGAGATATAAACATAACCATTTTATAGAGTTTTTACAATCACTAAGTCCAGATACAAACACTTTGAAAGTTTTTTATGATCTTTTAGTAGATGATGATATTAGAAATTATATGGCTAAAAACTTTTTATATGAAGTACCTGGTATTAGACGAAGATTGTTTGCAAAAGAGATTCAAAAAATTATCCCTTCAATGAGATCTGATGATATAGAGTTTGCAGAAAATGTTGGAGGTTTAAGACCACAAATTATAGATAAAGTACAAAAAAAATTGATATTTAGTGATGGAAAAATAACTACAAATGAGCCAATACTTTTTAATGTCACACCCTCTCCTGGAGCTACAAGTTGTCTAAAAAGTGCAATGCTTGATTCAAAACTTATAACCAAATTTTTAGATAAAAAATTTGATGAAAAGAGATTTAATAAAGAGTTAGTAACCAAAAATCAAGAAGAGTTAGAGGTAGCATAATTTTAGAGATAGAGTATAGGGTGTATGTAAAAACCCTATACTACAGTAAATTGTCCCATCATACCTCTATCTTCATGCTCTAAAAAGTGACAATGATACATATAAGGTACTTCAGAATCTTTATAATCAGTCATTTTGACAATAAATTTTACACTCTCTCCACCTTTTAAATATACTGTATCTTTGTACCCTTTTTCATTCTTTGCTACATTTGCACTACTTCCATTTCTCTCAATTATCATAAAATGTGTAGCATGAATGTGAAAGTTATGATCTATCATCATACTGTTTGTAACTTCCCAAATCTCAATTTGATCAAGAGGTATCTCTTCATCTATTCGACTCATATCCATTGATTTATTAT
>JALWLB010000017.1:4058-26479 GCA_027081145.1 Campylobacterales bacterium
CTTCTCATCATTTCTCCATCAAGAATAAATTGGCGAGTTTTTACCGCTTTGGTTTGATCAAGCTTATCTAAAGATGTTGTTAGAATTTGTGGTAAATTTGTTGTAGTGGTTGCTTGTTTGTTGATATCTATTTTTAGAAATGTTTTATTGTGATTAAGCTCTTTTAGCATAAGAGTTGATCCAAAATCATTACTAAAATCAACCACAATTTCAGCTCTTTCTCCCGGAGAGAGTGTAAGTGTAGTTAAACTTATAGGTTTTTCAAGTAGCGAATTATCAGTTGCTATTTGATAAAAAGCTCTTGAATCACTAAAACTTAATTTATATACAGTAGAGTTTGAACCATTTAATACTCTAAATCTTATCTCTTTATTTTCAGCATCAAATGTTGGCTCTATTGCACCATTTGTTATAAATATATCTCCTATATAACCTTCCATGATCTCCATTCGAGTAGGATTATAATATATTTGAGAATTTTGAAATTTTCTATCTTGTAAAACCAAAGGAATATCATCTTCTCCATAGCGATTTGGTAAATCTAAAGCTAAAATCTCCTCATCTTCTATAATGATAAATCCAGCTAAACCTTTATAAACATGTTCAGCAGTTTTACCCATGAGATGTGGGTGATACCAATTTGTACAAGCTTTTTGGTTTACTTTATATCTTGCACTCCAAGTTTGATCTGGATTTATGATTTGATGAGGTGAGCCATCCATTGTAGGAGGTACATGCATACCGTGTCCATGCATTGTTATGCTTTCTCTTAATTTATTTTTAAAATTTAATGAAACTTCATCACCATTTTTGATCTTAATAGTTGGTCCAAGATATGTGGAGTTTATAGCATATGTATCGGTTTGGATATTTTCAAAAAATGAGTGTTTTGCCTCTTTAATGAAAAGATCAAAGTGTTTAACACCATTTTTTATAGTTGGCTCTAATAGCTCTGGAATTGGTAAAGAACCACTTTTGATATCACCAATTGTACTACTGCCACTACTACTATTATGTCTGTTTGTACATCCTGTAAGTATCCAAATAGAGGCTATTAGGCTCAATTTTATAAAACTTCTTCTTTTCATCTAATTATCTCCTTTTTGTTGGAAGTAAATTCCAACAAAAATTCCTCTTTCTAAAGCTTTGCCCTAACGGGCAAGATATGAAACTCTCAAGATTTTTGCTTTTGTTTATGATTTTATCAAAAATCATGTAGAGTTTCATTGATTTTCCTTTAAAATTATATTTAATATTTTATCTAATTATTATTAATCTATAATCCTCTCTTTTTTATACAGTGCTAAAACATAAAATATTGCTGGTATGATTATTAGAGTTAATATTGCTGATGTTACCATACCACCAATCATAGGAGCTGCTATTCTTTGCATTACCTCGCTACCAACACCGTGTATATACATAATTGGCACTAATGAAGCAATAATTGCAAACAGAGTCATCAGTTTTGGTCTAAGTCTTAGAGCAGCTCCACGATATACACCCTCAAAAATATGCTTTTTTGTAAATTTTTCTCCTTTTTCTTTTAACTCTTTCATCGCTTCATCAAGATAAACCATCATAACAATTGAAGTTTCAGCAGCAATTCCTAATAGAGCTAAAAATCCAACAATGACAGCAATGGAGATATTAAAATCCAAAAAGTCAAGATACCAAATACCTCCAGTTAAAGAAAAAGGTAGAGTGAAAAATATAATTGCTGTATATGTGAGATTGCCAAGAGAGAAGAAGATTAATAAAAATATAACTACTAAAGTAGCAGGTATGATGTATGTTAATCTCTCCATTGCACTCTCAAGATACTCACTTTGTCCAGCCCACTCATAATAAAATCCCTCAGGAAGTTTTAAATCTTTTAAAATTTCTTGAGCTTCATCTTTATACTGTTTTGTAGATATACCTTGTTTTGGAGTGATATAAATAAAGTTTACATTCATGCCTTTTTCGCTTTTTATAACTGATGGTCCTTCTTGATAGTAGAGTTTTGCAAAGGTTTCTAATGGAAAAAAGCCAAGTTTTGTTTTGACTTGTACTCTTTTGAGTGTTGTTAAATCTTCTCGTTGTTCACTTTCAAGTCTTAGACTTATTGGATATCTCTCTAAGCCTTTAAGCATAGTTGAAATTTTTGCTCCACCAACAGAGTATCCAACAGTATCTAAAATATCATTTTTAGTTATACCATATCTACTTATAAGTTCTTCATCTATATCTATCATCAGATAATATCCACTATTTATCTTATCTGTTGAGACAGATAGTGTTTTATCAAAAGCGTTTAATCTTTTTTCGATTTCCATAGCAGTGGCTTCTAAAAGATTGTGATCATCTCCATAAAGCTTTATTCCAAGAGGTGTTCTAATACCTGTTAAAAGCATATCAATTCTTCCTCGAATTGGATAAGTCCATGAGTTAATAAGTCCTTCAACTCTTAATTTTTGATCCATCTCTCTCATAAGTTTTTCATATGTCATACCCTCTCGCCACTCACTCTCTGGTTTAAATTGTATGATAGTTTCTATCATGGCTAAAGGTGCAGGATCTGTTGCACTATCTGCTCTTCCTGCTTTTCCAAACACTGTATCAACTTCTGGAAAACTTTTGATGATTTTATCTGTTTTTTGTGTTAACTCTTTTGCAAAATCTATTCCGATTCCATAAGGAGTAACAGGCATATACATAAATGTTTGTTCATTCATCATTGGCATAAATTCCCAATTTTGTTTTTTATAAAGAGGGTATGTTAAGATTATAAAAGCTATAAAACCGATGATAACAAGATATCTAGCTTTTAATGAAAGTTTTAAAAATGGGATATACAAAGATGTAAAAAATTTATTTATGTAATTTTTATCTTCTGGAATGATTTTACCTTTTATAAAAAATATCATTAAAATTGGAACTAAGGTTATTGATATAAATGCACCACTAATCATGGCAAATGTTTTTGTAAAAGCAAGTGGCGTAAATAGTTTTCCTTCTTGTCCACTAAGAGCAAATATTGGTAAAAATGAGACAACTACCAAGATAAGGGCAAAAAAGATAGGTCTTCCTACCTGTTTAGCAGCTTTGATAATCACTTTTATTCTATCTTGATTTGATATTTCTCCTTTTTCTTGTATCATTTTATGTAGATATTTATGGGCATTTTCAACCATAACAATAGTTGCATCTACCATTGCTCCAATAGCTATAGCAATACCTCCAAGACTCATGATATTTGATCCAAGACCAAAAAGTTTCATAAAAGCAAAAGTAAAAGCAACTGTTATAGGAAGAGTTATGATAATGATAAAAGCACTTCTTATATGAAGTAAAAATAGAGCTACTATTACCATTACTATAATACTCTCTTCAACTAAAGTTCTTTTTAGAGTATCTATGGCTTTATCTATGAGTGAACTTCTATCATAAGTTTCAACTACCTCTACCCCTTCAATTTTTAAAGTTTTTAACTTTTCTTTGACAGCTTTTATAACTGCATATGGATTTTCACCATATCTAACTATAACAATTCCTCCAACAACTTCACCCTCTCCATTTAGATCAGCCATACCTCTTCTATTTGTACTTGTTACATTGACAGTTGCTATATCTTTTATCTTTAGAGGTATTCCTGAAGGAGCTTTTATAGAGATGTTCTCTATATCTTCTACACTAACTAGATATCCTCTAGCTTGAATGAAGTGTTCAAATCCATTTTCTAAGATGATTCTTCCGCCTTGATCATTGTTACTCATTTGGATAGTTTTTCTGATATCTTTTATAGAAAGATTATATTGTACTAATTTATCTTGATCTAGTGTTATTTCGTAATTTTTTATAAATCCACCAACAGGTGCAACATCACTAACTCCATCAACACCTAAAAGTGCATATTTGTAATAGTAATCTTGTAAGGTTCTTAATTCATCTAAACTTTTTGTTTTTGAAACCAAAGCATACTCGTATGCCCAGCCAACTCCTGTAGCATCTGGACCTATTGTAACTTCTGCTCCTTTTGGAAAGGTAGAGGAGAGTTGAGATAGCTGCTCTAATACTCTTGTTCTTGCATCATAAATATCTGCTTTATCTTTGAAAATTATATATATAAGAGCATTTTCAAAGCTACTCATAGCTCTGACTGTATCTATATTTTGCAAAGATAGAAGGTTTGATATTAGTGGATAACTTACCTGTTCTTCTATTGTAGTTGGTGATTGTCCTTTCCACTTTACCTGTACAATTACTTGTGGAGGTGAAAGATCAGGCAAAGCATCTAAAGATGTCTCTTTGATTGACCAAAGAGAAAAACCTAATAACATTAGAGTAAGTAAGATTACTAAAAATTTATTTTTTATACTATAGTCTATAATTTTTTCAACCATAACTTACTCCTACCAATCTTCATCATCATCTGTATCATACAGACCATTTGTTATGGCATCACTATCTAACATAAATAGTACTTTATCAATAACTTTATCTCCATCTTCTAATCCACTGATAATTTCATAAGTTTTACTATCTATTCTTTTAGCTTCGATGCTCACTGGTTCAAACTCTTTTTCGTTTATTGGTTTAAATACAAAGTATTTATCACCTTTATTTAAAACTGCACTTCTTGGAAGAGTGAGTATGCTTTTTGGTGGCTTTTTCAGATCAACTTTTGCAAACATATTTGGAAATGCTTTTAGATTTTGATTTTCTATTACTATCCTAACATCAACACTTTGAGTTTTAGCATCAACTTTGGGATATATAAAATCTACTTTAGCTTTTAAGTCTTCATCTACTCCATCTATCTTTACAGAAGCATTCATTCCTTTTTTAATAAATGGTAAATCTTTTTGATAAACTTTAACAATAACCCACAATTTACTCAAATCTGCAATTTGAAGTAGTAATTTTCCTTTTTTTACAAAGCCTTTATCATTTATATTTTTTTTGATCAAATAACCGCTAACTGGTGAGTAAAAGTTGATGTTTTGTACTCTTTTATCAGAATTTTTAATATTTCTAAGAGTTCTTTTGCTGAGTCCTAAAGCAACCAATTTATTATAAGCACTTTGATAAAGGGTGCTATTTTGGTTATTTAATTTTTTAGCCAAGAGTAACTCTAATGATGCTGCTACTACTTCATCTGAGTATATTTTAAACAGTGGTCTATTTTTATTTATATACATATATGTTTTGTTTGCATATAGTTTTTCAATAAAGCCATCAAATCTAGTGACTATATCAAAAACTCTGCTCTCATCCATAACAAGTGTTGCATAAAATGTTTTTTTAAACTCTATATCTTTTTTCTCTACACTAACGATCTTTTTATTAAAAAGTTGATCTACCTCAATAATCTTTGCATCCAGTGTTGCTAAGATAAACATAAATATAAATATAATTCTCATTTTGTTACTCCTGTAAAATATAAATTTTGTGAATAGGCACTAAAGTAGCTTTCAAGCTCATTTAAAGCCATAATTTCTAAGTTGATTGAATCATTGATATTTTGTATAAGATCTATACTATTCATATGACCCAATTCAGCATGAAGAGCTATATTTTGTCCAATATAATCTTTTTGCGAACCCATATCATGTAGTAAAATTTCATAATTTTTATATGATTTATCCATTTTCTTTTGTAGTGTTTGAATTTTTGTTATAAAGAGTTGTTTGATAGTTTTGATTCTATCTTGTAACATTGAGGCTTTATAGTTCGCTTTGGTGACTTCTATCTCTTCTATATCTCTAACTGGAAGTTCAAATGATACAGATATAGATGTATAATCAGCTCTATCTTCTCTTTGAAAGTATCCAAAGTTTACTTTTACATCGGGGATATTTTTAGCATTTTGAAACTTGGCGATACTATTTTGTTTTTCTATCAATTTTTGTAATTTTAAAATTGTTGGGTGGTTATTTATGTCTGCTTTTTTATACTCTTTTTTCTCAAGCGAAGCTTCAATATCTTGTATATCTTCATAAGTTAACTCTTGTAGTTTTAGTTTTAGTGATTGTAGCTTAAAGATAAGATTTTCTTTTTGAGTTTGGAGTTTTGAGTTTAATAGTTTTGCATTTAATGGAACTATCTGTTTGGTTTTTCCATTTTCATATAACATTGATGCAACCTCTTCTAACTCTTTTGTATTTTTTTGGTAGTGATTTATTAGATCAATCTTTTTTTGAGTTATGATTATGGAGTATCCATACTCATATATTTTAGAGATTAGATTTAACTTTTTTTCTTTTAGCAAAAGTTGTGCTATCTCTTTATCTTTTTGTGCAATCTTTGTTTTTTTGCTCAATTTTCCATTTGTTGGTATTACTTGAGAGAGTCCTATAAATTGAGTTTGCATCGCCTCTTTGTCTCTTTGTAGTGGATTGTTAAATTGAATATCATTGACTCCTAGTGAAAGTATTGGATTTTTCCAAGTGTCACTCAATATAATATCTTGCTCACTCAAATCGATACTCTTTTGTATCTCTTTGATCTCAAAATTTCTATTTAGTGCATTTTTTGTAATTTCATCTAAAGTACCACTAAAGCTAGATGCAATTAAAAAGATACTAAAAATAAAAGTTCGTATTATCATATAAATCCTTTTTGTTGATTTTTTGTAATTGTACATGATAGAGTGTGTAGTTAGTGTGTAGAAATTTACTTTTAAAATTTTGTATCTATTTTTTGCTATAGTTATGATCTATGTATATTAGGGGAATATATAAGAAAATTAGAGTACAATCTCGTTTTAGAATCTATTAATTTGGAGTTGTTTTGAACTATTTTGTTTGGGATGTAGATCCTGAATTTTTATCATTTGGTTTTTTGCATATCAGATGGTATGGATTGATGTTTTTAGGCGGTTTTTTAACTGGCTTTATGCTTATGAAGTGGATTTATATTCGTGAAAAGCAAAATGTAAAAGAGCTTGATTCTTTACTTCTTTATATTATGGCCGGTGCTGTTATAGGTTCACGATTAGGACATGTGCTATTTTATGATCCAGTATATTATTTTTCTAATCCTTTAGAGATATTGTATGTGTGGAAGGGCGGTTTAGCGAGTCATGGTGGTGCAGTTGGTGTTATTTTAGCTATTGTTATCTTTGCCAAAAGATACAATAAACCTATCATGTGGCTTTTATCAAGAGCAACAATTTCAGGAACTGCGGCTGCTATTTTTGTCCGTATTGGTAACTTTTTTAACTCTGAAATTTTGGGTACTACTACAAATCTTCCATGGGCTGTGATTTTTAAAAGAGTTGATCTTTTGCCAAGACATCCAGTACAACTTTATGAAGCGCTATCTTATTTTTGTGTTTTATTATTGTTGATTTTTATATATAAAAGAGTTTCAAACGATTTTGCAACCAAGCTTTTACCAGGAGTGTTTTTAGTGGCACTTTTTAGTGCTAGATTTTTGGTAGAGTTTGCAAAAACTGAACAAGCTAGTTATGAAGTTGTATTGCCTATTACAACTGGACAACTTTTGAGCCTTCCTTATATTTTAGTTGGTTTGATTTGGCTTATTTGGGCATTTAAAAATAAAAAGAAGGAAATTTGATGAGTGTGAAGTATTCACTGGGTATTGATATCGGTTCTACGACTGTAAAGTATGTGTTGTGTGATGAAGAGTTAAATATTTGTGCACAAGAGTACACACCACATGATACTAGACAAGCTTTTACACTACTAAAGCTTTTAGAAAAACTATCTAACACTCACAAAGAGCTTTTTGATAAGATAGATAAGGCATATATCACTGGTTCTGGTGCAACTTTGATAGCACCTTTAATTAATGCTCAATTTGTTCAAGAGGTAAATGCAGTTGTTTTGGCAGTTGAGCATTTTCATCCAGATGTAAATTCTGTAGTTGAACTTGGTGGGCAAGATGCTAAGATTATTCATTTTAAAGTTGCACCAAATGGCAAAAAATCTGTTACAACCTCTATGAATGATAAGTGTGCATCAGGAACTGGTGCAACGATAGAAAAGTGTATGATGAAAGTTGGTATGAGTAAAGAGGAGGTGCAAAAACTGGCTTTTGATCCAAGTAAGCTTCATCATGTAGCTGCAAAATGTGGAGTATTTGCAGAAACCGATATTGTAAATCTTGTAAAAACCTCTGTCCCAAGCAAAGAGATTATGAATTCATTAGCTGATGCTATTGTGATGCAAAATTTAACTGTTTTAACAAGAGGTAATACCCTTATGCCAAAAGTTTTACTTTTAGGTGGTCCAAATACATACTTGCCATTTTTACAAGAGTGTTGGAGAATGAGAATAAGCCAACTTTGGGATGAACGAGGAGTAAAGTATGATAAGAGTGATATAAATAGTTTAATTACTGTTCCTAAAAATTCACAATATTATGCTGCATATGGGGCTGTTGTTTTTGGTATGGCTGATAAGACAAATGATAAATCTTTTAGTGGATTAATTCAATTAAAAACTTTTGTTGATTCTAAAGTTGTTGTACAAAATTCACGAAATGATAAACCTCTAATCTCATCACAAGAGGAGTTGATAGAGTTTAAAAAAAGGTATGAGATACCAAAATTTATCCCAAAAAAATTAACTCAAAAAACTATATGTTATTTGGGTATTGATGGAGGCTCAACCAGCTCAAAAGCTGTTTTGGTAGATGAAAATGGGGAGTTACTCTTAAAGGTTTATCAACTCTCAAAAGGAAATCCTATCCAAGATACTTTGGAGTTATTAAATAGTATAAAAGAGTATGATAGAGATAACTATTTTGATATCAAAGGTTTAGGCGTTACCGGTTATGCTGCTGATGTATTAGAGGGTGCTTTGAGTGCTGATGCAAATATAGTTGAAACAATTGCACATATGAAAAGTGCTCAGTATGTTTTTGGAGATAGTGTAGATATCATTTGTGATATTGGTGGGCAAGATATTAAGGTGCTATTTTTAGAAAATGGCATGATGAAAAATTTTAGATTATCAAATCAATGCTCAGCTGGAAATGGAACACTTCTTCAAAGTATGGCAGCTCAATTTGGTGTAAAAGTACAAGAGTATGCAGATGTAGCATTTAAAGCTACTTTGGCACCTAGATTTAATTATGGTTGTGCAGTATTTTTAGATACCGATAGGGTGAATTTTCAAAAAGAGGGATACTCAAAAGAGGAGCTTTTTGCTGGTATTGCTAAAGTTTTACCAAAAAATGTGTGGCAATATGTTGTACAAGCTCCAAATCTTGGTATGCTTGGTAAACATTATGTACTTCAAGGTGGAACACAGTACAATTTAGCAGCTCTAAAAGCTCAAGTAGATTATATAAAAGAGCAAGTTCAAGATGCAAAAATAGATGTTCATCCTCATCCTGGAGAGGCTGGAGCATACGGAGCTGCACTTGAGGCTAAAAGTGTAATACAAAAGAGAGGTTATGCCTCTTTTATAGGGATAGATGAAGCTCTAAAACTAACATTTACAACTCGTACAGATGAATCAACTAGATGTCATTTTTGTAATATAAAGTGCTCTCGTACATTTATAGATACAAAAACTCCAAATTCAAATCCTATTAGATATATTGCTGGATTTGCTTGTGATAAGGGTACTGTTGAATCTAAAGAGGCTTTAAAAGCACTCCATCAAAGTAAAAAAGAGTTACAAAAAAGAGTACCAAACTTGGTTCAATTAGAGGCAAATAATATTTTTAAGCCATTTTATATAGGTAGCAAACCTACAAAAGATACTCTAATAAATGAGCAAAAGGTTAAAGTCACACTAAATGGATGGGGGCCAACGCTAAGACAAAATATTACTAGAAAATTTATCTTTAGCACATTAGAAGATAAACAGTATAGAAAAACTCTTAAAATTGCAATTCCAAGAGTTTTAAATATATATAGTGTGGCACCATTTTTAAGAGCATATTTAGAGGCTTTGGATATAGATTCTGAAAATATCATTTTTTCGGATTTTTCAAATGAAGATATGTATTTAGAGGGGGCAAGATATGGTTCGGTTGATTCATGTTATCCAGCAAAAGTTGCTCAAGCTCATGTATATAGTTTAATTTTTAATAAAAAATTTTCAAAAAAAGGAATTGATTATATTTGGTTTCCAAGTATTGTGGGGCTTTTAGGATATGTGGAACATACTATGGCTCAAAAATCTTGCCCAATTGTGAGCGGAACTCCAAAGGTAGTTTATAGTGCATTTACAAAAGAGATCGATCTGTTTGAAAAATCTGGTGTATATTATATAGATGATGCACTAGATTTTGATAATAAAGCACTTTTGCAACAGCAACTTTTTGATACTTGGAGAGATAAATTAAAAATTACAAAAGATGAGAGTAATTGGGCAGTTGATGAAGCATTAAAAGCTTTAAAAGAGAATGAAAAGTTTTTAGAAAAAGAGGGAAGAAGAGTTTTAGATGAGGTGGTAAAAAATGGTGAAATTGCACTTTTGCTTTTATCACGACCATACCATAGTGATCCTGGATTAAATCATGAAGTATTAAAAGAGTTTCAATCTTTAGGTTTTAAAATACTCTCTATGAGTTCAATTCCAAAAGACAAAGAGTATCTTGATCAATTTTTTCAAGATGATATTAAAGCTGGTTATATAGATAGCCATTTTGATATTCGTGATGTGTGGCCTGAAAATTTTTCGACAAATTCAGCCCAAAAGGTGTGGGGGGCAAAATTTGCAAGCAGACATCCAAATATAGCAGTAATTGATTTATCGAGTTTTAAATGCGGTCATGATGCACCTACTTATGCTATCATAGATAAGATTTTGGCATCTTCAAAAACGCCTCATTTGACCCTACATGATATAGACGCAAATAAACCAAGTGGATCTATAAAAATTCGTGTTAAAACATTTGCATATACACTACATGAGTATCAAAAAGAGTTGAAACATAGAATGAAGATTGAAGATACAAGTAAGCAAATTAAGATAAAACAAGAGGTGTTTGTATGAGTGGTACACATAATTTTGATTGTAACAATATGGTCTCACAAATAAAAAGCGATAATTTAAATTTTTTAAATAAACAAGTTACCCAATGGCGAGAAGTGATAAATAAAAAATTTACACATGATCAAAAACCGCATACAACAATTTTATTTGGTGGTATGACAATTTTACAAGATAAGTTGGTATCAGTTGCTCTACAATCTTTGGGTGAGAGATATGTGTGTTTGCCAAATGCTGATTTTGAAGCGTTTCAAATAGGAAAAGCTTATGGAAATAAAGCACAGTGTAATCCAACATACTTTACTGTTGGTAATTTAATAAAATATTTGCAAAATCTTAGAGACAAAGATGGCTTAAGCACAAAAGAGATCATTGATAATTATATATATGTTACTAGTGGAGGGTGTGGTCCTTGTAGATTTGGGATGTATCTTACAGAGTATCGAAAAGCGTTAAGAGATGCCGGATTTGAAGGTTTTAGAGTAATGAACTTTGAGCATGATAAAGGTGTTTTTCAAAGTGCAGAAGAGCAGAGTGCATTGGATTTTACTCCTAAATTTTTTATAACTTTGACAAAAGCTATTGTAATTGGTGATCTTTTAAATATATTGGGCTATAAACTTCGCCCATATGAGATAAAAAAAGGCTCAGTCGATCAAGCTTTAAAAAAGTGTGAAGAGATCGTAGCTCAAGCTTTTATACAAAAGAGAAGTTTAATAAAGGCTTTATATAAGTGTAAAAAAGAGTTATCTCTCATAAAGCTTGATAGAACAATTCAAAAACCAAAAGTTTTAATTACTGGCGAATTTTGGGCGGCTTTGACTGAGGGTGATGGAAATTATAATCTACATAGATTTTTAGAATCCCAAGGTGCAGAGTGTGTTCCTCAACCTTTGATTAATAGATTGATGCTTAGTCTTTGGGAAGCTAAAGATGAGTTAGAGCAAGTACATATTTTGGAAAATAGGAGTGCAAAAGGTATCGATTTTAGTGCTTTGAAATCAAGATTTTTGATTTTTGTTGGAAAGTGGGCTTTGATAGCTCATATCAAACTATATTCAAAAGCATTAGGGCTACATGATTATGAAATTCCAAATATGGAAAAACTTGCAAAGTTAGCACAAGAGTACTATCCAATGCAATCAAGAGGAGGAGAGGCTCATTTAGAAGTTGCACACTTGTTAGAGAGTATCAAAGAGAATATTGCTCATTTAGTTATAAGTGTGAAACCTTTTGGGTGTATGCCATCTTCGTCTGTTTCAGATGGTATTCAATCATTGGTACTTAGCCATTTTCCTGAAGCAAATTTTTTATCTGTTGAAACCTCTGGAGAGGGGGCGGTTAATTTTTATTCGAGAGTACAAATGGCACTTTTTAAAGCAAAACAGTTAGCCCAAGAGGAGTTTAAATCACTAAAAATTCCAGACAAAATCCCACCAAAAATCAACAAATACACATATCAACCAAAAGGCAAAAGTGCAGGAAGTGCAGCTGTATTGATGGAATCGATTAGTTAAATGACTATTGAGTGGTTGGATAGCTAAAAGTGATCTTTGTTTTTTGGAAAATAGAGAGTAAATGTAGAACCTTTGGCTATTTTTGATTTTACATCTATTTTGATATTGTAAGTTTGACATATGCTTTTTACTATATTTAGCCCAACTCCAAAACCGCCTTGCATTGTGGTAGCACGGTGAAATCTATTAAATATATCTTTAAGCTCTTTTTTGTCTATGCCTATGCCCTCATCTTTTATACTTAGATACTCTTTTGTTAGTGTTATCTCTATATTGGAGCCTATTTTTGAGTATTTGATAGCATTTAGCAAAAGATTATTAATAAGTCTTATAAAACTCTCCTCATCTATTTTAAAATGTACTTGTTTGGCTTTTAAGTGCATAGTTATCTTTTTTTTGAGTGCAAACTCTTCTAAATAATCGTACTGTTGTTTTAATACTTTTGTTAAATTTAACTCTTTTATATCTTGTTCTTCTCTATTTTCTTCTCTTAAAAATAGATAGGTAAGATCTTTATAAATTTCAGATATTCTTTTGGTGCTAATTTGTATCCTTTTTAGACTCTTTTGGCTAAGAGGTTTGGAAGATTCTACTGACATTAAGAGTGCTGTTATAGGAGTGTTTAATTCATGAGTGCTATCTTTTATAAAATTATTTAATTTTTCTCTTTGATGTTGAATCGGTTTTATAAAAATAGTTGCAAGCCAATATCCAACTATCATCAAAAGAAGATACAAGGTTGCAAAAATGATAACGGTTTTTTTCAAAAGAGCGTCTATTTTAGCCTGAAAAGTTTGCTCTTCGACTGCTACATGATATACTCCCAAATGCCCCAAAGCACTACTATCTACAACTCCTATATGACCTTTTTTTGTTTTATAAATCTTTTTTGATAGATCTATTTTGTGTTTGATATTACCAGCCATTGATCTATTGTGTTCATCATATAGAGCAAAATTAAACCCTTTTACATTTAGATTGCTTTTATCAAGAGGTAGATTTTGCATATGTGCATATATGATTTTAGAAGATATCTTAGAAGCGATTGTTTGCATTTTAGATGTTGTAAGATCTAGGTTTAAATTGTATTGCATCTTAAAAAAAAGCCATGCTATAATGATAATTAGTATAAGAGAAAATCCAAGAAAAAGTGTCAAAAAACTATAAAATGTTCTTTTTTCATCTCTGGTTAAAACGATATCCGACTCCTCGAATATTGTCTATATATTCATTACCTATAAGTTTTCTAAGGTTTTTTATATATGTTCTTATGGTTGATTCAGTTGGAGCATCTTCATAACTCCATATATTGTGGCTTAGCTCTTTTAGTGTGAGAGTTTTATTTTTATTTAGTAGAAAAAATTCCAATATACTAGCCTCTTTTTTGGGAATTTTAACCTCTTGGTTATCTTTATAAAGCAAAAAGTTTTTTTTATCAAATACCAAATCATCAGATATCTTTATATTGTGGCTATTTTCTATGTTGTATAATCTTTTTATATTATTTATTCTTATCTCTAGTTCACTTAGTTCAAAAGGTTTTTTGATATAATCATCACATCCAGAATCAAATCCAAGTTTTAAATCATCCGCACCATCTAATGAAGTTATAAAAATAGCAGGGGTTTTATCTCCAATTTCTCTAAGATTTTTCAAAAATTCAAAACCATTTACATGAGGCACATTTACATCCAAAAGAAGAAGATCAAACTTTTGAGAAAAACATAGATTTTCAGCTGCTATACCATCATATACTGTTGTTACGCTATATTGTAAACCTTGCAAAAACTCTTCAATAATTTCAGATAGTATAATATCATCTTCAAGTAGCATTATCTTCATCTATTTTATCCTTGATGAGAAGTTCAACCTCTAAAACTTTTTTCTTACTAGCTTTGATGACTCTTAGTGTGTATTTGTCAGTTTTTATTTTATCATTTACTTTTGGGATTTTTCCAAAATAGGAGCTTAAAAAGCCGTTTAAATTTGTATAGTCCTCACTTGTTGTATCTAATCCCAAATCAAACTCTGAATTTAAATCTTCTATATCGATATTTGCCTGTATATGATAAATATTATCAGATACTTTTGTTATGAGGTTTTCTTCAACTTTATCAAATTCATCAACTATTTCACCAACCAACTCTTCTATAATATCTTCAAGAGTAACAATACCTATAAAATCACCATGTTCATTTACAATCGCTGCCATGTGTGATTTTTCCATTTTTAATCTCTCTTGAAGAGCAAAAATTTTCATAGTCTCAGGTGCATAAAATATTGGTCTAAGGATTTTAGAGACTTTAAAACTCTCCTCTTTTCCATAATATCTTAGTAAATCTTTTACATTAATCATTCCAGTAATTTCATTGTTTGAAGATATCGGAAATCTTGTAAAACCTGTTTTTTGTGTAGTGGTGATAATTTCATCAATAGTTGATTTTATATCTAAAACAGTTGTTTCATTTTTTGGTATCATGATATCATAAGCTTCAATATCATCCATTTTAAAAACATTTTTGATAACATCTCTTTCATAAGAGTTGATACTTCCTTCTTGCATTCCTAAAGTTGCCATCTCTTTTATTTCACCCTCAGAGATAGAGTTTGCTTCATTTTTTTTGATAAAAAAGCTAGAGATAGAGTTTAAGATATAGACAATTGGTGAAAATAAAGAAGAGAGAAAAATAAGAGGATTTGCTACCATTAAAGATATACTAACAGAGTGTTTTTCACCATAAATTTTTGGAATAATTTCAGAAAACATAATAATCAAAAATGTCAAAAGTGCTGAAACAATTCCCAAATAGGCTTCTCCAAAAAGTTCAACAGCAATTACACCAACATAAATACTTCCAACTATATTTATGATGTTGTTCAAAACGACTATAGTTGCGATATATTTTTGTAAATTGTCTTTGATCTTTAATAAAGCTTTGGCTCTTTTGCTATCTGGTTTTTCGTTTGCTATCTCTTTTGCTTTTGTGTATGAAATAGAGAGCAGTGCAGCTTCAGAACCTGAGACAATAGCACTAAGAACTATTATCGCAAATATCAAAGCAGTAAAAATTAAAATTTCCATTTAATAAGTTATTACCCTTTTTTATAACATTGTATCCAATTTAAGCTTTTTTAAACTTTTTATTTTAAATGAGACTCTATGTAAAGGTGAATATCCATGCTCTTGTATCATTTTTACATGATATTTTGTACCATAGCCTTTATGTTTGGAAAATCCATATTCTGGAAAAGACAAATCTTGCTCTATCATGTAGAAATCTCTTGAAGTTTTTGCCAAAATACTAGCGGCACTAACTTCTGTGATGCTTTGATCAGCCTTGATAATGGCTTCAACTCCATCAACTCCAAAGTTTGTATTTCCATCCATAATTACTCTTTTTGCATGAAGTTTTTGTTTTATCTGTAAAATTGAATTTTTTAAAGCTTTGCTAAGTCCTATTTTGTCTATAGTTTTATTATCAGTAAATATTATCTCATACAAAGAGTTTTTTAAAATCAACTCTCTAAGTTGTACTCTCTTTTTTTCACTAAGTTTTTTAGAATCATCCAAATCACTTATATCTTTTTTTAAAATTACTCCAGCTACGACTAAAGGTCCAGCTAAACAGCCTCGTCCTGCTTCATCAATACCACAAATCATAATATATCATATCATAAAATTTTTTGAAATCAAATAATATTTCAAAATGAAATATTATTTTGTCTATTTTTAAAATTATGGTATATTTTTGTTATGGATATTTATCAAAAGTTAGCGATTTTAAGTGATAGTGCCAAATATGATGTCTCTTGCTCTTCAAGTGGAGCTGATTCAAACTATCAAAAGGGTAAATTAGGATCAAATCATAAAAGTGGAATTTGCCATACATTTACATCAGATGGTCGATGTGTTTCACTACTAAAGGTGCTTTTTACAAACTTTTGTATATATGATTGTAGCTATTGTATAAATCGTCAGAGTAATGATATAAAAAGAGTAGCATTTTCTTCACGAGAACTTGCCGATTTGGTTATAAACTTTTATAAAAGAAACTATATAGAGGGGTTGTTTTTAAGTTCTGGTATCATAGAAAATGAAGATCATACTATGGAGCTTCTTTTAAAGACTATTAAAATACTTAGATTTGAGTATAATTTTAATGGATATATTCATCTAAAATTAATCCCTGGTGCATCTTTGGAGTTGATACAAGAGGCTACCACTTTAGCAACTAGAGTTAGCTCAAATCTTGAACTTCCATCATCAAAAAGTTTAAAACTTTTAGCTCCAGATAAAAATAGTAAAGCTCTTTTTATGCCATTAAAATATGCTAGAGATTTTTCACTAGAGCATAAAACAAAACCAATTCCCATGAGTACACAGCTTATCATAGGTGCAACACCTGAGAGTGATTTTGAGATATTGAAACTCTCAGCTAATCTTTATCAAAAAGCTCTATTAAAAAGGGTCTATTATTCAGCCTATATCCCTACAAATAGTGCTAAAAATCTTCCATCTATTACTACAAAGCCACCTCTTGTAAGAGAGCATAGACTCTATCAGGCTGATTGGCTTTTGAGATTTTATAACTTTTCGTATGATGAGATACTATCTAAAAGAGAAAATCTTGATTTAGAGTTTGATCCAAAAACTATTTGGGCACTTGAAAATTTAGAGCTTTTTCCAGTTGAGGTAAATAAAATAGACAAAGAGTTTTTGATAAGAGTTCCAGGAATTGGCATTAGAGGAGCAAACAAGATTTTAAGAGCAAGAAGATTTAAAAAGCTCTCATATGAGGATCTCAAAAAATTGGGAATTTCTTTAAAAAAGGCAAAATATTTTATAGTCATAGATGGTAAATATTTTGGAAATAAAAGATTCTATCCAGAATTTATCAAAAGATCTCTTTTAAAGCCAAAGAAAAAAGAGTTTTATCAACCATCGCTTTTTGATCCATTTTATCAAAAATTATCTGGTGAGATATGAAAACATTCTATTATGATGGAACTTTTGAAGGGTTTTTGAGTTTGATCTATTATAGCTATTATCAAAAAATTACTCCTTGTAAAATTGTGAAACATCATAAAAATATAGCTTTGTTTGATGAGGTTATAAAGATCACAACAAATTTACAACACGCACAAAAGGTGCTCAATGCTTTGAAAAAAAGATTTAAAAAAAGAGAGTATCAAAAAATCTTTTATATATTTTTGTGTGATAGTGTAGAGTTTGAAAAATCTTTGTATGATTTTATTGTGCTTGGATTTAAAGATCAAAAAAATTTATCAAATATCAACCACCCATCTATCAATCATGTAGAGAGTTTGATGCAAGAGTATATGAGATCATTATGTAAAATGTATGGTTTTGTGAGATTTCAAGAGCTACATGATAACATACTATATGCAAAAGTAGATACTAAGTTTAATATGCTTTTATCTTTGGGAGAGCACTTTTTGAAAAGACTCGATGGATGTGAATTTATACTACATGATATCAAAAGATCATTAGCCTTTATCAGCAATTCAAAAGAGAAAATTTTTCAAATAGCAAGTTTTGAATCACCAAAACTCTCAAAAGATGAACAAAAATTTCAAGATTTATGGAGGGTATTTTTTAAGCAAGTTTCGATAAAAGAGAGAGAAAATAAAAAATTACAGCAAAATTTTGTACCATTAAAATATAGAAAGTATATGATAGAGTTTATTTGATACAATATTAAAGATGCCCTTAACTTAAAAGGAGTTTAGCATGAAAGAGTTACTTCAGATCGCAAAAGATGCTATAAGAGCAAAGTTAGAAGGCTTTGAGATAGATAAAGAGGCCTTAATAAAAAAGTATCCAGATTTAGCTAAAAAACAGGCTGTATTTGTGACATTGACGCTTGATAATAATCTTCGAGGTTGTATAGGTTCACTTATAGCTCATAGAAGTTTGATTGATGATCTGATACACAATGCACAAAGTGCTGCTTTTGGTGATCCTAGATTTAGTCCACTTACAAAAGAGGAGTTTGAAAGAGTCAAAATAGAACTTTCTTTGCTTAGTGAGCCTACTAAGGTTGAGTATGATGATGTATCGGATTTGAAACAAAAGATTCAAATTGGAGTAGATGGCGTTATACTAAAACTTGGCTCATATCAAGCTACATTTTTACCTCAAGTGTGGGAACAGTTAAATAGTTTTGATCTATTTTTTGCACACCTTTGCCAGAAAGCCGGGTTAAATTATGAGTGCTTAAATGAGCATCCTGATATTTATACTTATCATGTAGAGAAGATAAAATGATAAAAAATATAGCGATAGTTGGAGCAACTCACGGAAATGAGTTTACGGGGCTTTATTTGGCAAAGTATTTTTTAAAAAATCCAAATCTTTTAAAAAGAGACTCATTCGATACCAAAGTGATAATCGCCAATCCAAAAGCGGTTAAACTAACTAAAAGATATGTGGATAGAGATCTTAATAGATCGTTTAATATCAAAGACTTACATGATGAATCTTTGAGCTCTTATGAGGATTATGTTGCAAAAGTTTTAAATGCTAAGTTGGGTCCAAAAGGGAGTAAAAATCCTAAATGTGATTTTATATTGGATTTGCATACAACAACTGCAAATATGGGGCTTAGTATAGTTGTAAGTAGTGATGATAAATTGACTTGGGAAGCTATCTATTATCTGTGTCAAATTGAGCCAAATTTGAAGGTGTTTCGATGGCTTGGTGATGAAGAGAACTCATTTTTGGATAGTATCACAAAGAGTGGATTTGCTATTGAGGTTGGAGCAGTACCTCAGGGAGTTTTAAGAGCTGATCTTTTTACAAAGACTAAACAACTTATATATCATCTATTGGATTTTTTTGAAAAGTACAATAAAAATGAGATATCTCAAGATAAAAAAAGTTTGATTATTTATGATCATGTAGAGCTTGTTGATTATCCTAGAGATGAGAGAGGAGAAATTATCGCTATGGTTCATCCCAATAGACAAGATAGAGATTTTGAGCTTATAAATAGAGGTGATCCTATGTTTTTGGGTTTTGATGAGAGAGAGTTTTTGTATGAGAAACAAGAGCCACTTTATGGAGTGTTTATAAATGAAGCAGCATATTATGAAAAAGGTTTTGCAATGTGTTTGAGTGAAAAAAAAGAGGTAGAGATATGATAGTAAAACAGAAAAAACCTATGTATAGTGCATTTTTGATAAATTTTGCGGCATTTGTCATAGTCATAGCTGGACTTCATAGTGCCAAAGATATTGTTGTGCTTTTTTTGTTGTCTATTTTTATAGCTATTATTGCAACTCCTACTCTATTTTGGATAGAGAAAAGAGGAGTTCCAAGATGGATAGCGTTTTTTATAGTTATCGCATTTTTGGTTTTGATCTTAACTGGAGTTGGTTTGGTTATACAAAGCTCATTTGATCACTTTTTGAAAAATTTTCCAATCTATTCTGAACAGTTACAAGAGAAACTATTTTTAGCGATCGATTTTTTGGAGCAGTATAATATAGCTATAACAAGAGATGAGCTTATAAAATACTTTGATCCTACCAATATACTTGGAGCTACGAAAACGATTTTTAGCTCACTCGGATCCTTGGTTTCAAATACATTTTTGATTACTTTGATAGTTGGGTTTATACTTTTTGAGAGTCATATTTTTGAGAGCAAGATCAAAAGAATTACAGGAAATCGTGACTATTTTACACCTTTTGTAGAAAAAGTAAAACATTATATAGTTATCAAATCTATTACAAGTTTGATAACAGGTATTTTGATAGCTATTGGGTTAAGTTTACTTGGAGTGGAGTATGCTATCTTATGGGGTGTTTTGGCGTTTTTGTTAAATTTTATTCCAACTATTGGATCTATTATAGCTTCTATTCCTGCTATTATATTTACTTTGCTTCAGCTTGGATTTATAGATGCTTTTTGGGTGGTTGTTATATATCTTGTTGTAAATGTTACTATAGGAAGTATTATCGAGCCTAGATTTTTGGGAAAAGAGCTAGGGCTCTCAACTCTAGTTGTCTTTTCGTCTATGCTGTTTTGGGGTTGGGTTTTTGGACCTATTGGAATGTTTTTATCGGTTCCTCTTACGATGATGTTAAAAATAGCTCTTGAGACAAAAAAAGAGACTAGATGGATAGCGATACTTCTTGGATCAAAATAAGATACTAGTTAGTGCCTGTTTGCTTGGTGAGAGGGTGAGATATGATGGTAAGATAGTTCTACATGATAATGGGGTATTAAAAAAGCTTCAAAAAGAAGGTAGAGTTATATCAATCTGCCCTGAAGTTGAGGGAGGCTTGAGTGTACCAAGAGATCCTGCTGAGATAGTAGGAGATAAAGTCATAACAACCAACAAAAAAGATGTAACAAAAGAGTTTTATAAAGGGGCTTTGGTGGCATTGGAGCTTGTGAAAAAATATGGTATTAAAGTAGCTATATTAAAATCAAACTCACCATCTTGTTCTTGTAAATTTGTATATGATGGGACATTTAGCAAAAAGCTAATCAAAGGCAAAGGAGTTTGTGCAAAATTGCTTCAAGAAAATGGAGTTAAAGTTTTTGATGAGAGAGATGATTTGGGTGTGGCTTTAGCATATTTATAGGGACAGGCTACTTTTATTTTAAAGTAGCCTGTCCCCTTTTAATATTTTGATAATACTTGATTTATTCTACATTTTTCTATAAAATTATAGAAAAACAAAAGGATAATTATATGCCGGTGCAAATATCTGCTTATATTTCTGATGAAACGAAAGAAAACTTGGAACGATACAGTGCTGTTTACGGTGTGAAAAAAGGCTATTTGGTAGAAAATGCCATTAATCATTATCTACAAGTGTTGTATGAAATTCCTGAAGAGTTTATGATTTCTGCCAATATCAGTATAGACAAAGCATCATATGAAAAAGTGATTGATCTAGTAAATAACCCTCCAAAGCCTTCCGTGGCGTTGGCGGAGTTGATGCGTGAAGATTGATATACGCATTTTAAAGAGAGAAGATGATCGCAGTACCTTTTCATGCGGAAAGGTCGAACTTGATTATTTTTTTCAAAAATTTGCCGGACAAAATCAATTTAAACACTACATCGGTACCACTTATATAGCGGTAGAAGGGCAAAAAATTTTAGGTTTTGTTTCTGTCAGTGTCGCAACGCTGACTAACGATGAAATAGCACTTCAAAAACTTCCAAACTACCCTTTACCGGTTTTAAAAATTGCAAGGCTCGGAGTTGATAAAAGATACCAAAATCTGGGAATAGGGCGAAAACTTCTAAAAGCGATGTTCCAACTTGCTCTGGAACAAAAAGAGCGTTTTGGTTGTGTAGGCGTCGTCGTGGATGCGAAAAAAGAGGCGGTAGCGTTTTATAAAAAACTAGGCTTTACAAAATTGCAAATAATGAATCAAAAACACTATCATGATCTAATCGGTATGTTCTTACCGATAGGAAGTATTGCACAAGCCAAGTAAAAAGAGGTATCAAATTTTTTTGAAGTGCTACTTTAGCTACATCCCTGTTTGGCGAAACTAAAGTCTCCACTTCCAAATGATCTGGCTATAAATAAAAGTAGCCTGTCCCCTTTTATCTTTTATTTGTATCATATCAGCAAAGAAAGGATATGGATAAGCATTTTCAAAAAAGTTTAATAATAAAAACTTTAAAAAAGAGTGGATTAACGAGGAAAAATTAAAATGATCCTAAAATCAAAGCTGATTTTTATTCTTTATGAATGTTCATATAAAAGTTTTAAGAGAAGCTATGGAAAAATTTGATATTGATAGTAGTATTTTTAAAAATATATTAGAAAAAATTAGTTGATTAGATCTATTTTTCCTTTAAACTTTTGGAAGGAACTTTTTTTATTAACTTTTTTAAAAGTTTATTAGTTTTATTTGAGGATTTTATTTGTTCTCTAATAAGAGGAATTAAATC
>JALWLB010000018.1 GCA_027081145.1 Campylobacterales bacterium
ATTTTACTCACTTAGCAGAAGATGTTAGAAAGATTTTAGCAACTTTAGGATATCCAAGTTTAGAACATATTATCGGTAGAAGTGATCTATTAAAAGTTATAGATCATCCAAAAGCAAAACAGTTTGACTTCTCTTCAATACTTCAAAGAGTTGATGGTGTAAATAGTTGCAAAAGAGCTAAAAATGAGCCATTTGATAAAAATGAGTTTGAAAAAGAGATATTAAAAGAGATATATCATGTAATAGCAAATCCAGGTGAGAGGATAATAATCGAAAAAAATATCCAAAATATAAATAGAAGTTTTGGTAGTTTAATCAGTGGAGAGATAGCCAAATATTATGGCAATAGAGGTTTGAGTGAAGATAGTATAGTTTGTAAATTAAATGGAGTTAGTGGACAATCTCTTGGAGCTTTTTTAATTTCAGGAATTAGTATCTATCTAAGAGGTGCTGGTAATGATTATGTTGGAAAAGGGATGAGTGGAGGAAAGATAGTAATAACTCCAAAAACTCAAAGTGAAAATTATAGTTGTGCTGGAAATACTTGTCTTTATGGTGCAACTGGTGGAAAATTGTATGTTGCTGGAAGTGTTGGAGAGAGATTTTGTGTTAGAAATTCAGGAGCTATTACAGTTGTGGAGGGTACTGGAGATCATGCGTGTGAATATATGACAGGAGGAGTTGCAGTTATTTTGGGTAAAACTGGAGTAAATTTTGGTGCTGGAATGACTGGAGGAGTCGCTTTTATTTATGATAAAGAGCATACTTTTATTGATAATTTAAATCAAGAGTTGGTGATGGCAACAAGAATAGATACTGATGATTCTGATGAAGCTAGACATTTTATTAAAAAACTTTTAAGAGCATATATAGATGAGACACAAAGCCAAAAAGCAAAATATATACTGGATAATTTTAGACACACTTTGAGAGATTTTTGGATGGTAAGACCAAAAGATATGACAAAAGTACCTCTCAATCCAGAGGAGGGAGATTAATATGCAAAATTTTATAAATTTAGAGAGAATTGAGCCACGAAAAAGAGGATCAAATCAGAGAAAAAAAGATTATAATGAAATATATGAAATTTTTAAAACTACTGAAGCATCTTCTCAATCAGAAAGATGTGTACAGTGTGGAGATCCATACTGTAATAGTGGTTGTCCACTTCATAACTATATCCCTTTTTGGCTTAGGGCAACTGCTAAAAAAGATTATGAATTAGCCTTTAGATTATCAAATGAGACAAATCCATTTCCAGAAATTACAGGTAGAATTTGTCCTCAAGATAGATTGTGCGAGGGTGCTTGTACACTGCAAAGAGATGGGTATGAAGCCATAACAATTGGATCAATTGAAACTTATATAAGTGAATATGGATTTAACAAAGGTTTAAAACCAGAATTTTCTAAATTAACAACAAATAAAAGAGTAGCTATTGTAGGCTCTGGTCCAGCTGGAATTTCTTGTGCTACATTTTTACTAAGAGCTGGAATAGGTGTAGATATGTTTGAAAAGGCAAACAGAGCTGGTGGACTTTTGACATATGGTATTCCAAATTTTAAACTTGATAAAGAGGTTGTTTTTAGAAGATTTGAGTGGCTTAAAGAGGCTGGAATGAATCTTTATTTAAATAGTGAAGTTGGAAAAGATATTGAGTTTAAAAAGCTTTTAAAAGAGTATGATGCTATCTTTATAGCTATTGGAGCTGAACAATCCAAAAAGATAAATATGGCAAATGAAGACTCTGATGGAGTATTTTTGGCAATCGATTTTTTGAAGAATATTCAGCGAAAATATTTTAATGAAGAGTATGATAAAAGATATCATGTAGCAAATAAAAGAGTTGTAGTTGTTGGTGGTGGTGATACGGCAATGGATTGTATAAGAACAGCTCTAAGAGAGGGTGCTAGTAGTGTAAAGTGTCTTTATAGAAGAGATTTAGCCAATATGCCAGGAAGTAAAAAAGAGTATAAAAATGCTTTAGAAGAGGGGGCTGATTTTGTATATCTATCATCTCCTAAAGAGATTTTAATAGATAAAGACTCTAAAGTTGTTGGTCTGAAAATGCAAAAGACTAAACTAAGTAAAAAAGATGAATCTGGCAGACAAAGAGTTGAAATTGTTGAGGGTAGTGATTTTATAATTGAAACAGATATAATCATTTTTGCTCTTGGCTTTGATGTAAAAAAGGTGGATTTTTTAGAGCAAAATGGTATAAAAACCAATAAATGGAATGAAATTTTAGCTGATGAAAATAGACAAAGTTCTCAAAAACTTGTTTTTACAGGAGGAGATTGTTTTAGAGGAAGCGATTTAGCAGTTAATGCTGCTAGTGATGGTAAAATCGCAGCTGAGTCTATAATAGATCAACTATTATGAGTAAATACCAGAGTTTTATTAATAAAACGATAGATGCGAACCAAGAGATTTATAAATTAATTAACTCTCCTTTATGCGATAGTTATTTTATAAAAACTACTCAAGGTGCTGGTGGCGATTTTAGTTTGGGAATTGATTTAAAAGCTGAAGAGATATTTATAAAGCATCTTAAAAATTTTGGTCAAATCTCATCAGAAGAGTGTGGTATTTATGGTAAGGGAGAATCTAAAATTATTATAGATCCAATAGATGGAAGTGATAATTTTTTATCAAAGTTTCCATATTTTGGCTCTTCAGTTGCTTATGAAGTGGATAAAGAGGTTGTAGTTGGAGTTGTAGCAAATTTTGCCAATGGGGATATATTTGTTAGAGATGAAAATAATTTTAAAGTTGCAAAATTGGATAGTTTAAACTTTTCCAAAGTAATTCAAAATAGTTTTTCATCTATTGGACTATTTGAAAGAGCTTATAAATCAAATGCTATTGCCAATAAATTAAAGCAACATAAGATAAAATACAGATCACCTGGAGCAGTTGCTCTATCGTTGGCATATGCTAGTTATGCAGATTTTGTTATATATGAAGGTGTTATGAGGGATTATGATATCAAAGCTGCTCTTTTTTTGAATAAAGAGTTAAATATTTATCAAGATGACTTTGTAACTTTGGTATGCAAAGATATAGAAAAGTTTGAAAATTTAAAAAGAGTAATTTTAGGGAGATAGTTATGAATTTTGGTGAAATATTTCAAAGCTTTAGAAAATTTGGATCCAATGACAATGAGGTGCAAAGTCACTGGGTAAAGTGTGATAGATGTAACTCTTTGATGTATTATAAAGAGGTAGAAAATCTTCATAATGTCTGCCCTAAATGTAAATTTCATATGAGAATATCAAAATCACAAAGAATAGAACTTTTGGCTGATAAAGACTCTTTTGTTGAGCATGATGCATCGCTTGAGCCAGTTGATCCTTTGAAGTTTGTTGATAAAAAACCGTATAAAAAACGAATATCTGAGGGTGAACAAAAAACTGGTTCAAAATCTTCTGTAATTTCTGGAGAGTGTACTATTGGTGGATTTGGTGTTCAGTTGGTAGTATTTGATTTTTCATTTATGGGTGGAAGCTTAGGCTCAGTAGAGGGTGAAAAGATCGTAAGAGCAATTCATAGAGCTATAGAAAAAAAACATGCGTTTATTATCGTTAGTGCAAGTGGAGGCGCTAGAATGCAAGAGAGTACTTTTTCATTGATGCAAATGTCAAAAACTTCAGCAGCACTAAAGAGACTCTCAGACAATAAACTTCCATTTATCTCTATCTTAACAGATCCTACGATGGGAGGAGTTAGTGCATCTTTTGCGATGCTTGGTGATATCATTATGGCTGAACCTGGAGCTTTGATTGGATTTGCTGGACAAAGAGTGATCAAACAAACTATCGGAGCTGAGCTTCCAGAGGGTTTTCAAAGATCAGAATTTTTACTTGAGCATGGATTTTTGGATATGATAGTTCAAAGAGGTGAAATGAAAAAGACTTTGATAGATCTATTGAAGTTTTTTAACTCTCATGTAAATACTGATAAAGGGGAATCATAAAAATATATGCATTGCTGGATTTTGAGTTAAATCAAAAACAGAACAAATCTATACAAGAGTTTATAAATTTAGCAAATAAAAAAGGTGCTACCTATTTGCAGTATCGAGATAAAATCAATCTACATGATATCAAATTAAAAAATTTAAAACTTATTAGAAGATTATGGGATAGGACTTTAATTGTCAATGATGATATAGAGTTAGCCAAATATTGTGATGGAATTCATGTAGGACAAGATGATTTAAATAAAATCAACTCAAATAAGCAAAAATCTATTCAATATATTCGATCCAAAATAGGTAGAAAAATTTTAGGTCTCTCAACTCACAATATCAAAGAGGTCAAAGAGGCAAATTTGTTGGATATCGACTATATTGGTCTTGGTGCATATCGAGGTACAAAAACCAAAAAAGTTAATAATATATTGGGCAAAAAATTGCCACAAATTGCAAAATACTCAAAAAAACCTGTAGCTGCAATAGGTGGAGTAAGAGTTGATGATCAAATAGAACATATAGATTTCTTAGTAATAGGAACTAATATTTATTATTAGCAATGAAAATAAATATCTACACAATCAACAGATCAAAACAAGATGAATTTACCAATATAGTAAAAAATTACCAAAAAAGGATTTCAAAATATGCACAAATTAAAGATATTTCCATATTTAATAAAAAAATTTCTAAAGCTCAAAACATTGGCAAAAAACATGCCAAAAGTGCCTATACAGAGGCGTTTTTACCATACATGAAAGGATACAATATCGCCCTTGATCCGCATGGAAAAGAGTTGAATAGCTTGAAATTTTATAAAATATTTGATATAACTACAAAGTTAAATTTTTTTATCGCAGGTGCATTTGGTTTTGAGGATGCGTTTTTAGCAAAATGTGATAGTGTGATAAGTTTGAGTCAATTAACATTTGGGCATAAAATTGCAAAAGTTATTCTATATGAGCAAATTTATCGATCATTTAGTATAAAAAACAATCATCCTTACCATAAATAAATATCTATAAAGGAAGAGCAATGAAAGAGAGTGATTTGAAATATTTTAAAGAGCTGTTAATTGAAAGAAAAAATCAACTTTTAAAAAATATCGAAAACAATAAAAAAGAGATTAATGAATTAAAAGAGCTTGAAGTCAAAGATGAAGCAGATCATGCATCCATAAATGCAGATAGTATTGTCGAAGAAGCAATAGCATCTCAACAAGCAAAAGAGTTAAAAGATATCGATTATGCACTCTTTAAAATCGATAGTGGGGCTTATGGAATTTGTGAAATGTGTGAAGAGCCAATAGGTAATGAAAGACTTAAAGTGAAGCCACAGGCAAAATATTGTATAGTTTGTAGAGAGATTGCAGAAAAAAGTTCAAACAAAGGATAATTTATGGGAGTCAAAAAGTATATAGGGTTTGCGATAATATTTTTGGCGGTTGTAGGTTTGTATGTTTATAATTTTGAAACTAGAATGTATCGTCTTAATGTATTGGATTTTTCTATTACGCTGCCCATTGCAGTTTGGATGATTTTACCTGCGGCTTTATTGTTTGTATTAACAATATTACACTTTATGTTTTATGGTGTAAAAGGTTATGTAAAAACTAGAGCAATCAAAAAAGATAGTGATCTATTACTAAAAGATGCAAAAAGTGCACTTCTTGGTAAAGATATTGAGACAAATGAGTATAAAACAGAGTTTTTCAAACTACCATCTCAAGCTGTATATCTTTTAAATATCGATCCAAAAAAGATTAATACTAAAAAGGTTAGTGATGAGGATCTGTTGGATATCATAGATGCAAAACAGAGAGTAAACAGTGGAGAAATAGTAAATCTAAGTAGATTTAGTCTTGATATCGATAATCCTTTGGTTATACAAAATGAGTATAATAAACTATCAGCTGATAAGATGTATGCTGCAAATATATTAAAAAATGCCAAAGATGAAAAATTAAGACAAAAAGCGTATTTAGCTTTTGCTTCGTTTGCTCCAAAGAGTGATTTGAAAAAGTATAAAATTAAACCTACAAAAGAGCTGTTTTTTACTATTGTTGATAGGATCAATGGTGAAAAATATCCATTAGATTTGAGTGATGAAGATATAATTGAGTATTTAAAAGAGATAGAGTTTGATAGAGATGATCTTATAAAATTGGCAAAAAAATTAAAAACAAAAATGAATCCTGATAGATTAATGCTTCTTTTTCAAAAACTTTCAAATGAATTTCCACATCGTGCAAATGAGGCGTATTTGTATGTACTGTTTGAATTTCAAATGATGGATACTGCTAGAGAGTTTTTGGAAAATACTGCAAATAATGAGTTTTTAAAATTTAAGTATATGCTCTTTTTAAAAGATAGTGGAAAAAACTTTGATACGGAGCTTTTTGTCTGAGTATAAATTTTGATCAAAAAGATCTTTTAGTTCTTGCACCTCTTGCTGGTTTTAGTGACTTGCCATTTAGAAGCATAGTTAAAAAGTTTGGAGTTGATTTAACCTATAGTGAAATGATCAGCTCCAATGCTTTGGTATATCATTCAGAAAAAACTCACAAAATGATCCAAAAATCCCCTCTTGAAACTCCTTATATAGTGCAAATTGCTGGAAGTGATGTTGATGTTATCAAAAAGGCTGTTTTGATACTAAATGAAGTTGAAGGAATTGATGGAATTGATCTTAATTGTGGTTGTCCAGTACCAAAAGTGATCTCTCAAAATTCTGGCTCAGCACTTTTAAAAGATTTAGATCAGATGGCAAAAATCATATCATGTATAAAAAAATACTCAAACAAACGATACACAAGTGTTAAAACAAGATTAGGTTTTAGTGAAAAAATACCATCTAAAATTGCTAAAGTTTGTGAAAATGAGGGAGTTGATTTTGTAGCTGTACATGGTCGAACTAGAAGTGGCGGATATAAAGCAGAGGTTGATTATGATGCTATAAAAGAGTTTAAAGATAGCACAAATTTACCAATCATAGCAAATGGTGATATAGATAGTTTTCAAAAAGCAAAATTTGTAAAAGAGAAAACCAACTGTGATGCTCTAATGATAGGTAGAGGAGCTATCGGAAATCCGTGGATATTTTATCAAATAAAAAATTCACTATCTGAAATAAAAAAAGATAAAATCAAAGAGATCATACGAGAACATCTAAATGAAGTTATAAAGTTTTATGGCAAAAACGGTGTAAAAATATTTAGAAAACATCTTCATCTATACTCAAAAACTTTGCCAAATGCATCAGCATTTAGAGATAAAATAAACAAAATATCAAATCCTCAAAGTTTGGTAGATGAGATCGAAAACTTTTTTACATGATATCAATGAGGGGTGTCAGAGTTCAACTCTTAACTTTTTCAATATTTTACTAACTCCACGGAATAAAAGTAGCCTGTCCCTATTTACTATTTATTGATGATGAACTTATTTTATATATCATTGCTATAGGAAAAAGAGATAATTTAGAAG
>JALWLB010000019.1 GCA_027081145.1 Campylobacterales bacterium
CGATAAGATTTGGTAAATTATATACTAAACACAAAAAAATTGTAGAAAATTTTGAAAGTTTAAATGATGAGGAAAAACAGAAAATCTTATATCAAAAAACTTTAGAGGTTATAAAATTTGCTGAAACAAATATTCCTTTTTATAAAAAAAGTTTTAAAAAACATGGTGTAAGCTCTAAAGACTTTCAAACGCTAGGTGATTTAAAAAAATTTCCTTACATAACAAAAGAAGATATTAAAGAAAATTTAGAAGATTTATATACAGATATAGTAGAAAAACCAACAGATTACTATAGTGGTGGTTCACTCTCAACTCCTACAAAATATTATCATCCTCTATACACCTCAAGAGCAAAAGAGAAGGCTTATAACAACTATATTTTTAAAAATTTTGGATACAACTATAGAGAAAGAGCTCTACTTTTAAAAGGTAGAGAAATATCCAAGCCCGATAAAGACATTTACTGGGAGTATGAGCCGATTGATAACTATTTTTATATTTCAAATAACTATATGAATTCGGATAAATTTCCATTGATCTATAAAAAAGCAAAAGAGTTCAGACCAAAAATTGCTTTTGGTTATCCTAGTGCACTTTTAAGTTTTATTAAACAGTGTAAAAAACATGGGTTGGAAAAGCTAGATATAAAAGGTGTTATGTTGGCATCTGAAACTATATATGAAAATGAGATTAATTTAATTCGTGATTTTTTTGGTGTAGATATTTTAACTCACTATGGACATACAGAAAGAACACTAATGGCTTATAGAATAAATAGTGGATCTTATCATTTTTTAAATTCATACGGAATTGGAAGAGTTGTTGATAATGAGTTGGTCTCAACAGGATATGATAACTTTGTTATGCCTTTGATTAATTTTAAAACAGGTGATACAGTAACTGGTGAAATTAAATATTATGATAATACCGATATTGCAAAAGAGTGTGGTAATATAGAGGGAAGAACAAAAGATTTTTTAGTAACAAATGATAATAGATTAGTTTCAATAACAACTATGTGTGGTGGTCAACACTTGCCACTAGAGTCAATTGGCTCACTTCAATATATTCAAAAAGAGCCAGGAGTTGTGACAGTTTTAATTGAACCTATCAAAGATGATATCGATCCTAATGCAGTTGTTGCTGGTATGAAAAAGCTCGTTAGAGATGGTATAGATTTTAAAGTCGAGCTTGTTGATAAAATTGAAAAAAGTGCTAGAGGTAAGAGAATAATTTGTAAACAATCTTTGGATATAGAAAAAATTAGAAGTGGCTCATAAAAAGCTACTTCTTATAGTTAAAAGTATTTAAAACTTTCTACTATTTCTCCTAGACAAAAAGTTTAGGAGAGACAATGAATATACATACACAAGAGAAGATTATCAAAAATAAGTTAGGGTTACTAAACTTAGCAAAAGAGTTAGGTAATGTATCAAGAGCATGTAAAGTATTTGGATACAGTAGAGATAGTTTTTATCGCTTTAAAAAGTTATATGAGGAGTATGGAGAAGAGGGTTTACAGGAGGTGAATCGAAAGAGACCCAATGTCAAGAATCGTGTTCCCAAAGAAATAGAAGATGCTGTAGTTGCCTTTGC
>JALWLB010000020.1 GCA_027081145.1 Campylobacterales bacterium
GTTTATGAAAAAAATATTGTTTTCACTTTTGGTCACTGCAATTAGTTTATTTGCGATTGATATCAATACTGCAACTGCAGATGAATTTGTCAAAATCAAAGGAATTGGCGAGAAAAAGGCTGAAAGAATTGTTGCTTATAGAGAGAAACATGGTAAATTTAAAAGTGTTGATGAACTTAAAAATGTTAAAGGAATTGGTGAAAAAATTGTTGAAATTATAAAAAATAAGTCTTGTTATCATGTAGGTTTAAGTAATTACCGACTAAATCTGATGTTGAGGGGTTTTATGTAATATTGGCTTTGATATTTTAAGTAGTTCTTAGCTTACCATACATAACATTTTTTATATTCCAAAATATTTTTAACTATTTTAATACTCTATTTTCTATAACAACTCACAATCATATAGTTTAAATTTTTTGTCTATACTTATAATCTTGTATTTTTTAGTAGTAGCTTGGGATATTATCACTCTATATGATGATATTCATACGTTTACTTTCATAAAACATCTCATTTATCTTTTCATTTTCATCGTCAAAATTATCTGGTATATTGATTTTTCCCTCTAGTTGTCCAAATTTTCTAATTTTTTTCTTCTCTTCATAAGATACTAGCATAGCTACTTTTTTATGTTTTTTTCCAAACTCTATGACATATTTTTCACCAAAATTTTGAACTTGATCTAAAATAGATGATAATTCTGCTTTAAATTGTCCTACTTGTATTTATTTTATGATATTACCTTTTTTTAATTTGTATTGGATTATACCTATCTTTGTGACAAGTTGTCAAGATAAAATTAATATTTTATAGATCATCTATACCCTATTTTGTAAAAACTCTCTGATTGTCTGCTTGATTTAATATTGATCTGTACCTAATACCCGCACTTAATACAAAAATCCAAACAGCCAAAGTGGAATTTTATTGCCAAATCCAATCTCAATATCATCTGCTACCACAAAGCTATTATCTAAATCTTTTATCTGCTTGAAACTTTTGTTTTTTCCGCCAACTTCAAAAATATATTTATCATTTACTAGAAAATCTCCTTTTTTTGAAGCATATATGGTTTCATCTAAAAAAGTTGTTTCCAATTCAAAACTGTTCTTGATTTGATTGACAAAAAAATTCTCCCTCAAACTTCCGATATCCACTTCTTTTGCAATAGCAAATGATAAATTAGGATTTTGCATAAATATCTTTTCCGGCTTTGCCAAAATATTGTAACCTTTCTCTTTACTTCTAATACTATTTATAATTTTGGCATGTTCTAAAAGTTCCAAATAATTATAAACTTTAGGTCGAGAAATCGAAGTAGTGTGCGAAATATCGGTAATATTAGGCACAAAAGGTACACTTACAGCAAGAAGATAAAGAAGTTTTTTTAACTTTTTTATCTCTTTGATATTGATATTTTCAATATAAGCCAAATCACTTTCTAAAATGATATTAAGAACTTGTGTTATTTTTTGATAATAACTGTCAAGTCCCTGTACAAAGAAGGGATATGTCCCATATTTTAAATACTCTTTAAAATGAGGCAAAGGTTTTATTTTGGAGCTAATCTTATATGCTATATCTATATGC
>JALWLB010000021.1 GCA_027081145.1 Campylobacterales bacterium
TTCTATTTTTGATTTTAACTCTTTTTGATTGATATCTTTTAGTTTAATATTTTGTAACTCTGCTTTTTTAAGATATAGAGTATTTAATAAAGAGAAAATATTGTGCAATTTTTTATCTTCATAAACTGAAAACTCTATCAACTCTTTATACTTATTGCGTAGAATAACCAAAGAGATAAATTTTTGTAAAAATCTATTTTCATCACTACTCTCATCTACTAAAAAATCTGGCATTAGTCCAAGATGTAGTGAAAATTTTCTTAAAATTGTAGATAAAAATTTATCAATTGTTATGATTTTGATATCAGCTTGTAAAAAGTTATCTAAAATAGTTTTTCTATGTTTTAGAAGTTGATCTTTTGGAAGTTCTAAAATTTTGCAAATTTCATTTAATTCAGCCTCTCTATGAGATAAGTGCAACTCTTTTAGTACTGTTGCTATTCTAACTCTCATCTCATTTGCAGCTTTATTTGTAAATGTGAGTGCTAAAATAGACTCAGCCTTTGCTTTCATAAAAAGCAAAGATATATATCTGACTACCAAAGCAAATGTTTTTCCGCTACCAGCACTCGCTTCATAAGCAAAATTGTTATAAAAGGGCATAAAAATCCTATTTTTTTTATCACATTATATCAAGAAGCTACTTTTTATATACAAATTGGGTAAAATTTAGATCAATTATAAGTAAAATGTATAACTCTTTATTACTTTTTTGGTATAATTTGGACTTTAATAAGGAGGAGTACATGATAAAAAAACATATAAAAATGGCTTGTTTTGTGTTGATATTTGCAACTTTTGCGTTTGCTAATGAAGATCAAAATCAGATTCAGACAAAACAGTTAGATCCAGATACAACTATCATGTTAAACTCAAATGAGACTCCTGATGATTATGATCCTGATGTTTTTGTTGGTGAAGGAAATAAAGCACCAGAGCCAGTTGAGCAAAATCAGCAAAATAGACAAGAAGAGCAAGATCAAATTAATGATTTTGCAAACTTTGATGATATCTCTATAAATATACCAAATGTAAAAACACTCTATTTAGGAGTTCAATATACAAATCCAACATTTGGTTTAAGTGCAAAATTTGATCTTTTGGATGATTTTGCAATTCAAGCTATTGTTGATTTTATAGGAGATATTAACTTATATGAGGGTAGGGGAGTTTTTGCATTTGAAAAAACCAAAGATTATAGCCTCTATGTTTATGGTGGACTTGGCTTTTGGGTGTATAATTATATAAGCAGTGCCAATTCATATAAATCATATAACTATCGAACATCTATCGGTTTTGGAGGAGGAGTTGGGGTTGAGTTTGAATTAAAAAGATTTAATCCAAAACTGCCTCCACTAACAATTACAACTGAATTAGGGCTTAGAATGTTAAGTTTAGAGCATTATAATGTTGTACCTATAGGATTTGGAATTGGAGCTTATTATAAATTTTAGAAAAATAGTATGAATTTTACTCTATTAGCTTATATAGGAGTTGGTGGTTTTTTGGGAGCTATTAGTAGATTTGGGGTTAGCTCTTGGTTACAAAATATATTTAGTTCATTTTTTTTCCCTGTTGGAACTTTAGGGGTTAATGTTATTGGTAGTTTTATTATAGGGCTTTTGATACCATATTTTGAACATATCACCTCTCATGAGTATCGAGCTCTTTTTATAGTTGGTTTTTTAGGCTCTTTTACCACATTTTCTACTTTTAGTCATGATACTATGTTGATGTTTCAAACTCAAGAGTATTTCAAAGCTTTTTTAAATATAACTCTAAATGTTATTTTGTGTGTTATTGCTACAATTTTGGGTGCGATGATTTTTAAAAAAATTATCGCACTATATTTTAATTAGCTTTTAATAATTTAGTGAATTAACAGTAGAGTCTGGAATCTCTTTTGCAACCGATTCAACAGTCCGTTTTTGAGACTCTTCAGTGCTATAAAAATCGTCTATACTACTATCTGTATCGATCTCATTAAACTCTTTAACTATGCTTGTCTCTGGTGTTGGATTTACTCCTATTGCGTATTTATAAACAAGAGATTGTCCTACTTTTGCTTGTAAAGATATTAGAACAATAGTTATAAAAAATAAAATTCCCCAACCAAGTCGAAGCCATTTTTTATTTACAAATTTGATAACAAGTTTTACAATAAGCAGTACTCCAAACAGAGCTACCAATATAAGAGCATGTTTGGAGTGAGTATTTAAAGCTGATTGTGCACCAGAACTTAATAAATTTGTATCTAAAACTTTAGCATTTCCTGTAAAGTACGCTAAAAATATAAATAGTGATGAAAAGACAAATAGATAAGTTGATACTTTTGAGTGCTCTTTATTGTCTGTTATTAGGTATGCTATTAAGTATGCAAATGCTATAAAAGGAGTTGCTATAGCAAAATATACAATTGGAACATGCCATGATGTTACATCTATTCCATAGTTTAGGAAAAAATCGACAACCTTAGTACTTATCTCTGCGTATTTCATGAATGCTCCTTATTTTTTAAATACACTTCCTAACATACCTTTGATAGCACCTTGTAAATCAGCTGGATATATAACAAACTTTGAGTTTTGGCTTTGTGAAATTTTCTCAAGTGAATTTATATATCTATCACCTAGTAAAAACATAGCAGGTAACTCTTTGTCTTGAATTTTTTGAGTTATCATCTCAATTGCTTCTGAAGATGCACTTGCCAATGCTACTTGAGCTTGAGCCTCTTTTTTAGCAGCTTCAAGTTTTCCTTGAGCTTCTAAAATCATTGCATTTTTATTTCCCTCAGCCGTTGTCTCAATCGCTCTTCTTTCTCTCTCAGCTGCTGCTTGTCGCTCCATTGATGCTTGCATAGACTCACTTGGGCTTATGTCTTGAATTTCAACTGATTTGATTGTGACACCCCAATCAGCCACATCATCTATGATTTGATCTTTTAGCTTTGTTTTGATCTGTTCACGATTTGATAAAGCTTCATCAAGCTTCATTTCGCCAATTATGGAACGAAGAGTTGTCATGATAAGATTGATGATAGCAGTTTTAAAATCTTCAACTCCATAAAGAGCATCTTGCGGTTTTGTAACTCTTATAAAAGAGATAGCATTTGTCAAAATAACTGCATTATCTTTTGTGATTACCTCTTGTCTTGGAATATCTAGTATAATATCTCTTGTTGAGATTTTTTGTCTAACTCTATCTATATAAGGAACTATAACATTCAAACCTGGATGAAGTGTTTTGTAAAATTTGCCTAATCTTTCTACAATCCACTCTTCGCCTTGCGGTACTATATTGATACCTTTATAAAATGTTATAATTACTACAAATGCTAATATAATTAGCACATTTAGTGCTTCTACTTCCATTATTTTATCTCCTTGACTTCTATAAGTTGCCCATTTATTTGAACTATTTTTACTCTTGAGTTTTGTGGAATTTCTGTTTTTGATGTAGCTGTCCATGTGGTGTTACCAAGTACAGGTGTATCAAAAGTGACTTTACCCCTATTATGTGGTGTGATAGTTTCTATTACAGTACCGAGTGTATCAAGACGATAGTTTGATTGACCACTTTGGGTAATACTCTTTTCTTTGAACCATTTTATCCAAGCACCTATTGAAATGATACAAAATATTATCCAAAGAGTTAGTTGAGTATTAAATGATATTTCAAAGATCATATCTATAATGCTTATTAAAATAGCAGCTAAACCAAATCCAAGCAAAATAAATGTTCCACTTATCATTTCAACTGCAAAAAGCACTAAACCAAATACTGCCCAATGCCACCAAAGTACATTTTCATTTAACAACTCTATCATTTTATGTCCTTTTGCCAATTTTATTTTACCTGAATTTGCTATAATAAAACTTTACAAAAGGATAGTAATTTGAGAGCATTGATAAGTGTAAGTGATAAACAAGGTATTGTAGAGTTTGCAAAAAAATTGCAAAATATTGGATTTGAGATAATTTCAACTGGTGGGACTTTTAAAATTTTACAAGATAATGGTATAAAAGTTATCCAAATAAGCGAAGTAACAAAGTTTCCTGAAATGTTTGATGGGAGGATAAAGACACTTAATCCTTTTATTCATGGTGGAATTTTATATAAAAGAGATGATATTAGTCATCTTGAGACTGCAAAGCTACATGATATTAAAGCGATAGATTTGGTTTGTGTTAATCTGTACCCATTTAAAGAGACCATTAATAAGAGTGATGATTTTGATGAAATTATAGAAAATATAGATATTGGTGGTCCTGCTATGGTAAGGAGTGCGGCAAAAAACTTTAAAGATGTTTTAATTGTTACTGATGCAAATGATTATGATAGTGTATATGAAGCTATAAAAGATAATAAAGATACATTAGAATTTAGAAGAGATCTAATGATAAAAGCTTATGAGCATACAGCTAGTTATGATGCTATGATAGCAAACTATATGAATGAAAGATTTAATGATAGTTTTGCAAATAAAACATTTATAGTAGGTAAAAAAGTATTTGATACAAGATATGGTGAAAATCCTCATCAAAAAGGGGCTTTGTATGAATTTGAAGATTTTTTTACGAACAATTTTAAGCAGTTAAAAGCAGATGCGAGTTTTAACAACCTAACAGATATAGATGCTAGTGTAAAAATTGCTTCAAGTTTTGGTGATGAAAATGCAGTGTGCATAGTCAAACACGGAAATCCTTGTGGCTTTTCTATCAAAGATACTCTACATGATAGTTATATAGAAGCACTTAAATGTGATCCAATATCTGCCTTTGGTGGAGTAGTAGCAGTTAATGGTATAGTTGATAAAGCATTGGCAAAAAAGATGAGTGAAATATTTTTAGAAGTAATAGTAGCTGCCAATTTTGAAAAAGAGGCACTTGAAATTTTTGCAAACAAAAAAAGAGTCAAACTTTTCTCTTTTGGTAGTGATAGATTAAAAATTTCATCAGATAGATACAATTTTAAACATATAAATGGTGGTTTTGTGTTTCAAACAAAAGATAGTATAAAAGATGATGAAGTTTTAAATGCGAAATGCCAAACAACAAAAAAAGCGACCAAAGAGCAATTAAAAGATTTGGAAATTGCTTATAAATTGGCAGCTTTAACAAAATCAAATTGTGTTACATATGTAAAAAATTCAACTCTTGTAGCTATTGGAATGGGCATGACAAGTAGAGTTGATGCTGCTAAATGTGCTTTAAAAAAGGCACAAAGTTTAGATCTGGATGTGAGTGGTTCTGTGATGGCTAGTGAAGCATTTTTTCCATTTAGAGATAGTATAGATGCTGCCGCATCTGCAAAAATTAGTGCAATTATAGAACCAGGTGGTAGCATCAGAGATGATGAGGTGATAGAGGCTGCAAATGAGTATAATATACCACTTTATTTTACTTTTGTAAGACATTTTTTACATTAAAAGAAAAAATTAAGCTTCTTTTGATATTATATTAATAGATTATTTTTATTTTTTCAAAAGGAAAGGCTTATGTTGAGTGTAAAAAAGATGTTAGTTAGTTCACTTTTAGTAGTGAGCGGTTTGTGGATTAGTGGTTGTTCTCAAGGACCTTGTTGTGAAGAGATTGTTGCTCCTAGTGCAAACTCTTTAAATCGAACTATTAGTGCAAGTGCTTTAGGTACTATAGGCTCTTTGGATTTAAATAGTGGTGGATGTGATATTGAGACAATTACTCTAAGTGGTAGTGGTAGTGAGAACTTTAATATCTCAAAAGATGGTAAAATTAGTGTTGCAAGTGGTGCTACGCTAACTCCGGGTGCTACATATAATTTGACTGCAACTATAACAAATTGTGAAATGTCAACTACTTCACCTATAAAGATTGTTGTAAATAATCCAGCATCTTCTGATACAAATACGACAGCAACTTTGGAAAATTTTACAAAAAATGGTTTATGCAATAATGAGTCAGCAGGAGCTATAGTAGGAACTGTTAATGTTTCTCAAAATGGTGGATGTGCTATTAGTGGATTTAGCTTAAGTGGTAGTGGAGCAGATAATTTTGATATTAGTAGTAGTGGAGTTATCTCTATCAAATCGGGTGCATCACTTAGTGTAGGTACATATAATCTTAATGTAACAGCAACAAACTGTGAAGGAACAAGTGCACCTAAAAGTGTTACTATAAGTGTAATTGATTGTAGTAGTTGTAACTCCAAATTGGCTAAAACTGGTCAAACAACCTCTTATGTTGCAAATGATGATGGTGATTTAAAAAGAGGGGCTGATAGAAACTTTACAAGAGATGATACTAAAGATATTGTAGTAGATAATTTAACTGGTCTTGTTTGGCAAGATAGCTCTACTGTTGCTACAGCAACAATGGATCATGCAACGGCAGTAACAGTTTGTGATAATTTAACTTTTGCTGGTTTTGATGATTGGAGATTGCCTACTCTTAAAGAGCTTAGAACAATATTAAATTATGAAGTATCTTATCCAGCTCCAACTTATACTCTATCTCCTTCAGGTGTATATGAGGAGTTTGATAATATGGCAGATAGTATATATGCTCATTACTGGACATCTACAGTTTCTCCTACTGATCCGACATATTTTGGTGTAGTTGGTTATGGATTTAGCAAAAGTATATTTGATATTCAGACGACTGCTAATCATGTAAGGTGTGTTAGAGGTGATGCTTTAGTTGATAATAATTTTTCAGTTAGTGGTGATATAGTGACTGATATAACAACCTGTTTGCAGTGGCAAGATGGAGCTATAGTAGCTACTAGAACATGGTCAGATGCGGTTGCTTATTGTCAAAGCTTAGGAGATGGATGGACTCTTCCTAATGCAAATGAGTTAAACTCTATTGTGGATTATACGAAATCTAGTCCAGCTATTAATAGTAGCTTTACAAATGTTGTAAATGGTGAGTATTGGTCATCTACTACATTTGTTAATGATACGAATCAAGCTACATATGTTAATTTTGATAGTGGTGTATCTAGATCTGATGCTAATAAAACAGAAACTTACAATGTTAGATGTGTAAGACCTATACCATAGTACTACATGATTGATGGTAGGAGTTTTTCCTATCATCAATTTAGAGATAGCACTTTTATTTATTGTGTCTCCTCATCTATCCATTTTAAATATGGTTGATTGCCATTGATAATTGGAGTCATGATGATCTCTGGTATTTCATATTCATGTTGTAACTCTATTTCTTGTTTTACTTTTTCAAAAAGAGTGGTTTTTGTTTTTATTTGTAAAAGTATCTCTTTAGAGTTTTCTATCTCTCCTTGCCATTTGTAAAAGCTCTCTATAGGATACATTTGAATACAAGCTGCTAAATTTTTTTTAAGCAGTGTTGAGGCAATACTCTTAGCTAAAGTTTTGTTTGAAAGAG
>JALWLB010000022.1 GCA_027081145.1 Campylobacterales bacterium
CCATATATATTTAATTTAAAAAAGGAAGTAAAATAGATCCAAAAAACCCTGAACAATCGCTTGATGTTATCAGACACTCAACTGCACATTTGATGGCACAAGCTATCAAACAACTATACCCTGATGCCAAATTTTTTGTAGGTCCTGTTATCGAAGATGGTTTTTATTATGATTTTAGAGTAAAAGAGCCAATTAGCGATGCAGATCTTAAAACAATTGAAAAAAAGATGAAAGAACTTATCAAAAAAAAGTATCCAATTGAACACTATTCAATTACAAAAGATGAAGCTATCAAAAAATTTCAAGATGATGATCTTAAACTTGAAGTTCTCAAAAATATACCAGATCAGCAAGTAACCATATATAAACAGGGTGATTTTGAAGATCTGTGTCGTGGACCTCATGTAGAAAATACTAAATTTTTAAGCCATTTTAAATTAATGAGAGTAGCTGGAGCATATCTTGGTGGTGACGAGACTAAAGAGATGCTAACAAGAATTTATGGAACAGCATTTAAAGATAAAGAGAGCTTAAAAGAGTATCTAACAATGATCGAAGAGGCAAAAAAAAGAGATCATAGAAAACTTGGAAATGAATTGAAACTTTTTACATTTGATGAAGAGGTTGGTGCAGGACTTCCTATATGGCTTCCAAATGGAGCAAGACTTAGAAGTAAGTTAGAAGAGTTATTGTTTAAAGCACATAGAAAAAGAGGGTATCAGCCAGTTAGAGGACCTGAAATTTTAAAATCAGATGTATGGAAAACTAGCGGACATTACGATAATTATGGTGAAAATATGTATTTTACTCAAATAGATGAGAGTGAATATGGAATAAAGCCTATGAACTGTTTAGGGCATATCAAAGTTTATCAAGATGAAATAAGAAGTTATCGTGATCTTCCTTTAAAATTTTTTGAATATGGAGTAGTTCATAGACATGAAAAAAGTGGAGTTTTGCATGGGTTGTTTAGAGTAAGAGAGTTTACTCAAGATGATGCACATATATTTTGTACACCTGATCAAGTTAAAGAAAATATTATAGAAGTTTTAGGGTTTGTACGAGATATTATGAATAGTTTTGGATTTTCTTATGAGTTAGAGATATCAACAAAACCTAAAAAAGCAATCGGTGATGATGAAATTTGGGATAAAGTGACACAAGGGTTAAAAGATGCTCTTGATGAGAATGGTATAAGGTATGGCATAGATGAAGGTGGTGGTGCATTTTATGGTCCAAAGATAGATATAAAAATAACTGATGCACTAAAAAGAAAGTGGCAATGTGGAACTATTCAGATAGACTTTAATCTTCCGGAACGGTTTTTGCTGGAATACATTAATGAAGAGAATGGAAGATCAAGACCGGTAATGATACATAGAGCCATTTTAGGTTCGTTTGAGAGATTTATTGGAATTTTGACTGAACATGTTGGAGGAGAATTTCCGTTTTTTATAGCACCTACTCAAGTTGTTATTATTCCAATTGCTGATACACATATAGAGTATGCAAAAGAGCTATCAAATAGCTTAATGGATATAGAGATAGATAGTAAGATTTTTAGTAAAAATGAGAGTTTAAACAAACGAATAAGAACAGCAGAAAAACAAAAAGTTCCTATGATTGTAGTAATAGGAGATAATGAAATAGAACAAAATATGGTTGCTTTAAGAGATAGAGTGGATAGAAAACAGTATAATTTAACAAAAGAAGAGTTTTTTAGTAAAATAAAGGAGAAAATGGATGAGGCATACTTTTGAGTAGAGGAAAAAGAGAGAAAGATCAAACACTATTAAATAGTGATATACGATTACCTGAAGTTAGATGCATAGGGGATGATGGTGCACAATATGGCATAATATCTTCTTATGAAGCACATGATATTGCACAAGAGCGAGGATTGGATTTGGTTCTTATAGCTCCAAATGCAAAGCCTCCAGTTTGCAAGATTATGGATTATGGCAAATTCAAATACCAGCAAGAAAAAAAGAAAAAAGAGGCAAAGAAAAAACAAAAAAAGATAGAGGTCAAAGAGGTCAAACTATCTGTTAAAATTGCTGATAATGATATCAACTATAAGGTAAAACAGGCTAAAGACTTTTTAAAATCGGGTAAACATGTAAAATTTAGGGTATTTTTAAGAGGACGAGAGATGTCAAATCCTCAAGCTGGAAAAGATGTTTTAAATCGTATTTGGCCAATGGTTGAAGATGTTGGAGATAGAGAAGGTGAGCCAAAATTTGAAGGAAGATATATAAATATGTATGTTGTTCCTAAAAAAGAGCGTAACAAGTAATTCGCTCTTTTTGCTTTAAGAGTTTTCTTAACTAAATAGTGTATAATGCACCCTTCAATGTAATCAAGTAAGGATAAAATATGCCAAAAATGAAAACACATCGTGGTGCTGCAAAAAGGTTTAGACCAAAAAAAAATGGTAGCATCAAAAGAGGATCTGCTTTTAGAAGTCACATTTTGACCAAAAAAGATCAAAAAAGAAAACGAAATCTCAGATCTCCAAAATTGGTTGCAAAAAGTGATATAAGAGAAGTTGAAGAGCTTTTAGGCAATAGATAAATTTGAGTTGCTGAAAACAATCAGCCAGTTTCCTCCTAAGAACTAGGACAAGTTCACCAAAAGTGACACCAAAAATCAATTATGTAAGGTAAAGGGAAAATATGAGAGTAAAAACAGGAACAGTTAGAAGAAGAAGACATAAAAAACTTCTAAAACTTGCTAGAGGTTTTTATAGTGGTAGAAGAAAACACTTTAGAAAAGCAAAAGAGCAATTAGAAAGATCATTAGTTTATGCTTATAGAGATAGACGAAACAAAAAAAGAGATTTTAGAAAATTGTGGATTACTAGGATAAATGCAGCTTGCAGACTCAATGATATAAGCTATTCAAGATTTATTGGTGGTTTGAACAAAGCTGGAATTGAATTAGATAGAAAAATATTAGCAGATATGGCAATGAATGATGCCAGTGCATTTAAAAAGGTTGTTGATTTAGTAAAGGCTAGTGCTTAATTTTTAGTTAATATGGTTTGAAAAAAATCTGCAATTTCTCCTAAATAAAAAGATTAGGAAAAATTGTAGTTTTATTCTCTTAAACTTTGTCAGATTATATTGTGGCTATTGTAACTTATGGGTGTGCTTATTAAAAGACTGGCTTATGTTTTGTAGTGCCTTTTTTAAAAATGAAACCCCTGTTTTATGGGGTTTATTGAAATCTGATGGACTAAGTTAGGAAATGGAAGGTAGTCAGAAAGCCTTAAGATTTTCTACTATCACTTTACTAGCTTCTCCTCCTCCATATAGGTTTAGATTGAAGTTTTGATTAAATTTATGGTTTTTAAATGAGTTTATAATTTTTTCTCTATTGGCTCCTGTTAAAGTATTAAAGTTATTTTCTACCAATTCGACCCATTCGGTTTCATCTCTTAAAGTTATGCAAGGCTTTTTAAAGAAAAATGCCTCTTTTTGTAATCCTCCACTATCTGTCATGACAAGATTGGAATTTTTTATCAAATATATCATTTCAAGATATCCGACAGGATCAATTATGGTTAAGTTTTTAGTATTGATGTTTAGGTTTTTGATGATCTTTTTGGTTCTTGGATGAAGTGGTAGGATGATTTGGGTATCATTGGCTATTTCATTTAAAGCTTTGAAGATATCTGTAAGTCTTGTTTTATCATCAGTATTTTCAGCTCTATGGATTGTGCATAGTATATATTTGCCTGATAGGGTTAAATCTTTTGGTTTTTTGGCAAGATTTGAGTAAAAGTTTGCTCCATCTTGCATAACATCACCATTTTTTACTACTTTTATATCAAAATTTTCAAACCCTTCATTTTTTAAATTTTCAATGGCACTCTGTGTTGGACAAAACAAAACTGTACTTACTCTATCTGTTAATATTCTATTTATCTCTTCTGGCATTTTCATATTAAATGATCTTAGTCCAGCCTCTACATGAGCTATTTTTATATGAAGTTTACTAGATGCAAGTGCTCCAGCAAGGGTTGAGTTTGTATCTCCATATACAAGCGTAAAGTCGGGTTTTTCTTTTATCAATACCTCTTCAATTTTTTCGATCATTTGACCAGTCATAGCACCATGAGATAATCCACTTATATTGAGATTATAGTCTGGTTTGGGTATTTTCATCTCATCAAAAAATATATCGCTCATATTTTTATCAAAATGTTGTCCAGTGTGAACTATAATCTCTTGAATTTGATCATGTTTTGCTATCTCTCGACTAACACTACCAGCCTTTATAAACTGTGGTCTTGCCCCAAGTATGGTTACTATTTTCATATTATCCCTTATTGTTAAATAAAAAGATAATATTATATCATAAAATTTACATTTGTGTTTTTAAAATTGCTCCACTACTTGCATTTGTAACCAATAATCTATACTGTTTTAACCATGATCCTTTTATATTTTTTACTTTTGGTTGAAACTCTTTTGCTCTTTTTGCTAACTCCTCTTCACTTAATCTAACGCTTAGTGAGTAGTTATCTACATCTATATCTATGATATCGCCATCTTTTAGTAGTCCAATTACACCACCCTCAGCAGCCTCTGGTGATACATGACCGATACTAGCACCTTTGGTAGCACCACTAAATCTACCATCAGTTATCAAAGCAACTTTATCTCCAAGTCCCATTCCTGCGATAAGTGAAGTTGGAGCTAACATCTCTTGCATTCCTGGACCTCCTCGTGGACCCTCATATCTTATAACAACTACATGACCTTTTTTAACTTTACCACTAGTTATTCCTAAAATTGCCTCTTGTTGAGAATCAAAACAGATTGCACTTCCACTAAAAACTCTCATACTAGGATCAATTCCAGCAGTTTTTACAACAGCACCCTCTTTTGCCAAGTTTCCAAAGAGTATTGCAAGTCCTCCAACTTTTGAGTAAGGATTATCTATGGTATGGATGATATTTGTATCACTTATTTTAGAGTCTTTGATTCTCTCTCTTATATTTTCTCCACTAATGGTTAAATTATCAAGTTCTAAAATATTGTCTCTTTTATTTAATTCATTCATGACAGCACTAACTCCACCAGCTTTATGGATATCTTCCATATGTACGGTTGTAAGTGATGGTGAGATTTTAGCGATGTGCGAAACTTTTTTACTCATTGTGTTAATATCAGCTAAGTTAAAATCAACTCCTGCTTCTTTAGCTATAGCTAACATGTGTAGTACTGTATTTGAGCTTCCACCCATTGCCATATCAACAGCAAATGCGTTATGAATTGCTTTTTTATTTAAAATATTTTTGATTTTAAACTTTTGTGTAAGCTCTTGATTTTTTGCAATTTCGCAAATTCTTCTGGCAGCTTTTCTCAAAAGCTCTTCTCTTTGGGGAGTAAGAGCCAAAATAGTTCCATTTCCTTTAAGAGCTATTCCCATCGCTTCCATTAAAGTATTCATACTATTTGCTGTAAACATTCCAGCACATGATCCTCCACTAGGACAAGCTTTGCACTCTATCTCTGCGAGTCTATCTTCATCTATCTCACCTGTTTCAAATTGTCCAACTGCTTCAAATGCAGTTGCAAGATCGATAGAAGTTCCATCATCTAATTTACCAGCTTTCATAGGTCCACCACTTACAAAAAGTGTTGGTACATCAACTCTTAAAGCTCCCATAATCATACCAGGAGTAATTTTATCACAATTTGGAATAGCAATCATAGCATCCAATTTATGAGCATTCATGACAGTTTCTATCGAGTTTGCTATGATTTCTCTACTTGGCAAAGAATAGAGCATTCCATCATGCCCCATTGCTATACCATCATCTACTCCGATTGTATTAAATTCAAACGCAACACATCCATTTTTTCTAATTTCATCTTTTATGATTTTGCTATATTTATCTAAAAAAAAGTGTCCAGGAATGATCTCTATAAAAGAGTTAGCAACCCCTATAAATGGTTTATCAAAATCTTCATCTTTTAAACCAGTTGCTCTCAAAAGGCTTCTATGAGGTGTTCTGTTGTAACCTTTTTTTACTTCATTACTTCTCATTATTTCCCCTTGTGTATTGTTTTAAGATTATAGCATTTTGTAACTTTTTTAGATATCATGTAGAGAAAAAAGTGAGTATTATGGAAAAAATTTTACAAAGTACATGTAAAGAGCTTTTAAGTTTAAATGATTTTGAAGTAGATGATGAAATAATCTTAAAGTTAAAGAATAATAATTTAGCAGTTTTAATTTTTGATACACCAAATCCAACTATTAAAGTATTTTCAAAAACAAAATTGGCTATATCTGATATCTTGCCACTTCTACATGATTTAGGTTTTAGAGTACTTAGTGAAGTTTCATTTGATGTAAAAAAAGAGAATTTGGATATTTTTATCAATAAGTTGATGATAGATGTTGAAGATGTTACAAAACTAAAAACAAATGAAAAAAATATCAAATATATCTTAATTAATAGTATAAATAAAAGTATCAAAAATAGTACCAAACTATTTAAATTAGCCTATTTAGAAAACTTCTCATTTCGCCAAATTTCACTTTTTAAGACTATTATATGTTATCAAAACCAGATTGAACCAAGCTCTAATATAGGCATAATTATAGATGTTTTGATTAAATATTCACAAATTTCAAAAGAGTTTTTAAACTATTTTATAGATAACTTTTCACAAAAGCCTAAAAAGAGTAGATTAGTTATTGACGATTTGTTAAAAGATGTATCATCAATGAGTGATGATAGAGTGTTAAAACTCTTTTTTAAAATATTACAAAATATCACAAAAACGAACTATTTTTTAAATAAAGAGAGTATCTCCATAAAGATAGACACTAAAAATATGAAATCTTACCTAAGAGGAGTTCAACCAAATATTGAAATGTTTGTATATCATCAAGAGTTTAATGGAATTCACTTAAGAATGGATAAGATTAGTAGAGGTGGCATAAGATATAGCAATAGACTTGAAGATTATAGAGAAGAGATCAAATCTCTTATGATAACCCAAGAGGGTAAAAACGCCATAATAATACCTCAGGGTGCAAAGGGTGGTTTTGTAATATTTGAAAATGGGCAAAAAGTGACAAAAGAGAAGTTTATATTTTGTTATAAAAGCTTTATTGATGCTTTGTTGGATTTGATAGATGAGAATGATTCATACTTTGTAGTAGCAGCAGATAGAGGAACTTCAAATATGAGTGATATAGCCAATGAAATTTCAAAACAGAGAAATTATTGGTTAAAAGATGCATTTGCAAGTGGTGGAAGTCATGGATTTCATCATAAAAAACTGGGTATTACAGCAAAGGGTGCATTAAAATCGGCTCAAAGATATTTTATAGAAAAAGGAGTTGATTTTTATAAAGAGCCAATAAGCGTTATTGGTGTTGGCTCTATGAATGGTGATGTATTTGGAAATGGTTTAATTGAGAGTAAATACTTTAAACTTCTTGGAGCGATTAGTCATGATGAGATATTTATAGATCCAAATCCAGATATAGAAGTTGCATATAATGAGAGAAAAAGAATTTTCTATGAAGCTAACTCAAAATGGTCACAGTATGATAAAAATAAAATTTCAAAAGGTGGAGGAGTTTATAAAAGAGGTGCAAAACAGATAAAACTTACACCACAAATTAAACAGATGTTAAATATCAAAAAGGAGTATTTAAGTGCAGAAGAGCTTGCATCAAAACTTTTAAAAATGGAAGTTGATATGCTCTATTTGGGTGGCATTGGAACATATATAAAATCTAGCGAAGAGAGTAATCTCTCAATTGGTGATAAAGAGAATGAATATGTAAGAGTTGATGCAAACGAGCTTCAAGCTCACTGTATTTGCGAGGGAGCAAATTTAGCAATTACTCAAAAAGCGAGAGTTGAGTATTCAAAAAATGGAGGTTATATAAATCTTGATAGCATAGATAATGCTGCTGGGGTTAATCTAAGTGATCATGAAGTAAATTTGAAAATTTTATTAAATTCGCTTGTTGATAAAAAGAGTATTACAGAGGAAGAAAAAAATAAAATACTTTTAAATTTGAGCGATCATGTAGTAAATAGTGTATTATGGACAAACTATCTACAAGCGTTGTGTATCTCTCTTGAGCGACAAAGATGTCATAAAAAACAGAAGCGTTTTCTTAAAAGTATAGAGATATTGGAGCAAAATTTACAAGTTTTTAAAAGAGGTTATTTTGCAATACCTAAAAATGTTGATCTACATGATATCATAGATAAAGACCAAAGTGTAATTAGACCAATTTTATCAATATTGATACTATATTCAAAAATACTTTTAAAAGATGTGTTAAATAGAAGTGATCTTTATAAAGATGATATATTTTTTGAGAGATACTTGTTTAAATATTTTCCTAAATCTTTTGTATCTATCTATGAAGATGAGATAAAAACTCACCCACTAAAAAAAGAGATCATCTCTATGATAATTGCAAATAAGATTATAAATTTTGCAGGTGCCACATTTATAATCGATATCAATGAGTTAGGAGTTGAAAAATTTTTATCAAAAATCAAAGCATATTTAATTATAAATCAACTTTTTGATGCAAATGATATAAGATATGAGATATACAGAAATGATTATAAAATTGAGACTAAAAAGCAGTATAAAATGCTTTTGGCACTAGAGAATGAAATAGAGTATAATGTAAATTGGATGTTAAAAAGTTTAAATCAAAATGAGATCTCTTTTGAAAATATATTAGAGTATAAAGAGAGCATAAAAGAGGTGCTTCCAACTCTCAAAATAAAACAAAAAAATATCACTAAAGATAATGAAAAATTAAATTATTTTTTTTCAGTTTTTAAATATTTAAGATTTGCAATTGCGATTATTAAAACTAAAAGATCATCAGAGTTTTGTTGTGCTGATGTAGCTGGAGTGTTTTATAAACTTGTACAAAAATTAAAAATTGTTCCTTTGATCAATATGATAGAGAGTATTCCAACTCAAAATGCAAATGAAGAGATTTTGGTATTGCAACTACAACAGCTTATAGAGTCTTTGCTTATTGATTTGACAAAAGAGTTTTTACATTTTAAAAGAGAGAGTGAGAGTATTGATATGGCACTTGAAGATTATTTTGATATGAAAAATTTTCAAGAGATAAAGCTACGAGACAACCTAACACTTTCAGAGCTTTGTGTAAGTGTTAATACTCTTTTGTTACTTAGGGGTTAATTATGTTGATTGATAATTATGGACGAATTATAAACTATCTTAGAGTATCAGTTACTAGTAGATGCAATTTTCGATGTAAATACTGTATGCCAGATAAACCGTTTTCTTGGACTCCTATAGAAAATATTCTTAGTTTTGAAGAGCTTTTTTTATTTATTAAACTGGCAATTGATGAGGGTGTTACAAAAATTAGAATTACTGGAGGAGAGCCTCTTTTAAGAAATGACTTAGATAAATTTATCTACATGATAAGTAGCTATAAAAAAGATATTGATTTATCATTAACAACAAATGGATATCTTTTACCACATTTGGCAAAAGATCTCAAACAAGCTGGATTAAATAGGATAAATATTTCACTAGATTCACTAAATCCAAAAACAGCACAATATATTGCAAATAAAGATATTTTACAAAATGTACTTGATGGTATAGAAAAAGCTTTAAGTGTAGGACTTAAAATAAAAATTAACACAGTTGCACTTAAAGGAATTAATGAACATGAAATGGTAGATATTTTAAATTATTGCAAAGATAGAGGTATTGAGATTAGATTTATTGAGTATATGGAAAACTCATTTGCTCATAGTGAAGTTAAAGGTCTTTTGGGAAAAGAGATACTTGAGCTTATAAAAAAAGAGTATTCAATTAAAAAAGTTGGAAGAGAGGGGAGTTCTCCTGCATTTAAATATGAGATAGAAGATGACGGATATGTGTTTGGCTTGATTGATCCACATAAACATGATTTTTGCGAGAGTTGCAATCGCATAAGACTTAGTGCAGAGGGTCATTTGATACCTTGTTTGTATTTTGATGAAGCTTTAAATATAAAAGATGCTCTAAAAAACAGAGATATTCAAAGAGCACTTGATATATTAAAGTCGGTACTAAATAACAGACCAAAAGAGAACAAATGGTCACATGATAATCTTGATCTATCAAATAGAGCTTTTTTTGAAACTGGAGGATAAATTTAAGAAAATAGAAAAGAATTTTTTTAATAAATTATTTTTCATATAGTTTAATATAATAAAAGTAAAATTATAATAACTTAAATTTATAGGAGTCAATATATGAAAAAAGCAGTTTTTTATACTATTTTAATAGTAGCTTTATTCAATGGGTGTGAGAAAAAAGAGGGTACAGGAGTACTAGAACAAGTTCAAGAAAAAGCAGCAAGTGCTGTTGAAGCAACCAAAGAGGTAGCAAGTGAAGCGGTTGAGAGTACAAAAGAGGTAGCAGATAAAGCAGTAGAGGCAACCAAAGAAGCCACTAGCAAAGTGGTAGAATCTACAAAAGATGTTGTATCAGATGTGGCTGAAAGTACAAAAGAGGTAGCTAGTAGTGTAGCTGAAAAGAGTAAAGAGGTTGCAAATGAAGCAGTAGAAGCTACAAAAGATGCTGCATCAGATGTTGCCAAGAGTGCAAAAGAGGTAGCTAAAGAGACAGTTGAGGGTACAAAAGAGGCAGTTAGCAGTGTGGCTGAAAAAACTAAAGAGGTTGCAGGTGGAGCAGTAGAAGCTACAAAAGATGTTGCGTCAGATGTAGTCGAAGGTGCAAAAGAGGCAACTGAAAAAACTAAAGATGTTGTAAAAGATAGTGTAGAATCAACAAAAGAGACTGCAAAAGCAATTCTTCCAGCAGTTGGAGCAACTGCAGTTGCACAAGAGGCTAAAGCAGAAGTTGATTTATCAAAAGGTAAAGCACTATATGCAAAATGTATAGCATGTCATGGTAACAAAGGTGAGAAAAAGGCTTTAGGAGCTAGTAAAGTGATTGGTGGTTGGGATGTTGATAAGCTTGTTGATTCATTAAAAGGCTATAAAGATGGAAGCTATGGTGGATCTATGAAAGGTGTTATGAAAGGTCAAGTTGCTTCATTTAGTGATGAAGATATTCAAGCATTAGCAGAGTATATAAACTCTTTATAAACTCTCTACATGATAAGCTCTGTCTTATCATGTAGCTTGTATATTTGATATATCTACTTTTTATCTATTTAGCCTTTTTATCAAAGGTTGCTTTATTTGAAAAATATTAAGATACTCTTACTTGAAGATGATAGACTGTTTGCTACTACTTTAGAGGACTTTTTAAGTTGCGAAGGATTTTGTGTAGAGATCGCTTTTGATGGAGAAGAGTTTATTGATAAGAGTTATGAGAGTAGTTATGATCTATTTTTGCTCGATATAAATACTCCTAAAATAGATGGATTAAAGGCACTAAAACAGATCAGAAAAAATAGTACCACTCCGGCTATTTTTATAACCTCTTACAAAGATAAAAAATATTTACAAGATGGATTTAGAGTTGGTTGTGATGACTATCTTAAAAAGCCTATTGATTTAGATGAGTTATATATGAGAATTTTGGCTATTTTAAAAAGATCCAAAATTTTAGATGAACAAATTTATATAGGAGAGATCTTATATAATCGTAATAGAAGTTCACTTTTGATCGATAATAAAGAGTATATTTTATCTGATAAAAAAGCACTTTTGCTTGATCTTTTGTTAGAAAATAGATCCAAAGTAGTGACTAAAGAGATGATATATAATAAACTTTGGAGTTGGCAAGAAGAGCCAAGCTTTAGTGCCTTGAGAGTTTATATTAGCTCTTTAAAACAGCTTTTGGGAAGTGGTAAGATTAAAAATATCAAAGGTATAGGATATATGCTTGAGTTCTAAAAATAAAACTCTTCTTTTGTTAAATCTACTTATTGTTGTAGCTATTGTTATTATAGTTTTAATAATAGATACTTTTTTATCAAATTTTATAGCTAATGAAATAGTTAAAAATATTCTCTTAGTTATCCTCTCTGCAGTTTTGTATCTTTTATTTGCTTTTAAAAATATGCCAAAATATGATGATAGTTTACAAACAATGGTTGAAAATACTCTACATGAATTAAATACTCCAATTTCTACTATCAAAGCAAATATATTTATGCTTGAAAAAAGTTTACATGATAAAAAAGATTTATCAAGAGTACAACGAATCAAACAAGCTTCAAAAGATTTGATCAATTTATATGAAAAGATTGAGTATAAGATCAAAAAAGAGATCGATTATGTTGAAATAGATAGTTTCGATATCAAAGATATTGTGGATGAGTCGATATCAAAATTTGAAGATATTAAAGATAATATATCTATTAACAACTATCTTTCAAGCTACATGATTACTACCGATAAGATAGGTTTTAGCTCTGTTATAGACAATCTAATCTCAAATGCTATCAAATATAATAAAAAAGATGGCTTTGTTAAAATTTATCAAAAAGATACTAAACTGATTATTGAAGATAGTGGATGTGGTATAGATACTAAGAGATTGTTTATAGTGTTTGATAGATATTATCAGCAAGATGTAAAAAATAGAGGTTTTGGAGTTGGACTGTTTATTGTAAAAGAGTTTTGCGATAAGTACAATATTGGTATCAAGATAGACTCCAAAGATGGAGTCGGTACCAAAATTTCACTTGATTTAAAAGAGTTAAACTATAAACATAAGCTTAGCACAAATAACTATCAAAAATCCTAAAAATAATACCAGTTTATGAAAATGCTCTTTCATGAAGTGGCTTTTTGGTTTGTTAAATAGTTTTTTGAGTAGATTGTTTATCACGCCTATAGCTATGAGTAGAGCTAGGGCAATTTTAAACATTAAGATTTGTTGTAAACTTGTTTCAAAAAATCCAACCTCAGAGTTGGCAAACTTTGACATCATCATACCACCAGTTAATATTAAAAAGAGTAAAACTAGTGGAAATATTTTTACACTTCTTTTAGCTAGAGTCTCCTCTATCTCTTTTTTATTTTCATTGCTAAATCTTTTTTTGAGTGCTGAGATAACAAAAACATCGCTAAATACATACCCTAAAAATATAATTCCTAAAATTAGATGAATAATATGTGCATAAGGGTAGATTGTTTCCATGAATGATCCTTCGTTTAAGTAATAAGAGTATTTTAACTAAATAAGATAAAAATACTCTTATTTAAAATAGTTAAAATTGATAAACAGCATTTAGATAAATGTATCTACCAGGATCATTTAAAAGCATTACATCATTTACTTTAGTACCTGTTGTGATTAGTGTTAAATCTTTATAGGTATTTGTACTTTGATAGACTTTATTAAAAAGATTATCAACTCCTAGTGTTATGCTAAAAGCTTTGTTGAATTTTTTTTGTATATTTGCATTTACTATCATGTAGCCTTTAATTGGTTGTTCTCCATTATCGCTATCATAATCTCTCCAATCATCTACGCCTATGATATCGATTTTGCTCTCTAGTGTATTATCATGCTCATATTTTAATGATAGATTTGCTTTTAGTGGAGTGATCTCTGCTAAATCTATATCAGTTTGATTTTGTAAGGGTTTATCCTTTTTGCCTCGTTTATATGAGAGTGCATACTCTAAAAATAGATTCTCATATGGCATATAAACTCCATTAATTTCTAAACCATATATTTTGGCGTCTATATTTTCAAAAACATTTTTCATTTTATCTGCATTTATATAGATATAGTCTATTAATTTACTATAAAAGAGTTTTGTTTTTATGCTAAAATTGCCTCCCAGTTTTTCAAACCCAAAATCGATCTCATAATTTTTTGTCTGTTTTAAATTTGGTGAGCCTGTTAGCATGTTTGGATTTTGTGCCATCATAGATACAAAATATAGTTCTCTTGCATCTGGAACTCTATTTGATTTGCCAATACCTATAAAATAGTTTAAATAATCATTCTGCTTTATAGTTGCAAAAATATTTCCACTAAAAGAGTTGTAACTTTTTTTAATATCTGTATCATCATATCTAACACCGCCATCTAAAGTGATATTATCGATCTTTGTTTTAGATTTTACAAATAGGGCTTTGTTGATGGTTTTGATATTATCAATACTTTTTTTAGCTGTATTGGATGAGTATTTTAAGATTTCACTATCTATATCTTTATAGTATGCTCCATCCCACTCTCTTTTACTACTATCTACTCCTATACTTAAGTGAGAGTTAAAAATTAAAAGGGTATTTTTTATCTTCAATCCTTGCATTTTGCTTTTTAAGTGGTTAGTAATGTTACCTTTTGAAAGAGCAGAGTTTCTATATTTGATACTCATAGGGTGATCAACTTGTGAATAGTAAGTTTGAAAATTTAAATTATTGGAGTATTTAGATAGATTGTCTATTTGATAATTTAAACTAACCAAATCGGACTTATCCCAAATAGCATCCATTTTTGATGATGGATAGAGGATATCGTCACTTCTATTTGCTATATAGTTTAGTTTGAAGTTTTGATTTTTAGATATATTTGCAAATAGTTTCATATTTAGTGATAGTTTTTCAAATGCATCTAAATTTTTATATTTTGGTTGATAGTTTGTCATCATATTTGGAATTTGTTCAGAGAAGTTATTTTTATTTGCATCTTTGTATTGAGAACTACTCTCTTTAGAGATATTTAAAAGAGCTTTTAACTTTTCATCTCCGCCACTAACTAACAAAGAGGCTTTTTTATAATCAAAACTACCAAATCCCAAATCCAATCTACCATTAAACCCTTTTTTTGGCTCTTTTGTTTTTATATTTACTACTCCACTTAATGTACCAAAGTTTTCTACATCAAATGCACCTTCTTGGATTTTAATATCATCTATCATGTAAGATGTTACATGAGAGGTTGGAGGATCCATTCTATTTGGACAAGCACCATATATCTTTGCATCATCTATTATGATGTTTATATTATCTCGTTTTTGACCTCTTAAAATTATATCATTTGAGATAAAACTTCTTCTAACTATCGATACACTTGGGGTTTTGTTTGATAGTGCTTGAGCAAAATCTGCCGATCTTATCTCATTTGGATCAATATCTTCTATAGTTAGAGTGTTGATATTATCTTGGATTGTAACTGTTTTCATATTTATCTCTTGAGTATATGCAATGGTAGTTAAAGTTATTAATACAACGATAGGTTTTATCTTTATCATGTAGTATCTCCTTAGTTAGTTTATTCAATTGTAAGAATTCACTGTTAATTATCTGTTAAGCAAAATTGATCATAATTATGAAACACTCATGATTTTATTAAAAATCTTGAGGGTTTCATATCTTGCCCGTTAGGGCAAAGCTTTAGAGAGGAATTTTTGTTGGAATTTACTTCCAACAAAAAGGAGATAATTGGGTAAAAAACTAGGAGATAAAAATGACACAAGATGAAATAAAACAGTTACTATCTATCATACCAAATACTCCTGCTATGAATCTATTTCATATTAGTGATGGTAAGGGAGAGATTTGTAGTAGTTTAAAAGAATTATGCAAACAAAGAGATTATGATTATGATTTGGTTACAATTGGTGAAGAGAATTTACAAAGTTTAAGCCAATTTGGTGCTAAAAAGATATCTTATGAACAAGCAAGATATAATCATAGATCAAAGTTGTATGATTTTGTTTTTGTAATGATTGATTTAGAGAGTGTGCCTGATTTGGAAATGTTATTTAAAAAGCTTTACATGATAATTATGAATGGTGGTAAATTATTGATTTTGGTGGATAAAAATAGACAAAGCATTAATAATTTGGATATTTTATTGCAAGAGTGTAACTATGTAGCTATCAACGAGATAGATATATCTAAAACGCACTATATTTTAAGTGCTACAAGATTGCATGGGTGGGATTCTCATTAGAGGTGCTCTAAAATTATTTTAGCCAGTTTTAAAGCTTTGGATCTATGAGAAAACTTTTCTTTTGTTTTTTTATCTAATTCACCCAAAGTTTTATCATATCCAAGTGGTATAAACATAGGATCATATCCAAAACCGTTATCTCCTCTTGGTTTATCTATAACATTACCATACATCCATCCATGAGTTGTAAAGATACCATATTTAGTAGCAATAGCGATAGAGGCTGTATAGTGAGCTTTGGTTTTTGTAAGACTGTTTTGTTTTAGTGTTTGAATTAATTTATTTAAATTCTCTTTATCACTTGCACCAACTTTAGCAAATCTTGCACTATAAATTCCAGGAATACCGCCAAGAGCGTCCACACTGATGCCACTATCATCAGCTATTACTATATCATTTTTATTGGATAACTTTTCATATACAGCTTTTGCTTTTATGATGGCATTTTCTTTGAAAGTTTTACCATCTTCTATAATTTCAAACTTATCTAAAATATCACTATAGGCTATAACTTCAAAACCTACCATAAGCTCTTTGATCTCTTTTATTTTTCCTCTATTTCCACTTGCTAAAACTATTTTCATTTTTTTCCTTATAACATTTTTTATATAATTTTCAAAAAGGAATTAGATATGCAGACTCAAATTTTACAAACACCATCTTTATATGGTGATAATATAGCAAAAAAACGGCTTGAAATCAAAAATTATTTTAATGAATGCTATCACAAGTATGAAAATCTTTTTGAAATATTAAAGAGTGATCAAGCTTTTTATCAAAAACCAGAACCTCTTCGACACCCTTTGATATTCTATTTTGGACATACTGCAACATTTTTTATCAATAAACTTCATCTTGCAAAAATTATTGATCAACGAATTGATCCAGAGTTAGAGTCTATTTTTGCGGTTGGTGTTGATGAGATGAGTTGGGATGATTTGAATGACAAACATTATAATTGGCCTAGTGTAAAAAGAACAAGAGAGTATCGAAAGAGAGTACAAAAGCTTGTAAATGGATTGATAGATACACTTCCTTTAACTCTTCCAATAGATTGGGATAGTGCTTTTTGGGTTATATTGATGGGAATTGAACATGAAATTATTCACCTTGAAACTTCATCGGTATTAATTAGGCAGTTAGATTTAAAATATATAAAAGATCATCCAAATTGGCAACCATATGAAAGTAGTGATCAAAATAAGATACAAAATGATCTGATAGATGTAGAGGCAACAAAAATTATTTTAGGAAAAAGTAAAGATGCCAAGTATTATGGATGGGATAATGAATATGGAAAACATGAAGCTTTTGTGCCACCATTTAAAGCATCCAAGTATTTAGTTAGCAATGGTGAGTTTTTGGAGTTTGTCAATAGTGGAGGATATTTGCAAGATAAATATTGGGAAGAAGAGGGGCTTAAGTGGAGAAAATTCACAAAAGCTACTTATCCAACATTTTGGGTAAAAGATGGAGACAACTTTAAATTAAGAGTTTTGACAAAAGAGATTGATTTACCAAAAAATTGGCCAGTTGAGGTTAATTTTCATGAAGCCAAAGCTTATTGTAATTGGTATAGCAAGACAAAAGAAGTTGAGATAGATTTACCTACTGAAGATGAGTATATGGTGCTTAGGCAACAGTATAATGAAAACTCTTTGGCTAATATATCACTAAGATTTAACTCTTCTACTCCGGTTGATATGTTTAAGCATGGGCACTTTTATGATATAGTTGGAAATGTTTGGCAATGGAGTAAGAGCCCAATGTACCCTTATGATGGATTTGAAGTTCATCCAATTTATGATGATTTTACAGTACCTACATTTGATAATAAGCACAATCTTATAAAAGGAGGATCTTGGATATCATGTGGAAATGAAGCTATAAAAGAGAGTCGATATGCTTTTAGAAGACATTTTTTTCAACATGCTGGATTTAGGTATGTGCAAAGTTCATATAAAGAAAATTTATCTGTAAATATTTATGAAAGTGATGAACAAGTTTCACAATATTGTCATTTCGGATGGGGTAAAAGCTATTTTGGAATTGATAATTTTCCAAAAGTTTGTGCTAAAGTTGCAATGCAATATATGCAACATAGATCAACTAAAAGAGCTTTAGATGTAGGATGTGCTATTGGAAGAAGTAGTTTTGAGTTAGCAAAAATGTTTGATGAAGTTATAGGAGTTGATTTCTCTACTAGATTTATTAGACATGCTATTGCATTAAAAGAGGGTAAAAAAGTAAGATATAGTATAAAAAAAGAGGGCGATTTAGTTGAATTTTATGAGATAAGTTTAGATAACTTTGGTTTAAATGATATTAAAAATAAGGTAAATTTTTGGCAAGCAGATGCTTGTAATTTAAAACCAATTTTTAAAGAATTTGATCTTATATTTGCAGGTAATTTATTAGATCGATTGTATGATCCTGCAAAGTTTTTATTCTCATTAAAAGATAGAATAAATCAAAATGGTATTTTGATTTTAACATCTCCTTATAGTTGGCAAGAAGAGAGTACCCCAAAAGATAAATGGCTTGGTGGATTTAAAAAAGATGGTGAAAATTATACCACTTTAGATGCACTACATGATATTTTAGATAGTGATTTTAAATTATTGGATATAAAAGAGATAGAGTTTGTTTTAAGAGAGAGTGAGAGAAAGTTTCAGCATACTATCTCACAAATGAGTATTTGGGAGAGACTTTGATGAAGCAAAGTTTTGCTTCATCAAATATCAATAGTTTTTTATATAATCAGAAGCTGCTCTAAAACCAACAGTTATATCTTTATAGCCTAATCCATAAGTCAGTTTTGCTGCACTAATTCCTGCTAAATCTTTGTCATCTTTAGAATCAGATCCACCTCTTGCAACAATTGCATATGGATCAATCTCTCCTGTGCCATATGGAGTAACCTCTAAAACATCTATGGTACCATTTAGTGAAGATCCATTGTGATATTTTCCAACTCCAAAAGCAGATGTTAGAGGTATAGTTTGATTTTTTAGTATCGGCTTCCACCATGTTGGGGCACTTTCTAATTCGTTAAATTCGGCTTTTCCTAAAAAATTTCCACCTATAAATCTATCATCTATATTTATAGCTCCAAGTGTCCACTCTGAAACACCATTTGCTAGATTTGTAACATTTCTTTCATAATCTATTGGGATATTTTTATCAACTCCTAGTATATTGTTTGCAATTATGAAATCTTTGATACCAGTTGTATTGATAAGTTTGCTCTCTCCTATTTTTTGATCTACCCAATTTTTAGGATTGTTAATAATTAGCTTTACAATTTGCATCCACTGTTTTTCACTAGGTAAAGTTATAGCATACCCTCCATCTATTTGCGAATCATTTAAAGATATTAAAGCCTCAAGTGGACTTACATTGTTATAAACTTTTCCAAACTGTTCAAATACTACTATTTTAGACTCTAGTGTAGCAATTTTTGTAGCAGATGTAGCTAAATAGTCTGTAGCAGTTAAATTTTGATCAAACTTTTTATTTGCACTATTGTAAGCTTTGAAATTTTTTACTATAAATGATCTAATATCACTAATTTTAGTTAAATTTGCATCTTTGTTAGTGATTTTTGCTTCATATTTGCTAAGCCAAAATCCATTTTCATCAATTCCATCTCCATCAACATCAAATCCACCTGGAATATAGATAAAACCATTTTCAACCATAGTTAAGCCTTGTGCAGTTTCATAAATCCACGGTTTTTTGATTTCACCAGATGGTGTTAATTGATCTGTTGGATTTTGGCTTCTATCTTCTCCACATCCAATAAATAAACTTATAGATAAAGAGAGAATAGCTGTTGATACTATTTTAACATTTTTCATTGTTCATCCTATTGATAAATTTCAACTTCAATTCTACGATTTTCTCTTCTACCAGCTTCTGTTTCATTATCTGCTATTGGATTTAATTCTCCTTTGCCTATAGCTTTTAATCTTGAAGCTTTAACCCCTCGTGCTACAAGTGCTTTTTTTACCTCTAATGCTCTTCTTTGAGATAAAATTTGATTTTGCGAACTTGAACCGGTGTTATCAGTATATCCTACTATTATAGCCTTAAAACTAAGATTTGTTTTTAAGAAATTTGCAAAATTATCAAGCTTTGTGTTAGAGCTTGGCAAAATTTGGTATGAATTTGAATTAAATTTTATATCTAGTATTTTTTTAGATGCACAGCCTACTTGGTTTACGCTAAAGCCTTTTGGGGTATTTGGGCACTTATCAAGTTTATCTATTACTCCATCATTATCACTATCCAATGCAACTTGCTGTTTTTGAGGTGGTGTTGGAGTTATAATAGGAGATGGAGTTGAAGATTTTTTAATTTCACATCCTGATTTATCTACTATAGCATTAAAATTTGTTGATGGACATAAATCTTTACTATCAACTACACCATCATGATCACTATCTTTTTGTAGTGATCTTGATTGTAATGGAGCTGGAGTAGTATCACTAGCTAAAGGTTCAATCTTTTGTTCAGCCCTGATTGTAGTTAATGGAAAACTTAAACCTATTAAAAGAGCAAATTCATTATCTTCGTTGCTACCACCAATCATTTGCATAGCTTTAAACTCTGCTACAAGATTTACATTTTTGCTATGAGCATACTTTAAACCTGCACCACCTTGAAAATATGGTAAAGAGTCAAAATTTTTTCTCGAATTTACAACATGTTCATAACCAATACCACCAAACAGATATGGTGTTGCTATAAAGTTTGTTTTAAGATCTAATATACCATTAAATGCTATTTGTAACAAAGATTCAACCCCACCATTTGATTCACTAATATTTACATAACTAAAATCAACTCTTGGTTCAAGTGCAGAGTATGGTTTTTTAAAGAGCATATCACCTTGAAAAGTGTGTTTTTTAAAATTAAATGCACCTTTGTTATCTATAGAAGTCAAGCCATATTTTAGTGATATTTCATAATCATTTTGACTATATAGATTTTGAAAAAGTAGTAAACTCGCTAAAAATAGTAATTTTTTTGACATATTTGCTCCTTAGCTGTAAAAAATTTTACTATTTTAACATCTATTAAATAAAACATTACAAAAAGCCCCTTTTAAAAGAGGCTTTTGGAGCAATTTATTTAAAATTATTTACAATCTATTGAATCAGAAATAACTACACCATTTGAATCAATATACTGAGTATAAGCAGTTACGGTAGCATTCTCATCTACCCATCTTAATAAACCATTGTTGTAATTAGGTTTAAATGTAATAGTGTTATCTGTAATATTGATATCAGTTGGATTGCCTAAATTATTGTTGTATGAGCCTTGTAAAAAGTCTAATTTATCTGAAGATAGATCTGGACTTGAAGTATCATCTTTTGTATATGTCGCATTTATTTCAAAAATATTTTCATCTTTTTGAATTTTAACATAATAGATATACTCTTTTACCCCATCTGTTATGTTTGATTTATTGTATGTAAATGGACCATTTAGATCAGCCAGTTCTAACTTGGCACTAACATGTCCTTTATTATAGTCTGCACTTACCTTGATAATATCGATAAATTTTACACTTATATCACCTTCGATATCTGTTGAGATTCCACTACTGCACTCAGAGGTTGATTGCTCTTGAAGCTCTTCATTTTGAGTAGATGTAGTGTTATTGTTGTTATCACTACTACTATTACTACCTCCACACCCTATTAACAATAGACTTGTTAATAATATACTAAACCCTAAATATTTTCCCATAATTCTCACTCCTTTTAACTATATTTACTTTGTAAAGTGAAGTTTACTATATTAATATTTAAATTTAACTATTATTTGCTAAAAATAGTTCTAAAGTTTATAATAAAGGCAAATGAAGGATTAAAACTACTATCTTTATAAAAATCAAGTTTAGGTATCAAGTCTATATAGAGCCATGGTTTTAGTTTGTTCGTGTATGTGGTATTGATACTATATAAGTTGGAGCAAAAAGTGCAATTTTGATTTGCAAGAGCATTAAAATAGAATTCATATATAAGCATTTGCCTTTTGTCTATATTGTGATATACTCTTACACTGCTTATAAAACTTAATAGATTTGTATCACTTTTGTATAATAATTCATAATAGTTTTTGAAAGTCAAATTACTATTTATAGGCTTTTTTATGCTAAGTAAAAGTGATGGTATAAATCCATCTTTTGTTAGGTAGTAATAAAAGTTATTTTCTAAATTTAGAGTCCAAGTATTAAAATTTAACTCTTTATCCCCTCCTAGTTTAAAATAAAATTTTAGTGGTGAGTGTAATTTTATTCCAAATTGTGTATAAAGATTTTTATTGTCTTTTTTAATAAAAAAATATTTTAATCCTATATTAAATTTTGTATCTTGTTTGGAGTTTTTATCATTTTGATTTTCGTAAGTTTGGTCTTTGTATCTAATTTCATCAGAGTACTTATCAAAAACTAAATAGAGTTTTTTTTGAGTTTTTGGAAGATGTAAGTTGGAGTGTAGGTATAGACTTGGTTTTATTTGATTTTTGTTAATTTGTAAAGAGGTTATCATGTAGAGGCGATTTTTGTATATTTGATCATTGTGAGTAGTATAATCATTAGATAGATAATTATCAATATTTGTTAGAGTATTTAGATAATGTTTTGATATATAATCTCTTATATCTTTAATATGCCAAAGATATAAATCTTTACCTAATAAATTTAGAGTTAAGATTATTAAAAATAGAGCTTTTTTCATGCTGTTTTTTAAACGAGTTAAATATATAAAATATTACACAAATTTGACAAATTAGTAAAATATAATGCAATAAATAGACCTGTTCATTATGCTCTTTGATATAAAAGACAAACTCAAGTATCTTATAAAAGATATAACTTAATCCAAGTCCTATCAAATACCCCATCTGTTTAGCAGTATCAAAAAATGTAAACATTTTTCTCTTTTTTCCTATAAGTGTCTCTGCTCTAAGCAAGTATGATCCAAACATAAAGGTAATTTGATAACCACTATATATCAAAAGAGCACTCATGTAGCTATAAGGTTTGAAAAGAAAAAATAGCACCAAAGATAGCATAATAGACTCTACAAAAAGAGATATTTTATAAAAATAGTTACAGTTCATAATCTTTTCATACAATCTAGCAAGTAAAAGCATACCAATAGCCAATAAAATTCCACCTATAGAAAAAATTGATGGATCAAGTGGTGCATATATCGTAAAGATTGATCCTATCGATAAGCCTGTAAAGAGTGAATTGAAAAATTTGTATTTTATAAAATTTCTAGCAATAAAAGTTAAGTTTTTTTCTAACAAAAGCGATACCTCTTTGTTATTTTATACAAAAAGTGATTAAGAGTAACTATTTGGATATTTTTTCCAAAAATTTATAACTTATTGCAAGAGAAAGTTATGTACAATAGATGCTTATTTTGATATAAGCAAAAGATAAAGGAATCAACTTTATGGATATTAAAACTATTAAAAAAATGGAATCAACTGCTATAAAAAGCTCTAAAGGTACTTTTTTAAGACTTGGAATAGCACTTATTTTTCTTTTTGTTGTTATGTTTTATACATATGGAACTCATGGTGGTGTGCCAAATAGTACATTTTTGATTATTGCGACTTTGTTTGGAGCATATATGGCTATGAATATTGGAGCAAATGATGTCGCAAACAATGTAGGACCTACAGTTGGCTCAAAAGCTCTAACGATGAGTGGTGCTATTATTTTAGCGGTTATATTTGAAGCTAGTGGGGCTATTATTGCTGGTGGAGATGTTGTAAAAACTATTAAAAAAGGTATTATTGATCCTGCACTTATTAGTGATCCTCAAGTTTTTGTTTGGGCTATGACAGCAGCACTTTTAGCAGCTGCACTTTGGCTAAATCTTGCAACAGCATTTAAAGCACCTGTTTCTACTACTCACTCAATTGTTGGTGGAGTTATGGGAGCTGGTATAGCAGTAGCAGGTTTTAGTATAGTTGCATGGGGGACCATGGGAAAAATTGCGGCTTCATGGGTGATTTCTCCTCTTTTGGGTGGTATTATTGCTGCTTTATTTTTATATATCATTAAAAAAAGTATCATTTTTAAAGAGGATAAAATTGCAGCAGCTCAAAAGATGGTTCCTATTTTGGTTGCTATTATGGCTTGGGCGTTTGGTACATATCTTATGCTAAAAGGGGTGAAAAAACTTATCAAAGTTGATTTTTTAACAGCCTCTTTTGTAGGGGTTGTTATAGCAGTTGGAGTCTATTTTTTTGTAAAACATAGAATTAGTAAAAATGCCCACTCTCTTAAAAACAAAAGAGATGATATAAACTCACTTTTTACTATACCACTTATTTTTGCGGCAGCACTTTTGAGTTTTGCCCATGGAGCAAATGATGTTGCAAATGCTATAGGACCATTGGCCGGTATTTATGATGCTACCATGCATCATGCTATTTCAGCTAAAACACATATTCCTTTATGGATAATGTTAGTAGGTGCTATTGGTATAGCTGTAGGACTTGCTCTTTATGGACCTAGACTTATAAGAATGGTTGGTTCAGAAATTACAGAATTGGATCAAATTAGAGCATACTCTATTGCTATGGCAGCAGCGATAACTGTTATAATAGCTAGTCAATTGGGACTTCCAGTTAGCTCAACTCATATTGCAGTTGGTGGAGTTTTTGGAGTTGGGTTTTTAAGAGAGTGGTTAGATGGAAAAGATGACTCATATATGCAAAAAAAGGAACTTCAACTTCAAAAAAATCAAAATCTTTTAAAGAAACATAAAGAAGAGTTGGCAATTTTACAAAATAAAAAAGACAAAAAGAAAAAAGATTATCAAAAAATAGCCAAGCTTTATGAGAGTATAGATATTGAAGAAGATAATTTAAAAAAGATCAAAAAGCAGATAAAAAGTAAAGAAAAGATCAAATATGTAAAAAGAGAAGCTCTTCAAAAAATAGTAGCAGCTTGGATTATCACCGTTCCATCGGCTGCTTTACTTTCGGCTGCAATTTTTTTTATGATTAAAGGGATCATGATACCATAAAGATCTAAAAGGTATATTTTTAGATCTTTATCTTTTTTAATCTTAATGAATTACTTATAACTGAAACAGAGCTAAAACTCATAGCGGCAGCAGCTATTATAGGTGATAGTAATATCCCAAAAAATGGATAAAATACTCCAGCTGCTATTGGTACTCCAGCTGAGTTATAAATAAATGCAAAAAATAGATTTTGTCTGATATTTTTCATGGTGGCTTTACTTAGATTTATAGCTTTTAAGATTCCCCTAAGATCACCTTTTACTAAAGTTACTCCAGCACTCTCTAGTGCTACATCAGTACCAGTTCCCATAGCAATTCCTACATCTGCTAAAGCAAGAGACGGAGCATCATTGATACCATCTCCAGCCATAGCTACAATATATCCTTTATCTTTTAACTCTTGTACAACTAGTGATTTTTGCTCAGGTGAAACTTCAGCTACTACTTGATCTATTTGCAATTTTTTTGCAACAGCTTTTGCAGTTGTTTTACTATCACCTGTTAACATTATTACTTTGATACCCTCTTTGTGTAAACTTTTAATAGCTTGAATGGTTGAATCTTTTATAGGATCAGCTACCAAAACCAATCCTGCAATTTTTAGATCAATTGCAATAAACATGACAGTTTTACCATCTTCTCTCTCCTCATCAGCTACTTTAGCCAAATCACCAACATCAACACCTAAATCATTTAATAACTTTATATTTCCTACTGCTACATGAACTTTATCTATAGTTGCTGTGGCACCTTTTCCGGTATGTGATTTGAATTTGTCAACTTTTGA
>JALWLB010000023.1 GCA_027081145.1 Campylobacterales bacterium
AAAATCGTGTGAATGTTGAGATAATATATCACTTATACTAGCAAATGCCAAAGTTACAAAAACTCTTCTAATAAGAGCCAATTTTGCAAAAAAGGTTGGTCTATATCCATAAATTTGTGCAATTTCACTAATCATCGCATAGGATCTACTCAAAATTAAGATGGCATCTATAAGAGCAACTGGACTAATAGCTGTTGAGATAGCTGTTTGAGTTGAATATTTTGTAACAGCTTTTTTGGCTTTTTCATCTAATTTCATAAAAATTTTGCTCTTTAGGGTTGGTAAAATCTCTTCATACATCAAAGTATCCATATCTCTTAAAAGCTCTTTTGCATTTTGACTAATATCTTTATCTGGATAATTTTGATAGTTTTGTAAAATCTCTTTTGCAAAACTTTGTGTTAATTTGGTTGGATTTTTTAAATGCTCTAAACTCTGCTCTTGTAAATGACCTATCTTTTTTAATTTTTTATAACTTAAATACTGCTTTGTTATCATGTAGAGTATCAAAAGAGTTAAAATTGTAAAAAGAGTCAAATAAATAGCTGCCAAAGTAGGAGAAGTTACTAACATATGATTAACTCTTTGTAAAGCATCATAAATTAATCCAATAAATAATACCAAAAACAAAAGAGTTAAAAAGATAAAACTCTTTGTCGCAAATAGATTTAAAGATTTTAATTTTTTACTCTTTATCTCATCAATATCTTTGATATACTCATCTATAATCGCTCTTTCATCAACTCTGGTTGGATTTATATCTATCATACTTTATCCTTTAAAATTGAATAGATCAATCTATCCATTCTTATATGTTCAACCGAAGAGGTGTCTCTTAGAGGAAATGAGATTGGTTTAAATTTTGGAAATTTAAAATTGGCTTTTTGCCAAAACTCCCTATCATCATATTGATCTGGCAATACTCCTACAAAGTGAGTTGAAGGCTCAAATTCCCCCTCAACTATACCTCTAACACAATCTAAGGTTTTATTATCTATTTTGGCTTTTACACTTTGAGTACTCTTTACTGCAGATATAATATCAACTTGAGTTTTTATATGATTTATATCTAAATCTTGTTTTATATCTTGTATCATTGAGCTTAAAAGATTTTTATAACTGTTGTGCATAGAATTTGGAAAATAGTCAGCCTTTGTAGCAACAAAAATTACATTATCGATCTTTATATTAAAAAATTTACTAATAAAACTATTTGGTCCATAACTAAATCCTTTTAATATATTTTTAAGACTTAAATGAATATCTTCAAAACTATCGTATCCATTTTCTAATGCTCTTATTAAATCAATTAAAACTATTTGGGTATCAAAACTGTTAAAGTGTTCAAGATATAATCTTTTTACCACCTCTTTGACATATTGATTGTAGCGAGATTTAAACCTCTTATAAAGAGTCTCTCTTTTTAATTCAATTGGCAAAGGTGCAAAGATAAGCATAGGATCATTATTCATATCAGATGGCTCTAAAAATCTTCCAGGTTGTAGATAAAAAAAGTTTTTATAACTTAGTGCTTTTAAATATTCACTATAGATATCATGTAAAATTTCATCATCTATATTTGAGCCTTTTTTTATGTCTGTTAGAGTTTGTAAAAACTCTTTTGCATCACTTACTCTTTGTCTCTGATTTGCTAAATCGATCATCTTTGCTGACCACTGCTCATATGTTAAATTTAACATTTCAAGATCAAGTAGCCACTCACCTGGATAATCGATCAACTCAAGATCTATTTTTTGATTTTCCAATAGAGAATATCTGCTTCTAAACTCCAATTCAAGAGTAGTTTTTGTAATCGATTTTGTTGCTTTTGGCCATTTTGGATCTTTTGCTCTAAAAGCTTTTAATTTTGAATAGTAATCAAATCTAGTATAAACACTATCAGGAGGTAATAATCTTGCAACAAATTTTCTATCTAACTTATCATGTAAAAAGTTTAATTTATCATTTGCAATCAATTGATTTATCAGTGAAGTTAAAAATACACTCTTACCACTTCTAGCAAGTCCAGTAACTGCAACTTTAATAGTTGTTTTTGGAGTTGGTATCTTTAGAGGAAGTTCAACCTCTTTTAGTTGATTAACTACCCAATTTAGTATCATTTGACTCCTTTTTAAAATTATACCATATAATTATTGGTACAAATGATATAAAAATATAAACAATTAACATCCAAAGAGGTGTTTTAAACTCAAAAGTTTTAATATCCATCAATAAAAATCTCTCCAACCAATCATCCAATACCCAACCAAAACCTATGATATGTAAAAATAGCTCAAGTGGATAAAATATGCTAAATAGCATAGATATGATTGGAGAGTAGAGTTGATGTAGTGAAAATATTGGGAAAAAATAGTGTACTATTATAATCATTGCAAAATATACCCAAAAATTTAATAGTACAAATATTTGCCAATTTTTTAAATTTTTAAAAAAGTGTAAAAATAGATATATATAAAACACGCCACTAACAGAAAACCAAAATCCAATAGAAAATAGATATGTGGGAAAGAGAGCCAAAATAGTTAAAACAGTAACAAATAGTACTTCAAATGAAAAGATATTTACAGATCTATGATATAGAAAAAATCCATAACTAAGCATAACAAACGCTCTTAAAATTGATGGTATAAAATCTAACATATATAGATATGAAAATAAAATAGCCAAAACTATAAGTGTAAGATCAAACTTTCTATTTCTATATGGGAAAAATCGTACTTGAAAAAATTTATAAATTTTGTTAAATAAAAAATAAAATAGAGTAAATAATATTCCAAGATGAAAACCACTAATTGCAATCAAATGTGAAAGCCCCAAAGCAGAGACATTCTCTCTTAAACTTTTTGAAATTGGTGTTGCTAAAAATAGAGCTGAAAATAGCTCTTGCATATAGGGTGAGTTGTGCTGATTTTTTATAAAATGTAGCAGTTTTAATTTTAAACTATCTTCATACTTTAAAAGTCTCATATCGTATGTAGGAGCATAAAAACCTTTTAAAAAGTCTAAAAAAGAGATGTTTTTAGTGATTAAGCCTACAGATATTTTACGAAATTTTAAATCTTTTATATCTTCATAGGTTGAAGTTATAAATTGATACCCTTGAATACTCTTTAATTTTAGTACATGATATATTTTGCCATTTTTATTTCTCTTTTGGTATTGATTTAGCACTATTGCTATGCTTTTATAATATTTTGTCCCTTTTAACTCTTGATAGATTTTATACTTGTAAAATAGATTTATACAAAATATCAAAATTATAACAGATAGAAATAGTAAAAATTGGGTCCTATTTTCAAAAAGATTTACTTTAAATATCTGGAATCTCTATTTTGGAATGTTTTGCATCATCTTCGGCACTCTCATACACAATCTCTAGTGGAATATTGCCTTTATCTACAAATCTAGTAAATTTTTTCTGAAAGATCAAATTTGCAACCCCTATTGGACCATTTCTATTTTTACCTATTATAATTTCAGCATCCTCTTCTGGTTTTTCAAAAAAGTCGCTCTTATACTCTTTGCCCTCAGCTTTTGCCTTCTTTTCTCTCTCTTTCTCTTCTCTCATTTTATAAACATCATCTCTATAAACAAATAAGATCATATCCGCATCTTGTTCAATTGATCCAGATTCACGAATATCACTTAACATTGGTCTCTTATCATGACGACTCTCAACTCCACGATTTAATTGAGATAGAGCTAAAATTGGCAACTCCAACTCTCTTGCTAAAAGCTTTAATCCTCTGCTTATTTCACTAACTTCTAAATGTCTATCTTTGGCACTACTTCCACTCATAAGTTGTAAATAATCGATTATACATAGTGAAATTTCAGGATGTTGCATCTTTACTTTTCTAAGTTTACTTCTAAGTTTATGAATGTTCAAAAGCCCATCATCATCAACAAAAAGTTTAGCTTTTGCCATCTCATCACTCGCTTTTGATAATCTGCTCCACTCATCATCATCCATATCACCAACTTTTAATTTTTGTAAAGGGATAGAGGTTTTTGCACTAAGCATCCTAATTATCAACTGCTCAGCTGGCATTTCAAGTGAAAAGATAGCAACTCCTCTATTATCATCAAGTGCTTTTTGAGCCAAATTTAATACAAACGAGGTTTTACCCATAGCAGGTCTAGCTGCTACAATGATAAGATCACCCTTCCCAAAACCGGAAGTTAATTTATTTAACTCAGCAAATCCTGTATCAACTCCTACAACACCATTATTGCCTATCTTTTTCATCTCTAAGATATGCTCCATAGTGGCTTTTATCATCTCATCCGATTTTTTAAACTCTTTTGTATTTGATTCTAATGAAATTTCATATAAGTTTTTCTGTATGATATCTAAAATATCATCACTTGGTAAATCTTGCTCAAGCGTGGTTGATCTTATCTTGGTTGTTAATTTTATGAGATCTCTTTTTATGGATAACTCTTTAATCTGTTCACAATATACTGTAGTATTTGAGAGTGGATTTGCTTCTAAAATATCAAAATATACATTTTCATCAAATTTTTCATTTTTAGATAATCTCTTTTTTAAAAACTCTTCATCAATTGGTAAATCTTCACTCTCAAGCTCTATCATAGCTTCAAATACAGCTTTATGAGATGGGAGGTAAAAATCAGAAGGTTGCAGTTTTGAAGCTACATCTTCAAATATAGATGGCTCAAAAATAATTGAGCTAAGGATGGCTTTTTCGATATTTAAGTTATATAGTTGTATCTCACTCATCTATCTTCTCAAATACATTGGAAAAATCTATCTTTGTTTTACAGTTTTTAAAACTAAACTCTTTGCTATCTTTATAAAAAAGAGTATCAATTAATTGATACTTATCTTTTAACAGTTCAAAAACTTCACAAAATTCACTATTTGGCTCAACAAATAGAAGATATTTTACCCCATTTTGTTCATAAATTTTAAATTTAATATTTCTATCTTTTAGTGCACTCGATTTACTTAAAACTTCAACAGCCATTAAAGGGGGATTTGTAAAGTTTTTGACAAACTCTTTTATACAAAAAATTGCAACATCTGGCTGAATTATAGTGTATTTATCAACTACCCAATCAATTGGAGATATAAATGTTTTGCACCTTTTTTTGCAAGTTAAATTCTCTTCAATCTCTCTCCAAATCATTTGAGCAATCCATTGATGTTTACTTGTAGGAGCTGGTGACATATCCCAAAACTCTCCATTTATTAACTCCCACCTACCCTCTTTTTTAACATAATCATCATATGTAAAATACTCTAACTCCCTAGCCTCTTGCATCTTCTATCTCCTTTGCTGTCTCATTAACCTCTTTTAAAAATCTCTCAACCAATTGATCCTCTTTTAATTTTGCTACCACCTCACCCTTTTTTATCACAAGTCCACTATTTTTTCCATAAGCTATCGCAACATCAGCCGATTTTGCTTCACCAAGAGCATTTACAACACACCCCATTACAGATATATCAAGTGGTGCTTTTATATGTTTTGTCTTTTGTGTAATTTCATCAACAGCTTTGATTAAATCGGCTTCAATTCTACCGCAAGTTGGACAAGAGATGATATTTACCCCCTCTTTGATAGCTCCACTATCTTTAAGTATCGCTTTTGCTACCTCTATCTCTTTTTCAAGCTCACCTGTAATTGAGACTCTTAATGTATCACCAATTCCATCAATTAAGAGCGATCCTATTGCGATTGAAGATTTTATAGTTGAATGAAACAGTGTTCCAGCTTCAGTAACTCCTACATGAAATGGATACTCTGTTAATTTTCTCAATGTTCTATAAGCTTCTACAGTTCTTAAAACATCACTCGCTTTTAGGGAGATTTTTATATTTGTAAAGTCTAAATCTTCAAGATATTTTATATTATAGAGTGCTGATTGAACCATACCTTTGGCACTTTGTCCAAATCTATTTTCAAACTCTTTTTCAAGTGATCCACAATTTATCCCTATTCGTATAGGGATATCTCTCTCTTTGGCTGCTTTTACAACCTCTTTGACTTTCTGTTTTGATCCAATATTTCCAGGATTAATTCTAATACAATCAACAACTTCAGCAGCAATTAAAGCAAGTTTATAATTAAAGTGAATATCAGCAACAAGTGGCATAGAGATAGATTTTTTGATATTTTTTAGTGCTTTTGCATCCTCTTTATCGACTACTGCAACCCTAACTATATCGCACCCAGCAAAGTGTAATCTTTTGATCTGTTCTATTGTTGCTTTTATATCTTTTGTTTTAGAGTATGTCATAGATTGTACACTAATTGGAGCATCTCCTCCAATGGCCACATTGGCAACATATATTTTTTTGGTTTTTACTCTTTTTATCATAAAACAATTATATCAAGATTTTATGAAAAAGATATTGGATCTATATCAACTTCACAACCAGAGTGTTTTGCAATATATCCAGCTTTTAAGAGTGCTTTTGAAGATGAGGATCTAAGAAGTACATGATATCTAAATTTAGAAGCGATTTTAAAAATTGCTGATTCACCATAACCTACTATTTCGATATCTTTTAAAGTTTTTAATTCATGTAGAGTCTTTTGCATAATCTCTTTTGCTTTTTTCTCGACTTTGTGAGAGATTAAGAGTCTCATAAGTTTTTTATATGGAGGGTATAGATCTTTTCTAAAATTTATCTCATCTTTTAAAAATAGCTCATAATCGTTTAAATATTTTTTAAAAAACTCTTCGTTTGAGCTTTGAACTATCACTCTTCCTTTAGTGCTTCTTCCACTTCTTCCAGCAATTTGTATAAACATACTCATAGCCATCTCTCTAGCTTTAAAATCTGCCATTGCCAAAATATGATCAAGTCCTAAAATAATAGCAAGATCAACATTATGATAATCGTGTCCTTTGCTAAGCATTTGAGTACCCACTAAAACATCTATCTTTTTTTCATTAAAATCTTTTAATACCTTTTTTAGTTTGTTTTGAGTAGTTATCTCATCTTTATCAAATTTTTTAAATACCCTATCTTTAAACTCATTTGATAACTCATCTACAACTTCAGCCGTTCCAATTCTACTAGCTTTTAAATTTATAGAGTTACAATTTGGACACTTTTTTAAAATAGCAAGAGCAAAATTACAGTAGTGACAAACAAGAGCTCTTTTTTGAGTATGCAGACTCATTCCAACACTACAGTATGGACACTCAACAAAAGCTCCACAATCGCTACATGATATATATTTAAAATTTGCTCTAGTTGGTAAAAAAATGATCGCTTGTCTGTTATTTGCAAAACTTTTTTGTAACTCATCTTTTATCAAAGGGGTAATTTGATCTTGATGATTTTCAAAAATTATCTCTTTGGATGAGTTATAAAATGTCCCTTTTAATCTAAAGTGTTTAAACTTTACATATGAGTTTAAAGAGGGTGTCGCACTACCTAAGATCACTTTTGCATTTAAGGTTTTACCAAAAAAGATGGCCAAATCTTTAGCATTGTATCTTGGTCTATTTGAAGCTTTATAACTGCTATCGTGCTCTTCATCAACTACAATAACACCTATATTTTTTAGTGGTAAAAAAAGAGCCGATCTAGCTCCTAGTATAATTTTAACTTTTTCATCATAGATATCTTGTAAAATTTTTTCTTTGTTTTTTTTAGTGATTTTTGAGTGCCAAATGGCAACTAATGATCCAAACTTCTCTTTTACTCTTGATTCCATTTGAGGAGTTAAAGAGATCTCTGGCATTAAAAAAATTGCTGTTTTATTTTCGTTAATCACCTTTTTAAACATTTGCATATAAACTTCACTCTTGCCACTTCCTGTATCACCAAATAAGAGTGAGATATCATGTAGATTTATAAAATCGTACGCTCTTGTTTGGGTGAGAGAGAGTATGTGGGTGAGAGAGAGTGTGTGGGTGTGGAGGTATGGGTGTGAGTGTGAGTGTGGAGGTGTGGGTGTGGAGGTGTGGGTGTGAGTATGTTTAAATGGTATAAATAAATTGGCCGATTCTCCAAGTGAACATGAGTAGTAGTCACTTATAAATTTTATGATTTTTATATAATTTTTTGGGAAATAGTATGAAGTGATATTTAAAATCTTTTCACATTTAAACTTAGGTTCTTCACAATGTGAAAAGATAACTCCTTGAACTAATTTTTTTCTAAGAGTAACCTCAACAACTCTACCTATATCGATCTTTTGATCACTCTTGTAAGTAAGCTTTGATAGAGGAGAGTTTAAAATAGCTATTTGATAATATATTGTTTATCCTTTTGGCTTAAAGAGTTATTTTTTATATATGTCTCCTCTATATCCTATTGTTTCGATTATAGATATAATTATTTCATCCTTATCTCTAGCTGTTTTTTCATATTTGTTTATAATTCAATAGTATATTTTGTAGAGTTAGCAATCTTTTTATCATCACTACTTAGAGTCTTTAATGCTTTTTTAATCTCTTTTTCTTCTTCTTTAGAGACAAATTCTATATGAGATTTTGAATTACTGCTATTTTTTAGTGTATAGTTTTTAACAATCCCATCTTTTAAATTCTTAATTATATTTAGTACTATATCTTTTTTACTATCTTCAATATCCAAAATAAGTTGCATAAAATATCCTTATACTATTATAAAAAGCATATTTATATATTATAGTTCCTAGCTTAAAGAAATATAAAATTATGTATGATTATTCAGTTAAAGCTCTACAATACTCTTCTGTATGATTACACTTAAAGCTACCATCAGTAGAGTTGTAAGTAAAATTTACATCAATATTCATAACCTTAAAAGCGTATTTATTGGATGCAACCTTTTTCCAATGTCCATCAGCATCTCTTGAGTAGAGTGGATAGTCTAAAATTGTTAATGTGCCATTAGTATCAAATAGAGCATCACCATCATTTGATGTTGCTGTAGATAGGTTATCAAGCTTTGTAAGCCACCCACTGTTTCCTTGAAGCATCTGTTGATTTCTAGTTAAAGAGATAGCATTTCTAATGGCTGCTACTTGAGCTCTTCCTTTTGCAATGATAGCATCATCTCTTGTTACTGCCAATTTAGAAATTGCGATAGAAGAGAGTATGCCAAGTACAACAATAACAAATATAATCTCAATCATAGTAAATGCTCTTTTCATCTTCTCTTCCTATTTTTTTAAATTAGGAGTCAAAAGTCAAACCCTGACCCCTATATGTTTATATGTTGCTATATGTTGATGATTAAAATACTACGCTTTGTCCACCAATAGTAACATTGGTTTCAGCTATTCTATCTTGTACACCCTGACAAACTACGCCACTAGGAGAAGATTGATGTGTAACAGCAAGTAAAGATGCGTTAACTTCAAATGAAATACAATCTTCCATGCTTCCACCATTTTGAGTTTGAACTGTTAAGCGATCTGTTTCTACACCATTGGCTATAACACCTCCATCAGTGTTACTAGTTTTACCTTGTTGTACAAGTTGAGCTAATACTTGAGACATTACATCTAAATTTTGTACTTGCCCTTGTGAAGTAACATATGCTGGAATTTCACTAATTGCAGATTGGATTTGTTGAGAAACTGCTGCAATTTTTGCATCATCTCTAGTTGCTGCTAACTTTGGAATAGCAATTGCTGCTAATATACCTAAAATTACGATCACGAAGATCAACTCTATCATTGTAAAACCACTTCTTTTCATAAAAATCTCCTTTTTTATTTGTGTTATTTATATATCGTCAATGATTCTAAAAACTTTATAACTATTTGATATAATTATCCAAAAAGGTCTATTTTTGGCAAAATTTGAATTAATAAGCGATTTTAAACCATCAGGTGATCAGCCTAGTGCCATAGAAAAATTATCAAAATCTATTCTAAATAACAATAGATACCAAACTTTAGTTGGAGTAACTGGAAGTGGTAAAACCTATACTATGGCTAAAATTATACAAAATATTCAACGACCTACCCTTATAATGACTCACAATAAAACTCTAGCAGCCCAACTATATAGCGAATTTAAACACTTTTTTCCAAACAATCATGTAGAGTATTTTATCTCCTATTATGACTATTATCAACCTGAAGCTTATATTCCAAGACAAGATCTATTCATAGAAAAAGATAGCTCTATAAATGAGGAGTTAGAGAGACTTCGTCTTAGTGCAACAGCTTCACTATTAAGTTACAATGATGTTATATGTATAGCTTCAGTTTCAGCAAATTATGGTCTTGGTAATCCAAATGAGTATAAAAAGATGGTTCAAGTTATAGAAAAAGATCACTCATACAACCAAAAAGAGCTTCTTTTGAAGTTGGTAGAGATGGGATATAAAAGAAATGATACATTTTTTGATAGAGGTGATTTTAGAGTCAGCGGAGATGTGATAGATATATATCCAGCTTATAGTGAAGAAGAGGCAATTAGAGTGGAATTTTTTGGAGATGAGGTTGAGAGTATCTATTTTTTTGATTCACTTACAAATAAAAAGATCAAAGAGAGCAGCAAAGTTATCATCTATGCTGCAAATCAATTTATAGTAGGAGCAAATAGATTAAAAGAGGCCATAAAATCGATAGAGAGTGAGCTACATGATAGGTTGGCATTTTTTAAAAAAGAAGATAGATTGGTAGAGTATCAAAGACTTAAACAAAGGGTTGAATTTGATCTTGAGATGTTAGAAGCTACTGGAAGTTGTAAAGGGGTTGAAAATTATGCAAGATATCTAACAGGTAAAAAGCCTGGTGAAACACCCTATTCACTGTTTGATTATTTTGAGGCTATGAATGAGAAGTATCTTGTAATAGTTGATGAGTCTCATGTAAGCTTACCACAATTTCGTGGAATGTATGCAGGAGATAGAAGCAGAAAAGAGACTTTGGTTGAGTATGGATTTAGACTTCCTAGTGCATTGGATAATAGACCATTAAGATTTGAAGAGTATATCAATAAAGCTCCATCATATCTATTTGTCTCAGCAACTCCAGCAGAGCTTGAGTTGGAGTTATCAAAATCAAATGTAGCTACACAAATTATAAGACCAACAGGTCTTTTAGATCCAGAGGTTGAGATCTTAGATAGTGAGTTTCAAGTAGAGAGCTTACATGATAGAATAAAAGAGGTTATAAAAAGGGGTGAAAAAGTTTTAGTAACAGTTTTAACCAAAAAAATGGCTGAAGAGCTTAGTAAGTATTATCTCTCACTTGGTATCAAAGTAAAATATATGCACTCTGATATTGATCAGATTGAGAGAAATCAGATCATTAGAGCTCTTAGAAGTGGTGAATTTGATGTTTTAATTGGTATCAATCTTTTAAGAGAGGGGTTAGATTTACCAGAAGTTTCACTTGTAGCCATACTTGATGCTGATAAAGAGGGATTTTTAAGAAGTGAGAGAGCTTTGATTCAAACTATGGGAAGAGCTGCTAGAAATGTTAATGGCAAAGTTTTGCTATTTGCCAAAAAGATGACAGACTCTATGAAAATTGCCATTGAGACTACAAAATCAAGAAGAGCCAAACAAGAAGCTTATAATTTAAAACATAATATCACTCCTAAAAATACAACAAGAGCTTTAGATGAAAATTTAAAACTAGAAGATTATGATGAGGTTTATCAAAAGAGAAAAAGAGAGAAAATTCCAAAAAGTGAAAAACAAAAAATCATAAATGAGCTTAAGAAAAAGATGTTAGAGGCTGCTAAATCATTAGAGTTTGAATTAGCAGCAAAATATCGAGATGAGATAGAAAAAATTAAAAAACTTTAAAAACACCTCCTTAGTTAAGATAGATTACTCTTGCAAAGTTTCTAATTAGACTCTGCTTTTTGATAAAATCTGCATTTGCATTAAAGATATTTGTATTTGAAACTATCGCATACTCTTGAGAATTTCCCTCAACTATTTGAGCACCTTTTACAAAAAGGCTATACTCTCCAGCCGGTAAATTTTTTATCTCAATCTGTTCAATATTATCCACCTTATTTAAATGATTCGTAACAGCTATAGCATTTGGATTATCTTTATTTAATGAGTATGGATAGTAAATTTTTCCACTTTTATTATCTTGTAGCCACATATCTATATCATTTACCAACGCTTTAGAGCTTGATGGATTTGCTGCTGGATCAACCCAACTAATTGTTGTTTTAAAATCTTTTGTACTATCAGTTTTAAAGCTATATACTTTTATACCTTCATTTGCAACATCTGATTCTACAATTAGGGGGGTTGATGTTGAGAGCGATTTTATCAAATCTGCTGCTGCTTTTGCATTTATCATCCCAAATCCAGCCTTATAATCTGGTCCTGGATTTGCTACATCTATAGCAGTGTTTATTAAAATCGATTTTAAAGTATCATGTCTTATATTATCCCCTTTTGTTATCTCTTTATACTCTTGCATCAAAAGTGCTGCCACTCCAGTAGCAGCTGGAGTTGCCATAGATGTTCCACTCATCCAAACATATGAGTTATTATTTAATGCATCAGTCGATTTTACAAACTCTCCTCTAACAACAAGATCGGGCTTAATCCTTCCATCTAGTGCTGGACCTTTACTACTTAGTGTTGCAACATCGCTTGATGAACTATTTAGTGCTCCTATTGTAAATATATTTTTAGAATTTGCTGGACCTTTTATAAAACCAAAATCTGGATAATTTATATCATCACCATCATTTCCAGCAGCTTGAAAGATATTGATATATGGATTTACTCTTACTAATTGATCCTGTTTTCTAGCCTCATCATCATACTCACCAAGTTTTATTTGATCAGAGTATCCATAAGAGTGGTTTGAGAGAAGAATTGATCTTTGATTATACATTTTAGTAATTGAGCTAGAGAATGCTACATCGCTAAATGAGTAACTATAAATTTCAACCTCATTTGCCATACCTCTAGCCGAGCTATCAATACCTTTTGCTCCAATAGTTCCAGCTACATGAGTTGAGTGTCTATTTACAGTTGGATTATTACCCTCTACATGAACTCTTCCACTCAACTCTTGATGTGTTGTTAATACACGACCACCATCAACAACTCCAACACTTACCCCTTTTCCACTCAAATTATAACCATTTCCCCAAAGAGTTGAGACTTGTATATCTTTAGCAGTTTTAAAATTTCTAACTTTTTTATTGGCATTGATTGTTAAATCTTTAATATGCAAATCTATATATTGTATAGCATCTTTTGAGGCTAATGTATCTATTTGATCCAAACTCAATCTAAGTGTAGCACTTTTTAATGCACTATCCTCTTTTATGATATCTAAATCTATATCTTTTAGATATTCACTCAATTCATCTTTACTAAATTCACTAAAGAGTAAAATATCTATATCAATTAAATCGCTATTTGATTCTAAAAGCTTTTTTTGTAGAGATTTTGAGATCTTATACTCACTTTTCATATCTGAGTAGGAGAGTATTTTTGGATTTGATGATAGTTTTTGTAAAAGTAGATCTATTTGATAACTTTTTGCATATATATAATAGCTCAAATCTCCCGCATAAACTATAGCCTCTATCTTATTTTTATAAAAGTTATCTATCTCTTTTTGATTTAGCACAGAAGTCGTTTTTATAATAACAGTTTTGTAAGATTTTGTATCAATTAAACTTCTAGTTTTTTTAGTGCTTTTTACACTTTTTATATCATTAAACTTTACTTCAACTCCATTTAACTCTAAAGCCAAAGCAGGGCTACTTAAAAAACTTAAACATACGAGTGAGAGAGTGATCTTTTTATAAAGTGTTATCTTTTGCATCATTACTCCATAGTTTTGTTCTACAAAGTAATTCGGTCAAATTTTGGTATAAATTACAATTTTTCTTTACTTTATCAATAAAACTGTAAAAAAAGTGTCTATTTGTTTACTAAATGTCACATTTAGGAATGTTTTTTAAACTCTTATGGTATAAAAACACTCTTAGGAGCATCTATTTTATATCCAAATTCTACTATTTTAGTCTCATTTGGATTTAGAGTAAATCTCCAAATCACTTTTCCATTTGCCTCTTTTTTAGAAAATTTTGGATTTGCGATTGGTTGGATTTTGATATCTTCATCTTTAGATACAGGAACTCTTTCAGTTAACTCTAAGTTTATCTTTTGATTGTGATGATTTGTTACATGATACTCAAATATCTTCTCTCTTGTGATTTTATCTTTTGAGAAAAAGTGTCTATCTTTAAAATCTTTTTTCAAAATCTTTTTGATCTCAACTTTTACATCCTCTCCAAAATAGAAGTTTTGCTTCTTGGTATCTTTTATGGCTTTTATATATCTTTGGGCTATAAACGCACTATTTAGATATATTTTTGCTTTGGCAGATGGATAAAATTTATCTGTTTTGAATATAGCTTTAAAAAATGGTGTAGAAGAGGCATAACCATCTATCTCCACATTAAAGTCTGCTTTATATGTATCATTTGATAACTCTATTGGAGATTGGATTTTATTTTTTAAAGTTACATTAGATACAAGATAGTAACTTTTTGTTTGGCTATCTTTATATCTTGGCTTTGATACCATTTTAGAAGCAGCTACCTCAGCCATCATAGAATCCATTGCAATACTTTTTTTTGCAAACTCTCTTATAGGATTTAGATCTAAATATATTGGATAAAATTTTTGTGGCTTGATTGCATCTGTTTTGGTATAGGTATAAACATATAGATCAATATTGTTAAAATCTTCTCCACTTGATTGGGTTATAAAGATAGAGTTTTTTATAGATAACTCTTCTGTTTTTGAATTTGCTTTGATTTTATAGAAGTTTTGTTTTTTGATGGTATAAATTGGATAAGTTATTTGTAACTTGTTATCTTGTTGGCTACATGAAAGGTGTAAAATAAGATTGTTAAATTTTCTATTTTGTTGCTCATCTTGTAGTGATTTTATCTGTTTATTTAATTTATCAATTTTACTTTGATAATCATCAATAGTTGATAAATTTTGATAAATTTGATTTTCATAATATTTACTCATCTGTTTAGTTTGAGTTAAATTTGATTTTGATTTTGAGAGATCTATTGTATTTAAGAGCCTATTTTGTTGTTTAATTGAGTTTATCTTATTTGTAAACTCTTTTCGTTGTTTAATTAAGTTATCAATTTTTATCGCTATCTCATCATTGGAGTTTGAAATCTTTTTAATCTCATAATTTATAACACTACATCCAAATTGATCATTTATACCAATTTGCTCTAAAGAGATATTTTGAGGGATTTTAAGTTTAATTTGTGCATTAGAATCTATTAGATCTATCTCTTTTGTTATAAATGATACATTTTTATAAAGTTCAAGTTTGATTGGCTTTACATGATATGAAAAGCTACATGATATGAAAAATATAGATAAAAAGAGTGCTCTTAGCATAATATATCCTTAAGTTTTGGATATATTATACCAATTTTAGTTAAATTTTTATCCTCCGCCTACAAAGTGTAAACACTCTATCTTATCACCATCATTGATGATGCAATTTTTCCAATTTTCTTGTTTAATAACTTGCATATTTATAGCAACTGCCATTGTTTTATTCTCTATTTGCAAATCTTGCAACAGTTTTTGTACTGTTGTACTATTTTGTATCACCTTTTTTTGACCATTTACTACTATATTCATATCTCTCTCCTAAAAATTATACCTTTAAATCTCTCTCCTAAAAATGAGGGATCGATTAAAACTTTTGCCCGATTTAATTCGCTAATATAAACATCTTTAGTTGCGTTGATTCTTAACATATCAAGCAGTTCAATTATACCAAAATCCACAAGCATTGCAAGTTGAGTTTTAAAACTCTCTAATTTAATACCCTCTTTTTTAAAACTATCTATCAAATGAGAAAAATTAACATCATAAGTTATATCACTCTTTTTATAAAGATCTCTTATCTTAATATCCAAATCAGACTCTACAAAATCACTCAACTCAAAAAATGGATAAGATTTATGCTTATGATAGACTCTTATAGAAAAATCCTCTCTTTTTTGAAGCTCTCCATAATCAAAACTAACAAACTCAAACTTATCTATCGCATTTTTAAGATCTTTCCCAAACTCTTCAAATCCTATACAAAGCTCACCCTTGTCTATATTTTGATTGGTTGATAATTTTTTGATATCTTCACTCATGGGTTTAAAAATAAGTTTGAAATTATCTTCAACATGAAGCATTTTATCATCTTTGATAATTTCACAAGCAAACGCATCAAATATCTCATTTGAAATTACAAAAGCACTCTTTAGAGATAACTGCTTTAAAGAGTTGTAGTGTTTTAGTTTGATTTTTGATCCAAAAGATTGTTTGAAATACTCTATTTGAGCTTTAACATTTTCACTAAATGGCTCAACTATAGCAAAATTAACACTATTTAAAAGCTCAGGCTTTAAGGTATAGATAAATTGGACAACATCAGCTAACATATAGCCTTGGTGTGCTCCTATTTCAACTATTGTGGTATCTTGTGGTAAAAATCCACTCTCGATAACTTTTATAAATCTATTTGCTACACTTCCACCAAAAAACATACTACTACTAACAGAGGTATAAAAATCGCCCCCTTTACCAATTGCTCTAAATTTTGCATAATAGCCATCACTATCATATAACCAGCTATTAAAAAATTGACTAAATCTCATCTGATACTTTCATAAAAAGTTTTAAAAGCTCTAACTCTATATCAATTTCATATATTTTGATATCTATAGATGAGCTATTTTTGGAGTTTCTTAAACTATCCACATCATAACTACTCTTTTGACCAATCATGTAGGACTCTTGTGCACTTTTTAATAACTCATCATAAAGCTTTTCATCCTCTTTTGCTAAATTTACTCTTTTTTGTAAAATCTCTATCTTTTTTTGGATACTTTCATAAAAGTTTTTCATCTGTTTTTGTTTATCTTGAAATTCAAGCTTAGATTTTAAAAGCTCCAATCTTCTAAGTTCTATATTTTCACCTCTATTTATATCAAAAAGTGGCATAGAGATATTTATCCCATAACTAAAACCGTACTTTATAAATGATCTTTGATCTTCATTTAAATTTTTACTATAGTTTCCAAAGAGTGAAAGAGTTGGAAAGTAGCTTGAGATCATCATATTTTTTAAGTTTCTATTTTTTGCTATCTCACTCTTTGCAAGTTTTAAATCTAAGCTTCTTTTTAAAAACTCCTCTTTATCCAATAGGGTAAACTTTGGAGGAATAAGAGTTGTATAGTTTTGATCACTTAAATTTTCAAAGTTTTTAATAAGCTCAAATCTAGTTGATTGTAAATTTAAAAATTGATGTTTTAGTGTAGTTGCATTTAAAATGGCACTATTTAAAAAGCTACTATCTATTAACCCACTTTGAAATTGCTCTTTTTTTCTAAATATATCTATATTTGCATTATCGATCATGTAGGACTGTTTTTTGATTTGAAGATCTATTTTTTTAAGATTTAATAAAACTTCATACAGTTTTGAGATCAAATTTTTCTCTTTTAAAGAGGTAGCAAGTTTTAAAAACTCTCTGTTTGCATTTGAGTATTTTATAGCAAAATAGATTCCACCACTTTTAAATATGGGTTGATTTAGATTGATTTTCAAAATTTGTGAGCTAGAGGTTGTATCAAATTGACCATTTTTTGTATAGGTGTAAGAGGCTGTTATAGGATTTATCCAATCATATTTTAGTTTTTTGCTTGTATAGTCATTTATCTTTTGCTCTGTTTTTATCTGCTGTTGTTGAAGAGTTGATAAAGGGGTAGTAGTGTTGGCACAAACTTTTATAAAAACCAAAACTATAAATAGAGCTTTTTTCAATCCAATTCCTTTTGTAAATAGTATATTATAACACAATGCACTTTTGTAACCATTTTGTAACTTTTATTTTCTACAATATTTTTGCAATCAAAGATTACAAGGAAGAAATTATGAAATTTAAGTATATCGTATTTATGTTAGTTGGTATTGTAAGTATTGGTTTTGCTTCATGGAGCAAGGATCAAATAAGAGTAGTAGGCTCATCTACAATCTATCCATTTGCTAGTGCAGTTGCAGAGGAGCTTGGAGCAGTTACAAAATATAAAACTCCAGTTGTAGAGTCAACAGGATCTGGTGGAGGAATGAAACTATTTTGTAAAGGTGTTGGCAAAAACACTCCAGATATTACAAACGCTTCAAGAAAGATGAAAAAGAGCGAATTTAAATTGTGTCAAAAAAATGGAGTCAATCATATAACAGAGGTTATGATAGGTTATGATGGTATAGCATTTGCACAAAGTGCTAAAAACAAACCCTTTTCTATCACAAAAAAACAACTTTTATTGGCAGTTGCAAAAGAGGTACCAAATAAAGATGGCACAAAACTTATTAAAAATCCTTATACAAATTGGAATCAAATTGATCCATCTTTGGAAAATAGAAAAATAGTAATTTATGGTCCTCCAACAAGTTCAGGCACAAGAGATGCATTTGAGGATATGATTTTAAAAGCACAAACAAAAAAGATGCAAGTTTATAGTTTTAAAAAGTATCATAAAATTAGAGATGATGGTATCTATATTCCATCTGGTGAAAATGATAATTTAATAGTTCAAAAACTAGACAAAGATAGAGAGGCTTTTGGAATATTTGGCTATAGCTTTTTAGAAGAGAATGAAGATAAAGTTCAAGCTAGTTTAATTGATGGGATAAAGGTAACTCCAAAAAATATCTCAGATGGTAAATACCCATTAGCAAGAAGTCTATTTTTTTATATCAAAAATGATCATTTAAAACATGTTGAATCTTTAAATGAGTATATAAAACTTTTTATAAGTGAGAGTATGATAGGCGAAGATGGAGAGCTTAGTGATATAGGTTTGATCCCTTTAGATAGAGAACAAAGAGCAAAAATACAAAAAAGAGTTTTAAATAAAGAAGAGTTAAGTGAAGCCAATTTCAAGTAATAATATACAAGAGAGATTGATAAAGATATCACTCTTTCTTGCAGCTAGTGTATCTATATTGATAACTTTTGCAATTTTGTATGCAATTGTTTTTGAAGCGATTAAATTTTTTCAAATGCATAGTTTTTGGTATTTTATAACTGGTACTCAGTGGTCTAGCGATAGTGCATTTTTAGAAGGTGCTGGGAGATCTCAGGATGCTTTAGGTGTAAACTCTGCTCAATTTGGCTCAGTTGCTCTTTTTTGGGGAACATTTTTAATAACCTTTATAGCTATGCTTGTTGCAGTTCCTACTGGAATCTTTAGTGCGATCTATCTCTCTTTTTATGCTTCAACTAGAGTTAGAGACTTTTTTAAACCTCTTTTAGAAATTTTAGCTGCTATTCCAACTGTTGTTTATGGCTTTTTTGCAGCAATTACACTATCACCTCTTATTGTAAAAATTGCCAATTTTTTTAACCTTGATGCATCATTTAATAATGCACTATCTCCAGCAATTATCATGGGAGTTATGATCATTCCAATTATCTCATCTTTATGCGATGATGTTTTAAATGCTGTACCAAAATCGCTAAAAGAGGGATCTTTAGCATTAGGTATTACAAAAGCTGAGAGTATTAAAGATATCATTTTACCTTCAGCCATGCCAGGAATTATAGCTGCTATTTTACTTGGTATTTCAAAAGCTTTGGGTGAAACTATGATAGTCGTTATGGCAGCAGGTTTAAGACCAAATTTGACACTAAATCCACTAGAGGATTTGACAACTGTAACGGTTATAATTGTAGATGCGTTGGTTGGAGATCAAGAGTTTGATAGTGCTTTGACACTCTCTGCATTTGCTTTGGGATTGATCTTATTTTTTATAACTCTGTTTATAAATGTAATTTCACTATATCTAATTAAAAGATTCAAAAAAAAGTATAAGGTATCAAATTTATGAAAGAGAATATCTTTATAGATCCACAACTCCAAAAAAGAGAGAAAAAATCAAAAAGATTTAAATTTATGGCTCTTTTTTCACTTGTTATAAGTACTCTATTTTTGATCTGGTTTTTGGCTGATATTATAAATAAGGCTTTACCTGCATTTAAAAGTAGTTGGATTCAAATAGAGTTAACTTATACCAAAGATGGTATCAAAAATCCAAGAAAGATGATTAATAAAAAGTATCGAAAATTAATATCAAAACCTTATCTTAGAGATTTAAGATTCAATGTAGAAAAAAATCCACAACTTTTAAATAAAACTCTATTAACTTGGGTACTAGCAGATGATAAAGTAGATCAATATCTTAAAAATCATAATAATAGATTAAAGCCAAAAGAGATAAAAATTATTGAAAAACTAAAAAAACAAAATAGAGTCAAATTTAAATTTAACTCCATCTTTTTTACAAATGGTGACTCTAAACATCCAGAGTATGCAGGATTATTCTCAGCAGCTATTGGAACTGTTTTGACTCTTATTGTAACTTTGGCATTTGCATTTCCTATTGGGGTTATGAGTTCAATCTATCTTGAAGAGTTTGCACCTAAAAATCGATTTAGTGAATTTATAGAGATAAATATCAATAATTTAGCAGCAATTCCATCTATTCTTTTTGGTCTGCTAGGCTTGGCTGTTTTTATCTCACTTTTTCATCTTCCTAGAAGTTCTCCATTAGTTGGAGGATTGACTCTTGGTTTGATGATATTGCCTATTATTATAGTAAGCTCTCGTGCAGCATTAAGATCTATACCAGAGTCAATTAAAGAGGCCGGTTATGGTTTGGGGCTTACAAAGTGGCAAATTATAAGAGATCATGTACTACCACTTGCAATGCCTGGAATTTTAACAGGTTCTATCATAGGCTTAGCAACTGCTATAGGAGAGACTGCTCCACTTATTATGGTTGGTATGATCGCTTTTTCTCCAGATTATCCAACATCATTTACTGATGCTGCAACTGTGCTTCCTGCACAAATTTTTACATGGGCAAGTATGCCAGAGATTGCCTATGTTGAAAAAACTGCTGCTGCTATTTTAGTGTTACTTACTATTTTAGTTAGTTTAAATGCTATTGCAATATATTTAAGAAAAAAGTATCAAATAAAGTATTAAAGGAGAATAGTGAAGAAAAAAAATATAAAAATTTCAGTAAAAAATTTAAACTTTTTCTATGGTAAAAAACATGCTCTTAAAAATATCTCGCTAGATATTTATGAAAATAAAATTACAGCACTAATTGGTCCATCAGGTTGTGGAAAATCGACATTTTTAAGATGTTTAAATCGTATGAATGATCTTATAGATGATATCAAAATAGAAGGAGAGATAAAAATAGACCTACATGATATATATGATAAAAAGGTTGATGTAGTTAGTGTAAGAAAAAATATAGGAATGGTTTTTCAACGACCAAACCCATTTCCAAAAAGCATATATGAAAATATCGCTTATACTCCAAGAGTGCACAACTTGGTAAAGAAAAATTCACAACAAGAAAAAGAGTTGGTAGAGAGTTCATTAAAACAGGCTGGACTTTTTGATGAGGTAAAAGATATGCTAAATTTACCTGGTACTTCACTCTCAGGAGGACAACAACAAAGACTTTGCATTGCAAGAGCAATAGCAGTCAAACCAAAAGTAATACTCATGGATGAGCCAACAAGTGCACTCGATCCAATCTCTACTGAAAAGATTGAAAATTTGATGCTTGAGCTTAAAAAAGATTATACGATAATTATCGTTACTCACAATATGCAACAAGCTGCAAGAGTAGCTGATTTTACAGCTTTTTTTCATTTAGGAGAGTTGATAGAGTATAATAAAACAAGTAAAATATTTGTTGAACCATCATCTAAAAAAACAGAAGATTATATAACTGGAAGGTATGGATAATGTTAGAAAATTATAAAAAAAATTTAGACAAAACAAAAGAGAAGTTAATTGATCTTACTTATGATATATTAAACTCATTTCAACTTACTTCAGAAGGATTTGAAGATTTAGATATAAGTCGGCTTAATAAAGCTAAAAAAATGTTAAAAAATATACATGATAGATCAAATAAAATAGACAATGAAATTATAAAAACTTTAGCACTCTTTTCACCTGAAGCATCAGATTTGCGAATTTTAATAGCCTACTTAAAGATCACAAATGAGCTATCAAGAATAGGTGATTATATAAAAACTCATATAAAAGCTATAAAGATTCAAATTATAAATGAGCTAAATATAGACTCTTTAAAACAAAATGCTACTCTTTTTCATAAAAGCACCAAACACTCTCTTGAGACTGTTATAGAGAGTTTAGATGCAAATGAAGATAGTATCGATTCGATATTTAGAAAAGTTAATGTTCAAGAGAGTAAATGTGATGATATATTCTCTATTTTGGAAAAAGATATCTTAGAACATATCTGTTTAGATCCAAATTTTGCGAGTGAGTATGTGAGGTTTTTAAACTCTTTAAGAAAATTAGAGAGAATTTCAGATAGATCAGTTACTATTGTAAGATTAAACTATTTTGCCAAAAAAGGGGGAAAGATAAAACTTTGAGTGCACAAATTGTTTTGATAGAGGATGAGCCAGATCTATTGGAGCTTTTGGAGTATCAACTTCAAAGTGAAGGATTTGAGTGTGTTGGATTTTTATCAACTACTAATGTTGAAAAGTTTTTAGAAGAAGAGGATGTTGATCTTATGATAGTTGATAGAAATCTCTCTGGAGTTGAGGGGAGTGAATTTATCAAAAATTTAAGAGACAAGGGGTATCAAATACCTGTTATTTTCTTGAGTGCAAAAGATAGCGATAGTGATATAGAGGAGGGATTTTTAAGAGGTGGAGATGATTATATTACAAAACCGTATAAAAAAAATGAACTACTACTTCGTATAAAAGCTATACTAAAAAGAACAAAATCACAAGATGATCATAAGATAAAATATAAAGATATTGTACTTGATCTAAAACAGAGAAAAGTATTTGTCCATTCAAACGAGATATCTCTTACAAAGTTGGAGTTTAATTTACTACATGAATTTATAAAAAACAAAAATAGAGTTTTAGATAGGGATTATTTATTGGATCATGTATGGAGGGATGAAAACTTTAACCAAGAAAAGACTGTAAATGTTGCTATCAATAGGCTCAAAAAAAAGATCGATCCTTTAAAAAAAAGAGAGTACATCAAATCAATTTGGGGAGTAGGATATAAATTTTGTTAAGATTGGATCAACTATTTTTTAGAAATTTAATAACCCTATTTCTAATCACCCTCTCTATCGCCCTACTCTTTAGTTACTTTTTATTAAAAAAAATAGAGCTTTATCACTTTGAATCAAATTTAAAAAATATGATCAATGTGTTTGAATTAAATTTAAAAAACATTAAAGAACTTGATAAAGTAGTAAAAGAGATACATAAAAAAAGTAGAGTAAGAGTTACAATCATAGATATAGATGGTAAAGTTTTGGCTGAGAGTAATAAAGATAAATCAACCATGCAAAATCACAAAAATAGAGCCGAAATCATAGGAGCAAAAGATAAAGAGTTTGCAACTGCAATTAGATACTCTCATACCTTAAATAGAGATTTTATGTATGTTGCAAAATTGGTAAAAGTAGAAAATAAAGAGCTATTTATTAGAATGGCAATATCTATAGAAAAGATTATGAGCGATTTTTATACTCTTTGGATAGAGCTTACTTTAATATTTGCTATCTCTTTGATAGTTGGCTTTTTTATAGCTTATAAGATAAATAGATACATCTCAAATGATCTTGAAAAAATTAAAACCTCTCTTGAGATGCTTTTAAATAAAAACTATAACTCTAAACAAAATGGCATCAAAATAGCCGAGTTTAAATCGATCTCCAAACAGATTGAGCAAGTATCTCAAAAATTACAAAAACGACAAAAACAGAAAGAAAAATATACAAAAAAATTAAAACTACTTACAAAAAAACAAAGTGATATTATAAGTGCAATTGGTCATGAATTTAAAAATCCAATAGCTGCGATAATTGGTTATTCATCTTCAATTGAGGATGAAAATTTAGATCCAAAACTAAAGAGAAGATTTGTTAAAAAAATCACAAACAATGCTTATAAAATATCTGATATGATTGATAGATTATCAATGTCGATCAAGCTAGAGAGCAAAAACATAAAACCAAAAATGAGCACATTTGATCTACTTAAACTTTTAAAAGAGATCAAAGAGTTATTAGAGCAAAAGTATAAAAATAGAGAAATTTTAATAGATGTAAAACCTACAATGATCAAAGCAGATAAAACTATGATGGAAAATCTTTTTATAAATTTGATTGAAAATGCTCTAAAGTACTCAGACGAAGAGGTTTTAATCTCTATGCAAGATTCAATCATAAAAGTTATAGATAAAGGCATAGGTATTAGTAAAAATGAGCTTGAAAATATCACAAAAAAGTTTTATACAAATGATCAACTAACTTGGAATAACTCAATAGGAGTAGGATTGTATATAGTAGAGTATATTTTAAAGCTACATGATATTAAATTAAAGATAAAAAGTAAAATTTCAACTGGTAGTGAATTTTCATTTGATATATCAAAATTAAAGTGTTAGAGTTTGTGTCAGATTATTCAAAATTTACAAAATCTTCAATTTTTAAAAATTCAAGTAACTCTCCACTTTGAGCCAAAAGCTTAAAATACCCCATCATGTAATTTTTGCTCTCTTTTAACTCATCTTGTTGTGATCTATTTAGAGCTCTTTGAGCTAATAGGAGTGCTTGAATATCTTGATTTCCATATTTAAATGCATTCCAGTATGAAGATGTCACCTTTTTATTTGCTTTTACCTCATTGCTTGTGTGTTTTATAGACTCTTTTAAAGAGTTAATATTTTCAAAAAGTTGCAAAATGTTATATTTTGTGCTCTCTAATATATCAATATATTTATACTGTAACTCTCTAATTTTGCTAAAAGAGCTCTCTACTTTTGCTCTATCTGAGCCACCTTTGTAAAGGTTGTAGCTCAAAGAGAGCATTGCAGATGCTTTTTCATCTCTATATGGATCATTTACCCCATCTGAAAACTTCTCTTTTGCACTTATTATAAAATCTAGCTTTGGATAAAATGCAGATTTTTTAGCATATAGATCAAACTTTTGAGCTTCGATTTTATATCTATTGATTTGAAGTTTTGCATTCTTTTTTTCACCAATTTTTAAAAGATCCTCTTTTTTATACTCTTTAAATAAAAACTTACCCTCACTTGGTATCTTATTAGCGTTCTCTTTTCCTACAAAATATTGATAAAATGCGAGTGAGTTTTGATATTTTGAAACAACTTTGACCAAAGAGTTTGAGGCATTTTCCACTTTTGATTCTATATTGTTAAGATCACCTTTGGTGGTAGCTCCATTTTTCTCTTTTATTTTTACTATTTCTAAAATTTTTTGTAAACTTTTCATATTCTTTTTCTCTATATCAATTGCTCTTTTTTGATAGTAAAGATCAAGATATGCTTCAATGATTTTTAAAACTTCCTCTTCAACTTTTGAACGAAATTTTGCACTCTCACTCTTTAAAATAGCCTCCTCTTTTCTTAGTTCATTTATATGTTTACCACCTGCATAAATATTCTCATTTATACTAAGTTGCAAATCTCCACTTGGGTAACTATCTTCATTATCTGTATTTGATCTTGTATGGATATAGGTATATCCTCCATTTGCATAAAGTGTAATATTTGGTTTAAAATTTGCCAATTTAGTTTCAACTTTATGTTTTTGCTGAATTACTTTTTCACGAAGTGCTAAAAT
>JALWLB010000024.1 GCA_027081145.1 Campylobacterales bacterium
TATCAATATATGGAGTGTAAAGGGTATGGGTAGAGTTGAGGATTTTATGGTTTATATGAAACTTATAATTCTTGCTATTATCTCATTTGCTCTTATCTACTTTGCAAAGATAGATTTTGTTAATTTTAGTTCACTAATTGTCAAAGATTTACAATCAACTCCTCTTCTTAGCATTTTAATAGTCTCATCAATTACATTTGTAGCATATGAAGGGTTTCAACTAGTTATCAATGCTGTTAATGAAACTAACAAGCCAGAGATCAATATCCCAAGAGCCATATACTTGGCTGTTATATTGGTATCATTGATATACTTTATCATAGCTCTTGGTGCAGTTTTGGCAATTCCTTTTGAAGATTTGATCAAAAATAAAGAGTATGCTCTAGCTTCAGGAGCTAGTGAGATTATGGGTAAATTTGGAGAAAATCTTGTAATAATTGGTGCACTCTTAGCAACAAGTAGTGCTATTAATGGGACACTTTTTGGATCTTCAAGACAGATGGCAGAGATAGCTGATGATGGATTTTTACCATCAATCATCTCTCAAAGAAAAAACTCTATTCCAAAAACTGCCATAATGGTTATGAGTTCAATCGCTTCATTGCTAATTGTAGTTGGTGGTTTGAGGCTTATTTTAGAGTTTGGAAGTATAACATTTTTATTGGTCTCTCTTCTTATGGCTATTGCAAATTTTAAAATAAGAAAAAAAACAAACTCATCAACTTTAATTACACTTTTATCTATACTAACTCTTTTAGTAGGGGCTATATTGATTCTTTATTATGAGTTTATCACAAACAAAGAGCAACTTCTTTTTATACTGGTTTTATATTTTATACTAGCTTTTGGTGCATATGGATATGCAAAAGTTGTTTCAAAACAACTTTAAGGAAAAATTTTACTATTTCTTAGTGCTTTATAGGTTAAATCTTAGTTTTGCTATAATATTAGCATTTGAGTGATGGAGATAAAAATGGAAGCAGTTGAATTTAAAACCGTGGTAGATAATCCTTATATAAAAATTCCAGATTTTGAGAAATTTAAAGGTAAAAGGGTAAGAGTTGTATTATTTGATCTAAATAGTGATACTAATTTTCAAAAAGCTAAAAAAATAGATTTTTTTGATAAAGTTACACAAAATCCAAAACATATAAAAAATATAAATTTTTTCTCAAGAGAAGAAGCACATGAAAGATAAAGAGAGAATATTTATAGATTCAAATATCTTTTTATACGCTTTTAATGATGCAGACACTTTAAGATATAAAATAGCTGTTGAGACTATTATGAATGAGAATAATGAGAATGTTATAAGTACACAAGTAATCAATGAGGTTAGCAACAATATGCTAAAAAAGTTATCATTTTCAAATAGTGATATAAAAGAGTTTATATTTGACAGCTATAAGAGATATGAGGTTCAAAATATAACAAAAGAGATTTTAATAGGTGCATGTCAGATAAGAGAAGTATATAATATATCTTATTATGATTCTATGATACTTTCAACAGCTATCAATTCTAACTGCTTATATTTATATAGTGAAGATATGCAACATCAACAAACTATACTTGACAAACTCACAATAATAAATCCTTTTGAAACTTGAAATTGGAGTTTAAATATTCAAATTACATTAAGGAAAAATTTTACCTCTTTGCAAGGCTTCATTTGAAAATGCAAATACTATATCATTATCATAGAGCAATTTGCTCTCATCTTTATTTTCATACTCAACCAAAGATAAAAAGTGTTTTATGATATTGATTCTTGCCTCTCTTTTTTTATCAGTATGCACAATAAACCAAGGGGCATAAACAAAATCGCTCTTAATAAACATCTCATCTCTAGCCAAAGAGTAATCATCCCATTTCTCTTGAGCTTTTTCATCTATTGGGCTAATTTTCCACTGTTTTAGAGGATTTTGTTTTCTATCTTCCAATCTTAATTTTTGCTCATTTTTAGAGATATCTAAATAGTACTTTACAAAAATCATATTGGATCTAATCAGTAGATGCTCAAAATCTCCAACCTCTTGCAAAAATGCTCTCAACTCCTCTTCAGTGCAAAATCCAAAAACTCTCTCAACTCCAGCTCTATTATACCAACTACGATTAAAAAATACTATCTCTCCTCCACTTGGAAGATGTGGCACAAATCTTTGAAAATACCAAGATGACCTATCTTTATCGGTTGGTTTACCAAGTGCCACAATACGCATCTCTCTAGGACTTAAATGCTCACTAAATCTCTTAATAGCTCCATCTTTACCAGCACAATCTCGACCCTCTAAAATGATACACACTTTTTTATTCTCTTTTATTACACTTTTTTGAAACTTAACAAGCTCAACTTGCAGATCATAAAGCTCTTTTTTATAAAGCTGTTTTTGCATTTTAATAATCCCTTTTAATTGATCGCTTTTGTATTATACATCAATACTGGTATAAATATTAGTGAAACTATAACTGCTGCTATAGTCCCGCTTATTAGAGCAACGCCAAGCCCTCCAAATATAGGATCGGTTGCAAGCAGTGCACTTCCTAAAATAATTGCTATAGCTGTTAGCATGATCGGTTTTGCTCTTGTTGCGGTTGCAATTGCAACTGCTCTTTGTTTTGGAATACCTTTTTCTCTTATAAGCAACATTGCAAAATCTATCAGCAAAAGGGAGTTTCTTGAGCTTATTCCCATAAGTGCAATAAAACCTATCAAAGATGTTGCTGTTAGAAAAAATGTTTCACTTGTAATCAAATTGGCAACAAAGTGTCCTACAATAACACCTATGATAGATAAAAAACTTCCAAGAAGCACAACACCACTGATCGCAAAACTTTTATAATATACAACTAAAAGTAAAAATATCAAAACCAAAGCTGCTATAAAAGCTCCTCCAAGATCTCTAAATGTATCAAGAGTAACCTTCATTTCACCATCCCATCTAATTAAAAACTCCTCTTTAGTTTTTTTATCTATTAAATGAAGATCAAACATATAGGTACTTATACCTTCATCTTTTTTAACTATAAAATCTTTTGAAAACTCTTCAATCATCTTATCTCTTGCATCTAAAAGAGGATATACTTGAGATACCATATCTGTCTCAGCTATAATATTTGTCATAGTTTTTAAATTTTTAGAGAATATTGCTGGATTTGAATCAACCTTTTCTACTCTAACAAGTTCACTAACTGGAACCATCATGCCTTTTTGATTCATTAATCTCAAAGCTGATAATTTTGCTTCTAAAGCCTCTTTAGAAAAGGAGTCTAAAGCTTTACTTTTTGAGCTAAGAATTAAAAATATAGGGATTTGATCTGGTGAATTTTGTGAATTCTCTACCGCAACTTTCATACCTTCAAATGCAAGATATAAGATATTGTTTAACTGCTCAATCGATATAGCTGACTTAGCAATTTTTGATGTATTTACAACCAATTGATATTTAGGATATATCTCATCTTGCATAATATCAACATCTACAAGTCCTTTGGTACTTTTTAAAATATTTGCAATTTTATTGGCAACTTCTCTCATTTTAGTTTTATCTTTAGCATACAGTTCAACTACAATAGATGCTAAAGTTGGAGGACCTGATGGTTGCTCTATCATCTTTATACTTGTATTTTTGATCAATGATTGACACTTATCATGTAGGCTAACTCTTAATCTTTGTGTCATTAAAAATGATGGCTCATCTCTATCATGTTTATCTGTCAAATTTACCACAATTTCAGATAAATTCTCACCCTGTTTCAAACTAGATCCTTTTACCAATCCAGCATAATCTAGTGGAGCACCCTCTCCTAAAAACACCTCTATATTAGTAACTTCACTCTCTTGTTTTAATACTTCAACTACACAATTGGTAACCCTTTTTGTCTCTTTTATACTACTACCATTTGGAGTATCAACATAGATAGAGAAAGTATTTGCACTCTTATTTGGAAGCATCTTTGCTAAAACAAGTTTAGTTGGAAACATCATAATAGATGCCACAAAAGCTAAAAATGTTATGATTAAAACCATTTTCTGTTTTGAACTACTGCCAAGTATGTTATATATAAACTCTTCTAATCTTTTCATACATGATCCTCTTTTTTATGACTTTTTTTATGGTGGTGCATCTTATGTTTTTTAAGCATCTTATTTGCCAAATATGGGGTAAATATATAAGCTACTACCAAAGAAGCAAAAAGTGCTACTGGAACATTATATGGAATTGGTTTCATAAATTCACCCATCATGCCCCCAACAAATGCCATTGGAACCATTGTTAAAATAATTGCCAAAGTTGCAACATTTGTAGGAGCACCTATCTCATCAGTCGCTTCTATGATGATTTCATCTTTTGCTTTATCAACACTATCGTGAGAGTGCATATGTCTGTGGATATTTTCTATAACAATAATTGCTGCATCCACTAAAAGACCAAGACTTAATAAAAATGCAAACAGAGTAATCCGATTTATGCTTTGATCTGTAAGATACGCTATAAAAAGAGTTAGAGCTAAAATAGCAGGAACTGTAAAAGTAACTATAAGTGATTCTCTCCATCCAAGTGCAACTACCAAAACAGCAGCAATTATAAGTATAGTAATTAATAGATGATCTACAAGTTCATTTACAGCCTCATTAGCTCTTTTACCATAATCTCTAGTTAATACAAAACCGATCCCCTCTTTTTCTAACTCATCTTTATATTGTTGAAGCTTTTGTTTAACTTCATTTGCAACTAAAACTGCATTTGTACCTTTTAATTTTGAGATACTTAGAGTTATTTGATCTTGTAAATTGGTTAATTTTCCATTTTCTAAAAAACTAATTTGAGCCGATTTTTTATTTTGAATATCTTCTCCAAGTGAAACTGTTGCAACATCTTTTAGATAAATCGGTGAGCCCATATATGAAGCAACTATTAGATTTTCTAAATCTTTGGTACTCTCAATAGCATTTTTTATACCAAATACTACCAATTTATTATCTTTAGTTCTCCCTTTTACATCTGGAACATTTGTAGCTAAAGCTTTTAGAGCACTCATAATTTGTCCTAAGGATAAGTTATAGCCTGATAATTTATACAGATCAACCTCTACATTAAATTGCTCTTTTTTTGCCCCTTTTAGAGCTGTTTTAGAGACATTTTCTATCGCATTAAACTCATATTGTAAATCTCTAACCTTTTTAAAAAGCTCTGTATTTGATATCTTTTGTTTATCTTTTGCATAAAAAGCGATTGTAACTATTGGTATATCTATATCTATATCAAAAGGTTTAATTAAAGGCTGCATAGCTCCTTTTGGCAAAAGATCTATATTTTGCATCACTTTATCGTATAGTTTCAAATTGGAGTCTTCTCTATTTTCTCCTATATAGTACATCACATTGATAATTCCAACATTATCAGCTGCAATTCCATATATATGCTCAATGCCAGAGATCTCTCTAAGTTTCTCTTCTAGCGGTTTTACAATTATATTTTCAACCTCTTTGGCACTATTTCCAGGCAGTGCAACGATAATAGTTCCTCCACTAATTTCAATTTGAGGATCCTCTTCTCGTGGAGTAATCACCAAAGATAGATATCCAATTGTTAATAAAAATAGTGCCAAAAGTGGTGTTAAGGGGTTATATATAAATGCTTTTGCCAACTTTCCAGCATAATCACTTACCTTTATTTTTGAAATATTTGTCATTTTACTCTCCAATTACTAACTTTGCATACATTCCTGGATAGATAGTTTTATCTTTTTTATCAAATTTTATTTTGATTTTAAAAGAGTGTGTCATAGGGTTTGAACTTGGTATAATAGCACTTATTTTTCCAGTTGTTTTTAAATTCATTGATGGTATTTCAACACTAACTGGCATTAAAAGTTTTATATCTTTTAAATTGCTTTCTGAAATTTCAGCCACAATACTAAGTTTGCTAAGATCTGTTAAAACGAGTGCTGGAGCACCAGGCATTGCCATCTCTCCAACATTTATATTTTTTTGTACAATAACTCCATCATTTGGAGCACGAACTTTTAGGTAGTTGTATTGATTTAAAACCTCTTTTTTCTTTGCTCTTGCTTGAGCTACCTGTTTTTTTGCAACTTTTATCATATCTGCTAAGTTTGTTTCAGCAAGTTCTAATGACTCTAACTCATATTTTGAGATCATATCTTTTTTAAAAAGCCTTCTATTTCTCTCAAGATTTAGCAAAACATTTGTATGTTGATTTTGATACATTTGCAAAGATAATCTTGCTTGTTGAATTGCAAGTTCTACTTGAGATAGTGCACTATCGACCTCTTTTGAATCAATCACATATAAAAGCTCCCCTTTTTTGACTCTATCACCCTCGCTTACATAAACACTCTTTACAAATCCCATATATCTGGAAGTTAGCATCTTTTTATTATCAGAAACCACTGTAGCTGATAACTCTAAATTTAGTGCCTCTAAGCTTAAAACCGTTGCAAAAATCATCAATAATATCTTTTTCATCATTTACTCCTGTGCCATTTTTATTAGTTGTAATACTTTTTCATTTCGCTTATTTTGTATCTTTTGTAGTTTTAAAAGTTTTTCTATCAATTTTGACTGTTTTATAATTACATCATTGATAGAGACCAACCCCTCTTTGTATCTTTGCTCATAAGAGTTAAATATCTCATTTGATAACTCTAGCTCTTTTTTAAGACTTTGTATCTGAAAATCAAAACTTTTAATCTCTGTATTTATCTTAGCAACTTTAAGTTTGGTTCCTTTAACTGCAAGTTCTATTTGTCTATTTAATTTTAAAAGTTTTAACTTCTCTTGCTCAATCTTAGCACTATCGCCCAAACCACTAAATAGATTGTATTTTACTTGAATACCTAGCGTATATCTATCATGATCCAAAAACTCATTTAAAAACTTATCATCACTACTACCATACTCAACAAATACTCCAACTTGAGGTAAATATGCAGATTTTGAGATACCCAACATATCAGAGGTTATCTCTTTTGCCAATTTTACCTTTTGAATATCGATACTTCTTTTTATAATTTGCTCTTTTGTTGGGATGGTGGGTGAGTTTTGAATATCGATATTTTGGATAGATTTTACTTTATCATCTAATAAAAAGCTTAAAAATTGATAAGATAGCTCTTTGTAAGCTTTTGTCTCATTTATCATTCTGACTACATTAGAGAGCCTTGATTCAACCTCTAAAAG
>JALWLB010000025.1 GCA_027081145.1 Campylobacterales bacterium
CCCTAACGGGCAAGATATGAAACCCTCAAGATTTTTGTTTTTATCTATGATTTTACTAAAAATCATGAGTGTTTCATAGTGTAGTATTTTATCTATCTTTTTCTTTAAGATACTTTTTTAACCAAAGATTAAACAACCATTTGGTACAATCGCCCACTTAAATTTTAATTAAAAGGACATACAAAATGTATGCAATTATCAAATGCGGTGGAAAGCAGTATAAAGTTCAAGAGGGAGATTACCTAAATCTCGATAAACTTGACGCTTCGCCGAAAGAAAAGATCACAATCAAAGAGGTTCTAGCCATAAATAGTGGTGAGTTAGAAGTTGGTACTCCATTTTTAGAAAATGCAACAGTTGAGTTAGAGGTAATAACTCATGGCAAAGATAAAAAAGTGATAATCTTTAAAAAACGAAGACGAAAAGACTCTAAATTAAAAAAGGGTTTTAGAAGAGAGTTTACGAGGGTAAAAGTTTCAAAAATCACAGCTTAATAGCTCTAAAGTCATATCTTAGGTTTATACCATGTTCATAGATAGTGTAAAAGTTACACTAAGCTCAGGCAAAGGTGGAGCAGGGGCAGTATCTTTTAGGAGCGAAAAATTTGTTATAAAAGGTGGACCTGATGGCGGTGATGGTGGTAGAGGTGGAGATATCTATTTAGAAGTAGATAAAAATACCCACACACTATCAAACTTTCGTGGCAGACACCATATCAAAGCTAAAAATGGAGCTCCTGGACAAGGTAGAAAAAAATATGGCAAATCGGGAGAGAGTGTAGTTGTAAAAGTACCTCCTGGAACAACTGTTCTTGATGCTAAAAGTGGTGAAATTTTACTAGATTTGTTAGAAGATGGACAAAAGATTAAATTTTTAACAGGTGGCAAGGGTGGACTTGGAAATTGGCACTTTAGAAGCTCAACCAATCAAAGACCAACTTATGCTCAACCTGGGCTTCCTGGAGAGAGTAAAGAGGTTATATTTGAGTTAAAGCTCATCGCTGATGTCGGTTTAGTTGGCTTTCCAAATGTTGGAAAATCAACCCTAATCTCATCTATCTCAAACGCTACACCAGAAGTTGCAAATTATGAATTTACCACTATAACGCCAAAGCTTGGAGTTGTAAATGTTGATGAATTTTCATCATTTGTTATGGCTGACATTCCTGGAATTATTGGTGGAGCAAGTCAAGGTAAAGGACTTGGGATAGAGTTTTTAAAACATATAAAAAGATCACAATTTTTACTTTTTATGTTAGATATTGCAAACTATCGTCCATTAGATTTACAATATGTTATATTAAAAAAAGAGCTTAAAAACTTTTCAGATGAGTTGGCTCGTAGAAAATTTGCAATTGCTATAACAAGAGTTGATGCACTAGATCAAGATAGAGCTATGTGTAAAATAGAGGAGTTCTTTAAAAGTATCCAAATAGATCATGTAGATAAAAATAACTACAAATTTGATCAAAAATTTCTATCTTTTTTTCAAGATATAGATAGTTACAAAGATGATTTGCCATTTTTTATAGCTCCTATCTCTTCAGTTACAAAATTTAATATCCAGCCTTTAAAATATGCACTTTTTGATATAGTAAATAGGATAAAGAGTGAAACGAATTGTAGTTAAAGTAGGCTCTCATGTACTAAATGAAAATGGCAATTTAGCAAGAGAGAGAATTTCAAATTTATGCCAATTTATAGCTAAATTAAGACAAAAATATGAAGTTATCTTAGTATCATCAGGTGCAGTAGCAGCAGGATATGAAAAGTTAAAGCTTGATAAAAATATCTTATCAAACAAACAAGCTTTAGCCTCTCTTGGTCAAGCTTATTTGATGAGTGTTTATCAAAAAAAGTTGGCTCTACATGATATCATACCAGCCCAAATTTTGTTAAATGGGGATGACTTTGATTCAAGAAAAAAGACCAAACATGCAAAAAATGTAATTGAAGTTTTATTAAAAAATAGAGCTTTGCCAATTATTAACGAAAATGATACAACAGCAATCGAAGAGTTGGTTTTTGGTGATAATGATCAATTATCAGCTCATGTAGCTTACTATTTTAATGCCAATATGCTTGTAATTTTATCAGATATTGACGGATATTATGATAAAAATCCACAAACAGATAGCTTCGCAAAAATAAAAAAGATAGTTCATCATATCGATGAGAGTGAGTTAATCTTACCTTGCAATCCAAATGGTGAGTTTGCAACTGGTGGAATTGTAACCAAATTAAAAGCCGCAAAGTTTTTATTGGAAAAAAATATTAAAATGTTTTTAGCTAGTGGATTTGATCTTAGTGATGTGGAGAGTTTTTTACTAAATAACATTCATAAAAAAGGGACACTTTTTAAATGCGAATAGTATTTATGGGAACTCCATCATATGCGAGTGTAATTTTAAAAGAGCTTTTAAAAGATAACTCTTTTGAAGTGGTTGCATTAGTTACTCAGATGGATAAACCGGTTGGAAGAAGACAAATTCTAACTCCACCAGATACTAAAAAGTTTTTATTGGATAACTCTTTGGATATAAAAATTTTTCAGCCAGAAACTTTAAAAGATGAAACTTCGATTAAATTTATAAAAGAGTTAAAACCAGATTTTATAGTGGTTGCTGCTTATGGGATGCTTCTTCCAAAAGAGATTTTATCAATAGCTCCTTGTATAAATTTACACGCATCAATTTTACCAAAATATAGAGGTGCAAGTCCAATTCAAAGTGCAATTTTAAATCAAGATAGATTTAGTGGTGTTAGTGCAATGCTTATGAATGAAGGGTTGGATACTGGAGATATACTCTCTTTTTCGTATATTGAGATTTCAAATTTAAATGCGATAGAGCTTTTTGAAAAACTCTCACACTTAGCTGCCAAATTGACTATAAAGACATTAAAAAATTTCAACTCATTAAAACCAATCAAACAGATAGATTGTGAAGCCACTTATGCTAAAAAGATAAAAAAAGAAGATGGATTAGTGGATCTTTTAGATGCTAAAAAAGTTTATGCTAAGTATTTGGCTTTTATATTTTGGCCAGGTATATTTTTAAAAAGTGGAATAAAACTTAAAAAAATAGCTCTACATGATATCGATACCCAAAATGGTATAGGTAAAATTTTAAAAATAGAAAAAGAGTATATAATACTTGGTTGCAAAAAAGGTTCACTAAAGATATTTTCACTCCAAATACCATCCAAAAAGCAGATGAGTGCAGTTGAGTATATCAGAGGAAAAAGGTTAGAGGTTGGAGATATTATATCTTGATGAGATTGATTCAACTCATAAATATTTAGCCTCTAAATTAAAATCAAACTCCATTAAAAGCCCATTTGCTCTTTTAGCAAAAAGACAGACTAGTGGCATTGGAAGTAGAGGTGATAAGTGGGAGAGTTTTGATGGAAACTTTTTTCTATCTATCTCTTTAGATTTAGACTCTTTACCAAAAGATTTACCAAAGGTCTCAATCTCTATCTATTTTTCAATGCTTATGCAGATGACTTTAGAGGAGTTAGGCTCTTTGGTTTGGTTAAAATGGCCAAATGATTTTTATATAGGTGATAAAAAAGCAGGTGGAGCGATAGGCACAATTATAGAGAAAAATGTTCTATTTTCTATAGGGTTAAATTTAAAAAAAGCCCCTTTAAAATTTGCAACTATTGATATAAATATCGATCCATTTGAGCTATTGCAAAAATATATCTTAAAAATAAAACAAGATATTTTTTGGAAAGAAATTTTTATAAAATATAAGATACAATTCAAAAAAGCTAGAGCATTTTCATATTATGATCAAAAGTTGCAAAAGAGAGTATCTTTAAAAGATGCTACTCTTTTAGAAGATGCAACGATAGAGATAGATAAAAAAAGGATTTTAAGTTTAAGATGAGTGAAATTATAGCGATTGCAAACCAAAAAGGTGGAGTGGGGAAGACTACAACAGCGGTTAATTTGGCTGCCTCTTTAGCGGTGGCTGAAAAAAGAGTTTTGCTTATCGATACAGACCCTCAAGCAAATGCTACAACAGGACTTGGCTTTTCAAGAAGCTCTTATGAGTTTAATATATATCATGTATTTATTGGTAGAAAGAAAATTTCTCAAATTATTTTAAAAACCTCTTTGGATACTTTGGATATTGCACCATCAAATATAGGCTTAGTTGGAGTTGAAAAAGAGTTACATGATAACAACGCTAAAAATAGAGAGTTGATTTTAAAAGAGAAAATCCAAGAGATCAAAGATCAGTATGATTATATTATCATAGACTCTCCTCCAGCATTAGGAACTATTACCGTAAATGCTCTTGGTGCAGCAAACTCTGTTATTATTCCAATTCAGTGTGAATTTTATGCTCTTGAAGGTTTGGCACAACTTTTAAATACTGTCAAAGTTATCAAAAAAACAATAAACCCAAAACTTCAAATTAAAGGTTTTTTACCAACTATGTACAGCTCCCAAAACAATCTCTCAAAACAGGTTTTTGCCGATTTAAAACAGCACTTTAGCAATAAACTATTTACTCTAAAAGAGCAAGATTCCAATTTTATAGTAATTCCTAGAAATGTAAAATTGGCAGAATCACCAAGCTTTGGTAAGCCAATTATTCTTTATGATGTGATGTCAGCTGGATCAGATGCATATCAAAACTTAGCAAAATCGGTTTTAGCGGGTTAATTATGGCAAAAAATAGATTGGGTAGAGGCTTGAGTGCCATTTTAGAAGATGTAGAGGATGCTTATAAACAAGATATAGAAGATGATAATACTAAAGTAAAAGAGATCAATATTTCAGATATTGCCCCAAATCCTTTTCAACCTAGAAAACATTTTGATCAAAACTCAATCAAAGAGTTATCAGAATCGATCTTAAAGCACGGGCTTATTCAGCCAATAGTAGTCGTACAAAAAGATGATGGGTATATGCTCATTGCAGGTGAGAGAAGATTAAGAGCTTCAAAATTAGCAAATTTAGAAAAGATTAATGCGATAATAGCCAGTTATGAATCAGAAAACTTAAGAGAGTTAGCTCTTATTGAAAATATCCAAAGAGAGGATTTAAACCCGATAGAATTAGCACATTCATATAAAGAGCTTATAGATGAATATAGTATAACTCAAGAGGAGTTAGCAAATATTATACATAAAAGTAGAACTCAAATAACAAATACTCTAAGACTTTTAAATTTGAGTGATTATACAAAAAATTTACTCATTGAGGGTAAAATTACTCAAGGTCACGCAAAGGTGCTTGTCGGATTAGATGAGGCTGAAGAGAAAAAGATTGTGGATACAATTGTTGGACAAAAATTGAGTACTAGAGAAAGTGAAAATCTTATAAAAAGTATCAAACAGGGCAAAAATAGAACAGACTCTTCATCAAAAGTGTTACAAAATGTAAAAAATTTAGAGGAAATTGTTACAAATCTAAAAAAGCTCGGATTTTTAGCAAAGCAGAGTAAAAACTCTCTTGTTATGAAGTTTCGCGATGAAGATGAGCAAAAAAGATTTGCATTTTTGCTCCAAAGTGCACTTCGTTAATAATTTTTTTTTAATTTCAATATTGGTTTTATATATATTATGATAAAATCTCCCCTAATTTAAAAGGAGTGGCTTTAAACCTCTAAAATATAAAAGGATTTTTTAATGTTAGATATTCATCTTGGTCTATTAATTTTTACTGCGGTAATTTTTCTATTTTTAGTTTTTGCACTAAATGAGATACTCTATAAACCACTTTTGAATTTTATGCGACGAAGAGAAGAGTCTATAGAGAATGATTTAAAAAATATCTCAAACAATGATGAAGCAATCCAAAATGCTCTTGATGAAGCAAATAAAATTATAGCTCAAGCAAAAGAACAAGCTGCTAAAATAAGAGAAGATGCTTTAGCCAAAGCAAAGCAGAGTGCTTCGCAAGAGTTAGAGAATGTAAAAAATGAACTTGAAAACTCCTATACAAAATTTTTAAAAGAGTTAAATCAAGATAGGATTCAGTTAAAAAAAGATTTAAGTGCAAATTTGGCTACTTATCAACAGATACTACAAGATAAATTAAAAGCTATTTAAGGAGTTTGAGTGAATATTAGATATCTATTACTGTTTTTACCAATTTTTGCTTTTGCTAATGTAGAGCAAGAGGCTACAACTGATATTGTTCCAAGAGTTATAAACTTTGTGATTTTTGCAGGAATTTTATACTATCTTTTTGCAAATAAAGTAAAAACATACTTCAAAGATAGAGAGTTAGAGATTGCTGATAAGCTAAACTCTATTCAAGATAAACTAAGAGAGTCCAAAAATGAAAAAGAGTTGGCAATTAAAAAGATATCAGAAGCCAAAGAGAGTGCAAAATCTATTTTAGAGGTTGCAAAAAAAGAGGCTAGTTTAATGAGTGATAAAATCAAAAATGATTTAGCAAAAAGTGTTGATCATTTACAAAAATCGCACGCTGAGAGAGTTGAAATTGAGCGAAGTAAAATGAATAAAGAGGTTGTTTTGGAAGTTGTTGATGAGATATTTTCTAAAGATGGATTTAAATTAAAGGGTGAAGATCTTGTAAATATTATTAAAAAGAGGGTCGCATAATGAGCTCAATTATTGCAAAAACCTATGTTAAGGCACTTTTGAAATCTATGAATAAAAAAGAGCTAAATGAAACACTAGAGTCTTTAAAAGAGATAATTCCAGCATTTAAAGAGCAGAAATTTTTGGATATTTTGTTTTCAAAAACACTCTCTTTAGATGATAGAGAAGAGTTTTTACTGACCCTTTTTCAAAAGCCATCTAAAAAGTTTACAAATTTTATAAAGTTGTTAAATATACATGATAGATTGTTAGAGATTCCATCTATTGCAAAAGAGTTGCAAAATCAAATCTCTATTTTAAATAATGAGTATGAAGGAAAGTTAATTAGTAACTTTAAAATTACTCAAAAAGATAAAAAAGAGATTGAAGAGAGTCTATCTAAAAAGTTTGATGCCAAAATAAAACTTCAAAATCAAGTGAGTGATTATGATGGGATTAAAGTGGAGATAGACTCTTTAGGTGCTGAAGTTAGTTTTAGAGTTGATCAATTAAAAAATCAAATAG
>JALWLB010000026.1 GCA_027081145.1 Campylobacterales bacterium
CTGTAAAGTTTCCTTCACCATTTGATGCATAATTTATATAGTTTTTCATCTCTTTACCAGAAGAGAATGTTGTTAAGTTGGTGCCTAAAAATGCCAATCTACTATGGCTAAAAGTGCTACTACATGATGATAGAATAAACGAAAGTGTAAAAACAATAGTGGTTATTTTGATATATTTCATGATAAAATCTCTCCAAAAGTTAATATAGTTAATGATAATGTAAAATTATATCATAAAAATTTGATTAGTAGCAAGAAAGTTGATATTTTAACTTTGGTTTTTGAAAATGTAGAGGATATGTTAAAGAAAATAGAAACTTTTTTCTCTCTTTTGATGCAAGGTTTTTGGTTATTTTAAAAGTTTTAGAGACAAAGTTACTTTTTACTTTGCCGCTATTTTCATTAAACATCTCTTTAAAAGAGGTTCTTGGGGCAAACATAGAGCCTTTTTGAATTTTTTTTGAAAACATATTGATTACTCTAACCTCCAATTTACAATAACCTATATCAAAATTTCCAATATTTTTTACTACTCCTCGAACTCTTATAGAGTGATTTGATGGAATATTTGTATATCTAATGCTTTCAAGCTTAGCTTTTTTTGTATATTTATCTAGTGTAAAAAGTGAAAAAATAGTACCCAAAACCACTAAAACAAAAGAGGCAAAAATCATTAAAAAAGCAACTTTTAATCTCTTTTCTTTGAGTGCAAATAGCGATAATATAAGAAATATTACAATAAATAAGACTACAACAATCCAATGTAGCAGAGTCATATGATACATAAAACACCTCACCTATAAGATATATCGGCTGTTTATTGAGTTTCTAAATGGTTTTATGCTCTGTTTTTTTTCTCTTCAATACCACTTAATCCAAAGCGTCTTTTTAGCTCTTGTTTTATTAGATCAGGATTTATATCTTTATATCCAAGTGCAACAAGTAGATGAAAAATTAAATCAGCACCTTCATAAATGATCTCTTTTTCATCACTATCTTTTATGGCGAAACAAAATTCACCCGACTCTTCAACAATTTTTTTAAGTATCGTATTTTCTCCTTTGTTCATTAATGAAGCAACATAAGATTTTTTAGGATCTTGATTTTTTCTCTCATTTATAACATGATAAAGTGTATCTATTATGCTATATTGTTTGATAGCTTCTTTGTCTATATCATGTAGAGTCTGATTTGTAATTAAATTTGTAAAAAAACAAGATCTTCTACCGGTATGACAAGCAGATGATCCAATTTGATCTATTTTTATTAACAAAGTATCATTGTCACAATCTATTAAAATCTCTTTTATTTGTTGAATATTTCCACTAGTTTCACCCTTTTTCCAAATTCGTTTTTTACTTCTTGAATAATAGTGTGCTATATTTGTCTCTAAAGTTAATTTAAGAGCTTCTTGATTCATATAAGCCAACATTAAAATTTCGTTTGTTTGATACTCTTGAGCTATGACTGGAATAAGTCTGTTTTTATTCCAGTCTATTTTTTGTAAGATGTTTTTCAATTTTATTGACTTATGGAGCTTGTTTTGGCTTTATCTTTGGCATCTATCCATATATTTGGCACAGATCCACCTGGAGTTAGGAAAATTTTGGCATCACTATTGGTTTTAAGAGCTTCGTTAAATTTGCCTTGTACTTCAATTTGTCTAAGCTCTAATAACTGTTTTGTCAAGCTTTTGCTTATCTCTTTGTTTGCATATGCACTTGCATCTGCCTCTATTTTGATAGCATCCGCTTTACCTTGTGCTATAATTTTTTTAGCTTCAGCCTCACCTTTAGCTAAAGCAGCTTTTTTCTCTGCCTCTTGTTTTGCTCTTTCAACTTCAAGTTTTACACGATCTGCCTCTTGTTTTGCGATTTGAACTCTTTCAATTTGCTCTTTTATTTTTTCAGGAAGTATAATTTCTCTTAGATTTACAGTTGTAAGCTCAACTGGATTTCCTGGTTTTGATTCGATTTTTTCTCTTATTTGAATTTCTAATAGTTTTGCTATCTCATTTCTTTTTATCGGTAACTCTTCGGCTTTGTATTGACCTATAACATTTCTAACAACATCTCTAACTATTGGATTTATGATCTTTTCTTCCCAAGCTAAACCATAAGTTGCTATAGTTTGTGGAGCAGAAGAGTCTCTTAGTCTATATTGTACTGTTGCATCTATGGAGATGATAAGTCCTCTTTTATCAAGTGTTGTAATAGCTGGTGCAGTTAAAACTCCACTTTTTTGTATATTTACCATACTATGTCTCTCATTTGTTGTTGTGTAATTAATGCTTCTAACTTTTGTATCAACAACTATAATATTTTGAATCAATGGAATATAAAAATGAAGACCGGGAGTTAGTGGTTGGGGTTCATACTTACCTGCTGTAACCTTGATACCAACTTCACCTGAATTTATAACCGTAAATGGTTTAGCAATTACAATAAGTGCAACAATAAAGATTAAAATATATAAAAGTCCTGCTTTTTTACCAAAATTTTGAAAAAATTCAGGTGGCTCAAAGCTAGATCCTCCACTATTTTTATTTGATCCTCCGCCACCACTACCTGGTAGCTTCTTTTTAAAATAATCATTTAAATCTGCTGGCATAGTTTTTCCTTTTTTATGTTATGTAAGTTAAATATTTTTTATATTTTTCGTTTTTTCCAAAAACAACATCAAAATAGGCTTGTTGAAGCTTTTGTGTTATTTCACCTCTTTTTCCATGACCAATAGTTCGATTATCAAGAGAGTTTATAGGTGTAACCTCTGCTGCAGTTCCAGTAAAGAACGCCTCATCAGCAATATAAATTTCATCTCTTGTTATGTTTCTTCTAATAACCTCTATTCCAAAATCATTAGCAAGTTCAAAAATTGTAGCTTGAGTAATGGATTCAAGTGAATTATCATTTGGAGGTGATATAAGCTTATTATCTCTTACGATAAATATACACTCACCACTACCCTCAGCTACAAAACCGTTCTCATCCATTAAAAGAGCCTCTTCATATCCACACTCTAAGGCTTCATATTTTGCCATTTGCGAATTTAAGTAATTTGCTACTGCTTTTGCTTTGCCGAAATTTGATTTTATAGAGTTTCTAATAATAGAAGAGGTTTTAACTTTGATACCATTTTCTAAACCATCCTCTCCAAGATATGCTCCCCACTCCCAAGCAGCGATTGCTGTATGAACAGGAGCTTTTACATGATGAACGCCCATAACACCATAACCTAAATAGATAAGTGGTCTTAAATAAACATTGCCTTTAAAAGCATTTATTTTTAATAAATCTATATGAGCATTTCTTACTTCATCATAAGATATATTTGGTTTTATTGCAACTATTTTTGCTGAATTGTATAATCTTTTTAGATGTTCATCTAACTTAAATATCGCTAATCCATTATTAGTTTGATAAGCTCTAGTTCCCTCAAAAACACCATTTCCATAATGCAAGGTATGAGTTAAGATATGCACTTGAGCTTTATCCCACTCAACCATTTCTCTATCCATCCATATATATTTTGCTTTTTCCATTTTATTTCTACCCTTTTTAAAACCACAGATTGTATCAAATAGTAACTTAGTGCTATGAAAACTGTAAACTCATTATAATAATATTTTGCTAATATTAAGAAAAAAAAGGATGAGACATGGAAGCAAAAATATTTTTTGGTAGCACACAAGTTTCAAAAACAAAACTGCATGATATAACAAGCCCATACTCAAACAAAGTGGTCTCTCGTTATCCTTTATGTGATGCAAGTGATGCTAAAGAGGCTTTGAATATTGCTAAAAGAGCTTATGAAAAAAACAGAAAATCAACCCTTTCTCAAAGAATAGACTGGATAGAAGATGTCATCAAAAAACTTAAACAAAATAAAGAAGATATTGCTCAAACTATAACAGATGAGGTTGGAAAGCCTATTATGTTTTCTCGCATAGAGGTTGATAGAGCTATTGAGACTTTGAGACTTAGTGTTTCGGCTATGATTGAGTTAAATGGTGAAACTTTCAATACAGATGCTATGCCAAGTGGTAAAAAAGCAATAAGTTATTATAAAAGAGTACCAGTTGGTGTTGTTGTTGCTATTACTCCTTTTAATTTTCCATTAAACTTAACAGCACATAAATTGGCTCCGGCGTTAATTATGGGAAATAGTGTAGTACTAAAACCGACTCCAGAAGCACCATTAACAGCATATAAGTTTGCAAAGCTTTTTAATGAGAGCGAATTTGCTTTGCCTGATATGTTAAGTGTAGTTTATGGTGATGCAGAGGTAGGCTCTACTTTGGTTAAGAGTGAAATTCCACGAGTTATAAGTTTTACAGGAAGTTTACAAGTTGGCAAAATTATCACTTCTCAAGCTGGTGTTAAAAAAATTGCACTTGAACTTGGTGGTAATGCTGCAACATATATAGATGAGAGTGCAGATATCAAAGAGGCTGCTAAAAGGTGTGTTTTTGGTAGTTTTTATAACTCTGGTCAAGTTTGTATATCACTTCAAAGAATTTATGCTCATAAAAATATTGCAGATGAGTTTGCACAACTTTTAGCTACTCAAGCACAAAATTTAGTAGTAGGTGATCCAAATGATGATGATACATTTATAGGTCCACTGATAAATGAAGATGCAGCTTTAAGAGCACAAAAATGGGTACAAAGTGCTATAAAAGAAGGGGCTAAGCTTCTTTGTGGAGGCAAAGTTGAAGATAGAGTATTTTATCCAACAGTTTTAAGTGAAGTTCATGAGAAGATGAATGTTGTTTGTGAAGAGGTTTTTGCTCCTATCGTGTCGATTATAAAAGTAGAAAATTTTGATGAAGCACTCAAAAAAATTAATAATTCACCTTATGGACTCCAACACTCTATATTTACAAATGATTTAAATAACACCAAAAAAGCTATAGAAGAGTTTGAGTGTGGCGGAGTAGTAGTAAATGATATTCCATCAATGCGTTTTGATATACAACCTTATGGTGGTTCTAAACTAAGTGGCATCGGCAAAGAAGGACCAAAATATACACTCGAAGAGATGAGTGAAATTAAAACTATTGTAATTTTATAAGAAGGAGAATAGATGTTAGAGATAGGTACAAAAGCACCTCAGTTTTGTCTTCCAAATCAAGATGAAACAGAGATTTGTTTAAGAGATTTGAGTGGAAAGTGGATAGTTTTATACTTCTATCCAAAAGATAATACTCCAGGATGTACAACTGAAGCTTGTGATTTTACAGCTACAAAAGATGAGTTTGAGAGTATGGATGCAGTGATTTTGGGAGTTAGTCCAGATAGTCCTAAAAAACATAGAAATTTTATAGAAAAAAAGAATTTAGGTATTACTCTTTTATCGGATGAAGATAAACAAATGTTAGAATCTTACGGAGTTTGGCAACTCAAAAAGATGTGCGGAAAAGAGTATATGGGGGTTGTTAGAACTACATATATTATCGATCCTGATGGAAATATAGCAGCAGGTTGGGAAAAGGTTAAAGTAAAAGGTCATGTTGAAGCTGTTAAGGAGAAGTTAAAAGAACTTCAAAGCTAAATGATCGTACACATTTGTTGTTCAGTAGATAGTCACTACTTTTTAAAAAGACTACAAATTGCCTATCCAGATGAGAAACTGGTAGGCTTTTTTTACAATCCAAATATACACCCATATAGTGAGTATAAATTAAGACTTCAAGATGTTCAAAGAAGTTGCAAAATGCTTAATATTGAACTAATTGAGGGTGAGTATGATTATCGTAGATGGTTAGAGGTTGTAAAAGGATTTGAAAATGAGCCTGAAAAGGGAAAAAGATGTGAAATCTGTTTTGATAATAGGCTAGAAAATACAGCTAAATTAGCCAAAGAGTTAAATCATAAATCTATCACAACTACATTACTTATGAGTCCTAAAAAATCAATTGAACAATTACAAACCGAAGGATTAAAAATATCCAATAGATATCATGTAGAGTTTATTGTGGTTGATTTTAGAAAAAAAGGGGGAACTGGGGAGCAGTTTGCATTAGCAAAAAAAGATAAACTCTACAGACAAAACTATTGTGGATGTTTTTATGGTTTAAGACAACAAAGAGAGATAACATCTGAGCTATTTTCAAATATCGCAAATCAAACTCAAATGAACTCTATCGAAGAAAAGACTAAACTGTATAAAGATATAACAAAACACAGCAGATTGATAAAAGAGAAGTTTTTAAACTATAGACTTTTAAGAGCTTATGTTAAAGCTGATAAAACTATATTGCCATCTTATTTTTTAGTATATTCAACTATGAAAAGCAGATCCATTAATGCAAGAGTTGAATTTATAAAAGATGATATCATGTATCTAAATAAAGAAAATATTAAATTTATAAGTTTAAAATACGCAAATAAGATCTTAAAAACATCATACAAGAGTGTTAAAGAGATGATGTTTAATCCACCATCTATCAAAAATGAGTTAAAATTAAGAAACAATTATGATCTTAGTCCAATAGTTATTTTAGATGAACTACGAGATACGAGATATGAAATCTATTTAGATGCAGTCACTTTTTTTGATGTAAGAGAGATAATTGATTTATAGCAAATATTTTTCAATAGCTTCTTTATAATAATATACTATTAGTTTAAATAGCTTATTTTAGGGCATTTGAGTAAAAATTTAATGTAAAGTTTTATCTATTTTCGCTACTATTATAGAATTAATTTTTTACTGGAGTACTTTCAAATGATGGATGTTATAGAGATACAAAAGATTTTGCCTCATAGATACCCATTTTTATTGATAGATAGAGTAACTTCTATTGAATCTGGCAAAATTATCAATGCTTTTAAAAATGTCTCTATTAGTGAAAATATATTTCAAGGACACTTTCCCGGACATCCTATATATCCAGGTGTTATGATTGTTGAGGGTATGGCACAAGCTGGTGGAATACTCGCTTTTGATAGTTTGAGTGAAGAAGATAAAAAGGATGTTGATTCTAAAGTGGTATATTTTATGAGTATCGATAAGTGTAAATTTAGATCTCCTGTAAGACCTGGTGATAGACTGGAGTATAAAGTTT
>JALWLB010000027.1 GCA_027081145.1 Campylobacterales bacterium
GTAGTAAGTAGCTACTTGGTAAATCCAAAGCTACTTATTATTATAATAGTTAAATGAATCAAGAAGAAAATAAAAAGATTAAAATATCCCTTATCTTTATAATTATAGTTTTACTTTTTCTAATACTTATAGGCTCGATATTAAATATCTCTTTTGGCGATACAAAAATGCCAAAACTACTCTCTTCAGAAGATGATAGAGCACTAAAAGGATCAATCATTTCAAGTGATGGCTTTGTTATAAGCAGAAGCAAAAAACTCTACAAAGCTACAGTTGATACTAGAAATATAGATCCAAATAAAAAAGAGCTATTTATCAAACTATTTTCAATATATAGCGGAATTGATCCACAAATTATCAAAAAAAGAGTCAATTCTCACTTTGGTTATGTGGTTTTAACTTATAATCTTGATTCAAAATCTGCAAAGTATGTAAAACAGCTTATATATAAACTGTACAAATTAAAAGTTTTTATACCATACATAGACAAAAAGAGAGAAGTCTCATTTTTTCACGGTTTAAATGTGGTTGAAAGTGGTGAGATGAGAGAGTTTCCACTAAAAGACTCTTTAACTCCAGTTATAGGATATATCAAAAAGGTTGAAGTTAAAACATATACAGATACTGTTGGGGTGTATGGGTTGGAGCTATTTTATAAAGATAGTTTAGCTGGATCTCAAAATGCTAAAATAAAAGGCAAAAGAGATGTTTTAAATAATATTATTTTAGATAAAGATAGCACAATAGAGCACAGAATTGATGGTCATGATATTATTACAAGTGTATCTATAAAGCTTCAAAAGAGTATTGAACAAATTTTAGATAAGTATAAAAATACTTTAGAAGCAAAAGAGATAATAGCTGCAGTTATGGATAGCAAAAGTGGTGATATAGTTGCAATAGCTTCGAGCAATAGATTTAATCCAAATAGAATCAAATCAAATAAAAATTTATCAATATCAGCACTAAAATATATATTTGAACCAGGCTCAGTCATGAAACCAATAACTCTTTCACTACTTTTAAAAAATAATAAAGTAGCTATGCATGAGTTGATAAACACACATAATGGAAAGTTTCAAATAGGAAATAAGATCATAACTGATGAGCATAAGTATGACTATTTAAGCATTGAAAATATTATCATACACTCAAGTAATATAGGTATAGCAAAACTTGCCCAAAGGCTTGATGTAATCGATTTTTATCAAGGATTAAGAGATTTTGGATTTTCTAAAAAGAGTGGAATTGATCTTCCATATGAATTAAGAGGCTCAATTCCTAGTATTCATCAACTAAAAAGCCAAATTTTTAAAGCAACCACCTCTTATGGTTATGGTATAAAGGTCAATTTTTTTCAACTCTTAAGTGCTTATAATATTTTTAATAATAATGGTCAATTCATAAAACCAACTATTGCAAAATTTATAGTAGCAAATAAAATTTCAAAACAGAAAATTTATAATAAATCCAAAACACAAGTCATCTCAAAACAAAATGCCAAAATTATAAATGATATTTTAGTTAAAACCGTAATGAGAGGAACTGCAACTGGTGCAAAGGTTGATGGGCTCATAGTAGGAGGTAAAACCGGAACTGCCCATATAGCAAAAAGGGGTCAATATGAAGATATCTATAATAGTTCATTTTTTGGTTTTGCAAATGATAAAACAGAAAAATATACTATTGGAGTTACAGTAATTGAGCCAACTACTAAAAATTTCAACTATTTTGCATCTAAAAGTGCTGTGTTGGTATTTAAAGATATAGTTGAAGTTTTAGTAAAAGAGAACTTTTTAACCCCACTCAAGCTGTAACTAACTCTATAACAAAAACAAAATCGTTGAAAAAAAGCTTTATTTTCAAGGAAACTTTTTGCTTTGCATTCTCTAGATCCTTTCTCAATAACACACACTTTGTTTGTTATTAAATGATTTTTTTATTATCTCATAGATGATTTGGTCATATTTTATTTACTTTTTTGATAAAAAATCAAATTTGTATTTTGTTTTGAGATATTTTTTTATAAATAACAAGTATATTAAATGTATGTTAAATATTGATATTAGTAGGTGTTTTGGTTATAATGTGTGTTAATAAATAGTTAGGCTTCAGAAAGAGAAAAGACATGGACGAGCACCAAGTGCAAGAGCACTTCAGAAAACAGGTCGGTGATTATGTTGGCTTAATGAGCCGACTCATCCCTGAGTATGAAAAAGGGCAAAGATTTCTTTGCGAATTGATTCCATTTGACAAGAAACAGGCCATAAATGTACTAGATTTGGGTTCAGGTCCGGGCGGACTATCCGAGCTTGTACTGGAAATGTATCCAAAGGCAAAGGTACATGCCTTCGATTTAACCGAAGAGATGCTTCTTGTATGCCAAGAGAGGTTAAATAAATATGAAAGCCGGGTTACCTTCCAACAGGGAGACTACAAAAAAGACTCATTCGGATCAGGCTATGATGTGATTTTGGCAGGTTTGACTCTACACCATCTGACAGACGAGGAAAGAAAATCCATTTTCCAAGTGATTCATGATGCCCTGAAAGATGAAGGGATCTTCATCGCCCAAGAAATCATCGTAGACGAAGATCCATACGTCACTGAATGGCATTATTCGCTATGGCGAAACTTCATGAAATCAAATGGCGAGGATGACGAGTTTTGGTATCAGAAGCATAATGAGAAAGATCATCCAGTGTCAGTAGAGAACCAGCTAGAGTGGTTAAAAAATGCCGGTTTTAGTCATACTGCTTGCCACTGGCGTTATTGGAACTTTGCAATAATTAGCGGAAGGAAATGAACAAAATAAGCCTAACAATCACATCCAGCGGACTGTCAACCGCGCCGCTTCGCTTTGCGGTTGCCATCCGCTGATGTAAGTCGTTAAGTTTTTACTATTCAAAGCCCTTAATATCAAAGCTTTGAGCAAACAAACTTTTTAACCCCACTCAAGCTGTAATTAACTCTGCATTTGGAAATACTTTTTTAACACTATTTTCAAGTTTTTCGATAGTAATTGGTTTTAAAATATACCCTTTTGCTCCAGATTTTATAGCATCCATTACAAGCTCTTCTTGTCCATGAGAAGTTATCATGATAACCACTGCATCTTTAAAATCACTCTTGATTGCCTTTAGAGCTTCAACACCTGTCATCTCAGGCATAGTTATATCCATAGTTACAAAATCTGGATTATGCTTTTTATAAAGCTCAATCGCCTCTTTTCCATTTTTGGCTTCAGCTAAAACATTACAACCCATCTGTTTTAACATTTTAGTAATATTTCTTCTAATGATCATAGAGTCATCAACAACCAATACATTTAGCATATCTTCTCCTTTTAATATAATAGTGCACAAAGCATATTTGTCTCTTTTGTAAAAATTGTACATGATACAACTTTTGAATTTTTAAATTTCAACATCGCTTTTGAATCCTCCATCGTTAAAGGAGGAGTGATAGTAACACCTTTTCCATCATCTGGAAAATTTACAATCGCATTTCCAATGATAGTATTTGCAACCTCAGCTGGAACTTCACAAATTAACTCTTCTCTTTCATCAGGAGTGATTTCACCATAAGCAAACGAATTAACCAATTGATCTACCAAAAAGTTTGAAAAACCAAAAATAACCAATCCCTTAACACTACCCCCTAACCCTATAATGGCAGTATGATCTCGTGGCTCAAAAACATTATTCTTATCTAAAATGGCTCTATTTGAATTAACCTCAATTTGCATATCTTCACTCAAAAAACTTATTGTTCTATCTCCTAGTGCTAAAACTATTTTTTCATGCATATTCATGTGCTATCCTTTTGTTTTTGATAGTGAAGATAAAAACTGTTCCCTTATTCTCTTCACTTTGTACTTGTAATTCTCCACCAAGCTTGTCCAGTTCACTCTTAACAGCTGCCAAACCAACTCCTCTACCTGAGAGTTCACTCACTCTATCTTTCGTAGAAAAATTATCCGCAAATATCAACTTAAGCTGCTCCTCTTTAGATAGCTTTGAAAACTCTTTTTCATCTAAAATACCATTTTTGATAGCTTTTTGTTTTACTAAATGGAGTGGTATTCCTCTACCATCATCACTAATAACTATCTTTAATTCATCACCATTTTGTTCAATCTTACATGATATCATTCCAGCTTCTGATTTGTTTGCACTAAGTCTTAGTTCACCATCTTCTATACCATGATCTATACTATTTCTAAAAACATGTACAAGAGACTTTATAAAATTTCTATAAGAGGCTGGGACTTTGATTGAGCTATCTACATCTATCTCAAAATCCAAAATCTCTTTATTTAGCTTTTTAGCAACATTTTTCACTAAAGATGGATAACTTGATAGAAGATTTTTAAGTGAATATGCTCTTAAATTTTGCACTTTATCAAGTAGTAAGCAAAAAGTCTCTTTATCCAATTTTTTACTCTCAACTAAATCATGTAGTACTCTTTCTATATCAATTATCGCCTTTGTATCAACCGGTTCACTCTCAAATCTCTTTAAAAAATCCTCTCCTAAAATTTCATAAACATCTTTGAGATCACTCTTTAGGGCAGATTTTAGTTTATTTAAATCGATATCTATTTTTGTATCTGCTTTTATACTTTTAGTTATGTGTGATTCTATATGGTGTAAGGCATTTACTAAAATACTCATCTGCTTTTGTGCAAAAAGACCTTTAAAGGTGTGGATTTGTCTATAAAATTCACTCTTACTACCACTTAAATGCTTATCAATTTGATCTAAAAATGTTGTAAAATCTTTTAAAAGTAGATTAAATTCACTTGGATTATTTGCAATTGTTACAATTTTATTATGTTTTTGTCTCTCATTTTCCAATCTTTTTTCAAGCTTGATTTTCTCACTAATATCAGAAGCAATCAACATAAATCTATCATTTTTTAATAGTTTATACTCCAATTTTATAGATAAATTATTCTTTAATATTTTTTGTGGAAGCAGAGATAACATCATCTGTTTTGAAAATTCATCATCAACTTCAAGAATATTTTTTATACCATTTTGAAATATCTCTTTTTTATCGCTATCATCTGAAAATAGAACTTCAGATATATCTTTTGATACTAACTCTTTTTCAAACAATCTCTCACACTCTTTAGAGTAACCACTCTCAATGTGTAAATTTGAATTAAAAGATAAAAATCCCTCTCCTGAATTATTTAAAAGATCATTTATTTTTGAGCTAAGTTCAACCACCTCTTTTCTTAAAGTAATATCTTCTCTAATAGCACTATATCCTATAATCTCTCCACTTTCTTGATCAACATATGGTGCAACATTTGCTTTGACCCAATAATAACTCCCATCTTTTTTAAGATTTTTAACTTCACCTTGCCAGATTTTATTATTTTGTATAGTTTGCCACATATCTTTAAAAGCCTCTTTTGGCATATCAGGGTGTCTTACCATATTGTGAGGTTTTCCTACTAACTCCTCTTTGGAGTATCCAGCAATTTTGCAAAATGCTTTGCTTACATAAGTAATAACACCTTTAAGATCTGTTCTTGATGCTATAACATGCTCATCAAAGCCTTTAACAAGAGAGTCTAACTCTCTATTTAATCTCTCAATCTTTTTAACATTTTCATGAAATAGTCTAGTTTCTATAATTCTTTTAGTCGATTTTAGAAGCATTTGAACCAATTTTTCCAATACAATTGGCTTTTGTACAAAATATTCAACTCCCAAATTTAAAAGCTCAGCCAACATATCCGATTCATTGTGTGCAGAGATAATAATAATTGCTTGATCATGTTTTTTTGCTAAAATCTCTCTTGTCATCTCAATACCGTTTAATTTTGGCATATTGATATCTGAGATAATTAGATCAAATGAATTTTGATTAAATTTATCCAACCCATCTTGACCATCTATGGCTACAACTATATCATCAAAAAACTCTTCTAAAAGATACAGAGTTGATCTTCTAGCCTCTTCATTATCTTCAACATATAATATTTTTAATTCTTTAGCAATCTGTGCTAACTCAATCATCCGCTCCTTATTCATCGACTCTCCTTAGTGCTATTGTAAATATGGCTCCATCCTTGCCATTTTGAAACTCTAACTTACCATTACAGTGCTTTTCAACAATTATTTTAGACATATAAAGTCCAAGCCCTGTACCATCTCTTTTTGATTTTGTTGTAAAGTATGGCTCAAAAATTTTATCTATAATATCAGTATCGATTCCTCCACCATTATCTTTAACTTCTATATGGCATAAATCATTTTTATCGTATGTATTGACACAAATTGTTGCATTTTTGATCTTTTTTTCAATCAATACATCTTCTGCATTTTTTATAAGATTTAAAACAACCTGTTTTAGCTCATTTGGATAGGTATTGATGGTATGTTCACAATCAAATTGACTCTTTAGAGTAATATTTTTATTTTTTAGTGAATTGCCTAATATTTTTAGTGAATCATTTGCAATATCTTTTAAAATAATATTCTCTTTTAATTTGTTTGTTTTAAAAAAGTTTCTAAAATCATCTATCGTAGATGATAGATGAGATGAGTAAGTAGAGATATTTGCGACTTGTTCACTAAAAAACTCTTTATCATATCTATCCATTGTAATTTTTAGACTAAGTACACTAGCAGTTGAAGATATAGCAGCTAATGGTTGTCTCCATTGGTGAGCTATCATTTTGATCATTTCACCCATTTGTGCAAGTTTTGCTTGATTTTGCATCTGCTCTTCTTGCTCTTTATTTTTTTTGATCATATTATTAAAAGAGTTTCTTAGTATAGAGAATTCATCTTCAGTTTTTGAGTTATATTCAACCAACCTAACATCTTTATCATGTAGATCAATTTTCTCTACCTCTAGGGCTAAAGATTTTAGTGGCTCTGTTATAGTTTTTTTAATCAAATAGATCAAAAGAGCAATTAATAATATACTTTTTATCAAAGAGCTTATTAATAGAAGCAAAAAGCCATCTTTGATTCTTTGAAAAATAATTTGTGAGCTAGAAAAGAAGTTGATAGTTGCTAAATACTCTTTTGAGT
>JALWLB010000028.1 GCA_027081145.1 Campylobacterales bacterium
GAATAGATAAAAAAATCCTAATTTTTGCCGATATTATTATAGGGTTATTAAATATGTCCTATAATCTACATTAAAGGTATTGGTTGAAAAGAGCAGGTTTTTCTTTGATAGAGCTAGTTTTATCTATCGTTATTATTGCTATTGCTGTTATGAGTATTCCAATGATGCTTCAAGAGAGTGCAAAAAATGATAGATACTCTTTGCTTCAAGAGTCAATTTTAGCAGCTAGAACCAAAATGGGTAATATTTTATCTTTTAGATGGGATGAAAACTCCCCAGATGGCAGTGGATCATCACAAATTTTAAGAGTTCTTGATGTAAGTAATGGTGATGCTGAGTTAGATAGAGTTACTGGTTCAATTAGAAGAGTTGGGCATATATTTGCCAATAAGAGACGAAGAATGAAAGATCTCACTTCTGCTACTAGAGTAAGTGATCCATCTGATACAGGCTCAATAGATGATATAGATGATTTTGATGGTAATAGCTCCACTGTTTATATGCAAAATGGTGCTTTTGGAAATAGTTTTGACTATTTAGATCAGGCATTAGAGATGAATACAACTGTTAGCTTTGTCTCTGATAGTGCAAATTATGCTTCACAAAATATTAATTTTACTTTTGATACCACAACAAAGGCAGCATTAACTTTAGCAAATAGTACAAATATCAAGATGATAGAGCTAAAAGTTACAACAGGAGTCAATGCGGCTACTCCATTTATTTTTAGAGCATTTTCATCAAATATAGGTCAATCAAGACTTATTACAAAAGATGCACTATGATAAAAAAAGCTTTTACACTTATTGAAATTATTATGGTTATAGTGATACTTGGTATTGTTGCTTCTATTGGAACAAATATTATATCAAATATGTATGAGGGGTATATACGAAGTAAAAGTATAAACCAATTACAACAACAAACAGAATTAGCACTAGATCAAATAGCCAAAAGATTACAATATAGAATCAAAGAGACTCTTATAGCAAGAGATCCAACAGGAGTAGATAAATTTCTCTCTTTGTCAGATAAGAATATTACCAATAATTATACAATGATTGAGTGGATAGGGTATGATAATGAGAGTTTAAAGGGTGATTATAATGGTACTATGATAGTGCCTGGCTGGAGTGGATTTGTTGATTTAAATAGAACAGATACAAACAAGAGTCAAATTGTAACTCTTGGTAGTGATCTTAGAATTGCAGAAAATATCATAGCCAAATTATCAAATGGAGATATTAATTTAACAGCATCTTCTGGTAAACAGTTACCAGCGATTATATTTAAGTGTCCAAAATTGGATTATAATTTAACAAAATATGGTTGGTCAATCAGTGGAAATCACGATTATAGTCTAAGAGTTCAAAGAAGTGGAAAAGATGTTTTACAATTTGCAGAGCCTAGTGTAGCAAATGCTTCAAAAGAGCTTTGTGAGCAGTATTGGTTAGCGTGGAGTGCTTATGCTTTGGTTTTAACTGGAACTAATGATAACTATACACTTAATTTACACTATAACTATCAACCTTGGTATGGTGAAAAATATAATGATTCTACAACATCAACAACTATAATAGCTACCAATGTTAGTACATTTAGAGTTACTCAAGTTGGAGATAGTGTTAGGATGAAGCTTTGTATCCAAGATAACAATATTACGGGTGAGCCGTTTGGATTTTGTAAAGAGAAGGCGATATGGTAATGAGAAGAGGATTTGGATTGATTACTGCTATTATTATATTAATGGCTGTTGCTTCATTAATGGCACTTACGATATCACTTTCAAGCTCAACAGTTAAAAATACAACAGATATATATCTAAAAGAACAAGCAGAACTTTTGGCTAGAAGTGCAACTGAGTATGCTCTTTTAGCAATTTCTGGGCATGATAATAGTATAAATTGTGTACAAAATATAAATATAACCTATCCAACTGTCCCACCAAATCATACTCATGAAGCAAATTTAACAATATACTATATCGGTAATGCTATACCAGGTTGTGCAAATGTACTCGATAATGCTATAGCAACAAATGATTCAAACTTAACCGTTTTGATAGATACTACAGTAACGGTTAATCCTTCAATTACTACTGAGCCAATTAGAGTTCATAGAAGAACGCTTCAAAAACCATAACTTTTAATATGTTTCCAAATTAAACTTTGATAAAATAGGGTATCTATTTATTTTATTTAAAAGGAGCAAATTATGAACCTTAGTTTAACTGGAAGACAGCTCGATTTAACAGATGCGATGAAGACGCATATTACATCAGCGGTTGAATCGCTCAAAAAATTCAATCTAGATATTATATCTACTAGAGTGGTAGTTTCAAGTGATGAAAAAAATGGCAAAAAAGGTTCTTTGGTTGAATTTGCTATCAATTTAGCACATAAAAATACAATTGTTATAAAACAAAGAGATAAAGATCTTTATGCTGCGGTTGATTTAGCGGTTGAGAGAGCAAAAAAAGTACTAAGAAGACACCATGATAAAGTTACAGATAGACAGGCGACAAAAATTAGTGATGAGTTAATTCAAGCAGAAATTAGTGAGAGTGATGATAATTATGAAGTAGATGAGATAGTTCCAATGGAGCTTGATCTATACAAACCTCTAAATATCGAAGAGGCATTAGAGATTTTAAAACAGAGTAAACAGCAATTTTTTATCTTTAATGATATGGATGGAAAAACCAGAGTTATATACAAAAGAAAAGATAACAAATACGGACTGTATTAATCTTTTATGACACTCTCTTGAGTGTCATAAAATCTTTTTATTTAATAAAATCATCGAATTTTCAATCAAAGCTAAATAAAAATCTACTAAATTTGCAATTTTGAGTATTATGTTTTTCATTTTCTCCTCCTAATTTAATTAGTTTATTGTACATAAAATATTTTTTATGCTATAATAATATTTCAATTTGAAATATAAAAAGGAGAAAAAAGTGTTAAGTTTTCAAAATATTATGCCAAAATTAAAAGATATCATCTCCAAAGAGTTTGGAAATAAAAAAATATTTGATAAAGATGTAGCTCAAGCTTTAGGAATAAATCAATTAACATTTGCAACGATGAAGAAGCGAAATAAAGTACCTTATAAAGAGATTTTGGATTTTTGTGCAACTAGAAAGATATCAATCAATTGGATGTTTTATGATCAGATAGTCAAAAGTTTAGAAGAAGAGACAGATAAGTATGCCAATGTAAGATATTATAGTGATATATATGCTTCAGCTGGTGGTGGAGCGTTTAATTATGAGGATGAGCATGAAGAGCTTTTATTAGATGCTATTATGATAGAAAAACTTGGAGGAGCAAGAGAGATCAAAAATATAGATGCTATAAATGTTTTGGGTGATTCTATGGAGCCAACTTATAATGAAAATGATATAGTATTTATAAATAGATCTATGCGAGATATAACAAAAGGTGGTGTTTTTGTTGTGAGTACTAATAGTGGTCTTTTTATAAAACGAATTTTATTAAAAAGTGATCGAAGCATTGATCTGATTTCAGATAATAAACTTTATGGTGTTGAAAATGTACCATTAGATAGTGTAGAAATTATAGGTAAAGTTGTAGGCTCTATGGGCTCTACATGATAAGCAAATTAGAGTTTAAAAGTATTGCAACTTTTTAGATCTCCACTTTTGAATCCTTTTAAAAACCAACTCATTCTCTGTTTTGAGCTACCGTGAGTAAAGCTATCTGGTGATACATAACCAGTGGCTTGTTTTTGTAATCTATCATCACCGATTGAACTAGCAGCATTTAGTGCTTCTTCAATATCACCCTCTTCTAAAATATCTTTTGTTTTGTGAGCTCTGTTTGCCCAAATACCAGAGTAACAATCGGCTTGAAGTTCCACTCTAACTTGAAGGGCATTTTGAGCTTTTTTTCCAAATGATTGCTGTTTTGCATTTTGAACTTTTTGTAAAGTACCTTCTAAATTTTGTACATGATGACCAACCTCATGAGCTAGTATATAAGCTTGTGCAAAGTCGCCTGATGCACCATATTTTAACTCTAATTCATCATAAAAGCTCAAATCTATGTATATAGTTTGATCTGTGGGACAGTAAAATGGTCCCATTTGAGCACTTGCATAACCACATCCACTGCTTGTACTTCCTCTATAAAGTACAAGCTTTGGCTCAGTATATCTGTATCCAGCCTTTGCAAAAATATCTCTCCAGATATCTTCTGTATCTGCAAGTACAGTTGAGATAAAAGCTGCTTTTTCATCATCTGCTTGTCTGTTTTGTGAAGTATCACTTTTTGATGTTGACTCTAAAGAGAGAGGATTAAAGCCACTAAAATATAAAAAACCGCCAACTATAAGTATAAAAATTCCAAATTTACTTTTTAATAATGGTTTGATAATTTGTAGAAGAAAGAGTATAGTTTGAATTGATGGTACTCTAAATCTTCTAGTGTTACCTCTAAATCTTCTATCATCTACATTTGTGCTTTTTCTTCTGCCTTTCCACTTCATGCAGTTTTTTCTAAAATTTTTATAGACTCTATGATATCATTTTGTTTTATACTATCCAATACTTTAAAACTATCTTTGTCATCTTTTTCAATTCCTCCAAAAATAGTATGAACACCATCAAGATGAGGACATGGCACAAAACAGATAAAAAATTGACTTCCACCTGTATTTTTACCAGCATGAGCCATAGATATAGTGCCTTTTATATGTTTATGAGTATTTTTATCGCATTCACACTCTATCGCCCAATTTGGTCCACCCATACCTGTACCATCTGGACAACCTCCTTGAGCCATAAAATTTGGTATGACTCTGTGAAAATTTAACCCATCATAAAATCCATCATTTGCTAAAGTTGCAAAATTTGCTACTGTATTTGGAACTTCATCAGTATAAAGTTTTATCTTGATTTGACCTCTGTTTGTATTGATAAGAGCGTATTGAAACTTCTCTAACTCTTCTTGTGAATAATCATATTTTTTTAAATTTACCATAAAACCTCTTTTTTTAACCAAAATTATACAATAGAGTATTTTAGCTAAAGTATTGTAAAATAGAGCATGAAACTTATAAAAAATTGTACCATTTTTATAGATGAACAACCTCAAAAAAGAGATGTTATCCTACATGATAATAAAATCTTTAAAATCTCTCCAAAGATAAAAACTCAAACAAATTATGAAGTTATAAATGCCAATGGATTGTATCTTCTTCCTAGTGTTATTGATCTAAATGTTAGAGTTTTAAATGATTCATTAAACTCTAAAAATCTTGATGCTTTATATAAAAGTGCCCAAAAAGGTGGAGTTGGTCACTTTGTTTTGATGAGTGATTTTTTTCCAAGAATAGAGCAGGAGAGTTTTTTTGAATTTTTACATGATAAAAAAAATTCAAGCTTAATTCTCTCTATAAAAGCTTTAAAAGAGGATAATAGCCTAAATGATATAGCAACACTTATAAATAATGGTGCAAAAGTTATACAAGAGATTTCATCAATCAATGAAAATCTCATAAGAAGAGTTATGCAATATAGCTACATGAAAAGTGTACCGTTTTTCTGTTTTTGTGATAATTTGGATCTACATGATAAGGGAGCTATGAATGAGGGAGAGCTCTCATTTGAGCTTGGATTACCCGGAATTAGTAAGATTAGCGAAATTAGCGAAGTGGCAAAAATATCTGTAATGGCTGAGTACTTTAAAGCAAAAACTCTTTTTCAATCCATCTCAACAAACAAATCAATAGATATTATCAATAGAGCAAGACACGATTTTAAAGATATCTTTTGTGAAGTATCGATACATCATCTTGTATTAAATGAGTTATCATGTAGAGATTTTAACACCTATGCAAAGATAAATCCACCACTAAGAGATGAACAAGAGAGACTAAAACTGATACAAAGTCTAAAAGATGACAAGATAGATACTCTAACATCTCTTCACTCTCCAAAATCGATTCTTTATAAAGATACAGCATTTGAAGATGCAAAATTTGGTATAGATTCTATTGAACTATTTTTACCACTTTGTTACACATTTTTGGTAAAACCAGGCATCATAGATATGCAAAAACTAATAAAACTAACTTCACAAAATCCAGCTAAAATAGTAGGATTACAAAATGTAGCAAAGATAAAAGAGGGGTATGACGCAAACTTGATACTTTTTGATCCCAATCATGTAGAGACGATAGATGATAAAAATTCACCTTATTATGGTATAGAGATTTATGGGAGAGTGGTTGGAAGTGTTCAAAAAATTTTTCATAATTGAATTTATGAATATTTTTTAATTTATCTTAGTAATATTTATACTTTACAATTTTTCCATCTTTTTTATCATCTATTGCAAAATATATATACCCATCGTTATCAAAAGCTACTCCTTCTAATGAGAGATTGGCAAGAGTACTATCTATATCACTAATACTCTTTTTGCTTATAACTTTTGAATTAGCGATATCATATTTTATCAATAAATTGTCAGTATCACTTATGAGATATAGTGTCTCATTATAAAACGCCATACCAGAGATATCTACATATCCATGTTCAATGACTCTTGATATACTTGCTCTATCATTCCAAGAAGAGTTTAACTCAACCAAAACTGATGGATCTGAGGCTGGTAGCATTTTAAAAGATTGATTTGATACATAAACTTTATCACCATACACAGATATACCCTCCAATCCATCACCCTTATTCTCTAATATCACTCTACCTTTAGCATCTTGTCTATTGATATTTACCTCTTTTATGACATTTAAATCTCTATCAAGTACCAATATATTATCTACTCCTTCAACTGCTATATATAATAGATCTAACTGTTTATCATAAGCAATACCTTCAAAATCATTTTTTGCCAATTTTAAATCTTTTCTTTGCAACTCTAAACCATTTTTATCAATCTCATATACAATACCGTTATCACCAACTACAAATAGTGTATCGGTTTTGGGAACATAACAGATTCCAGAAGCCTCTTGTATTGTAGTAATTGTTTTAACTTTTTTAATATTATCACTATTTTGACTA
>JALWLB010000029.1 GCA_027081145.1 Campylobacterales bacterium
AAAAACAAAAAAAAAAATAGATAAAAACCATAAAAATAGCAACAATAATCAAATAATTAAGCAAAACCGAAAACATTTTACTAGCTATATTAAAATCTTTTAATTTAGCCTCAGCAAAATATGGGGTAAAAGCCTCCCAAACACTTTGTATAAAATATCCAAGATAAGTAATTACAACTATAGATAAAAAGTAAGTATCACTCTGCAGTGATGCACCAAACTCTCTACCTATTAAAACAATAAAAACAAATCCTAAAAATACATTCAAAAGTGAAAGTAAATTATAATAAATTCCCTTGCTAAAAAGCTTTTTAATAACACTCAATCCATCTCCTTGCAATAGTATTAATCTCTAAATGTTTGATTGAGTTTTTGGCATTTTTTTTAAATTTATCTTGCAAATTTTTATCAAAATATAATTTATCAAGTGCCAAAGATAACTCTTTTTGATCACCATTTTTCACTAAAAGCCCATTAAATTCATCAACAATAATCTCACTTGGACCAGTTGGGCAATTTGTTGAGATAACTGGCAGACAAAAAGATAGTGCTTCTATCAAAACATTTGGAAATCCCTCATAAAGAGAACTAAGGGTAAAAAGTTTGGCATTAGCATAATAGATATCCAAACTATCTTTTTCTCCAAGCAGATATACCCTATTGTTTAAACTCAAATCATCAATCAATCTCAAAAGCTCTTTTTTCTCTTTTCCATCTCCTATGATTAAAAGTTTTGCAAACTCTTTTAATCTTGTGTCATTGTAAGCTTTTATAAGAAGTTTAAAATTTTTTTGCTCATGCAACCTTCCAACCGATAAAATAAATGGTTTAAACTTATCTATCATACTATCTTTGTTGATACTATCTTTAAATACAGTTGGGTTTGAAATAGTTTTTACATTTGATAATAAGAATCTCTTTTTTAAAATCTCTTCTAACTCTTTAGAGACTGTCACAATCTTTTTGACATTTTTAAACCTATAAAGGATAAATATCAAAACTCTTTGCCAAAATTGATGTTTTTTTAAAGGATTATTTCTAATAGAGACAACCACATCAAAACCACTCAAAATAGAGACAAAATTACAACTCTCCACAAAAGAGAAGATAAAATCTGGCTTTTGCTCTAAAAAAACCTCTCTAACTCTTTTAACTCTTTTTATAAAATTAATCCCTTTTTTAAAAATGTTGCTACTTGCTTTTAAATCAAGCTCTAAAATCTCTCCACCATACTCATAAGATACCTTTTTATCAAACAGTAAGATGATGACTTCAAACCCTTGTTTAGAAAACTCTTTGGATAAAAGGCTAACTACCCTCTCAGCCCCACCTTTTGCAAGAGTTTGTATCACAAAAACTATCTTCATCTTAAAACTTCTTTTAAAAATTTGCTCTCAAACTTATTATCTAAAGCATACTCAACTATCTGATAAAATCTATCTCTTAACTCACCATTTAACTCCCAATAGTGAGTTGCCAATTGAAAAGCTAAATTATGCTCTTTGCAAAAGTTTAATTGATTGTAATATTTTTTAAAATCTGTTGAGGGTGTAAGTGCATATCCGCAAAGCTCTTTGTGAGTTTTATAATCCATCACATATGGGTATGTAATATTTTTATAAAACACTTTAAATAAAATTCGTTTAAAATATGAGTACAATCCCCTAAAATTAACCTCTCTATTGTATCTTTTATCAATCATACCAGATAGATTAAGTCCATTTTTATAAATAGCTCTTATGCCATTTTTATTGATTTGATTGCTTGGGGGAACAAAGTTTTTAATCTTTATACAAAATATATCCTCCAAATACTCCTTTGCCTCTTTTGTCTTTTTAAAAAGAGTATCAAAGTTTTGATAGTTATACTCACCCAAAAATATAATCTCTTTTTGCTCTTTTCTAAATGGATCTAAGTTTTTTTTTGTAGCTAGATAGATTTTATCACTATCTTTTGTTTTAAATGCGTATAAATGATTATACCCATGAAGCATAATTTCAACCAAATTTTCATCTATCTTCTCTTTTATATAAGATATTAACTCTCTATTTTTAGAAATTGGTTTATTAATATCATCTTGATAAAAGTTATTAAAATCTCCCCCATTATGCATCTTTACACTAAAAGCAATAGTAGCAAATGAGATTTTTACCCTTTTATCAAACAACTCTTTATAAATAGCATCTATCTCATCAACACTACTCCAAAAGGAGAGATCATCATCTCTTATGATAAAATTTCGCATATCTTCTCTTTATAAATTTTTTCGAGCCTTTTGGCACTCTTTTTCCAGCTAAAATTTTGCTCTACAAACTCTCTTGCATTTTTTGATAATCTATCTCTTAAATTTTTATCAGATGCTAGTTTTAAAATTGCCTCTTTTAAAGCACTCTTATCATCTAGGCTAATAATCAATCCAGTCTCATTATCTTTTATAAGTTTTGGTAAATAGCCCCTATCACTAGCAATAATCGCCAATGAAGATGCCATAGCCTCTAAAGTTACGATACTAAAAGATTCATATTTGCTAACTATACAAAAAACATCAGCCCTTTTATACTCATTTGCCAACTCTTTATCTCTTTTAAAACCTACAAAAGTTATATCTGAATTTATAACTCTTTTTAAACTTTGCTCTTGTGTACCCTCACCTACTAAAATAAGCTCTATATTTTGATCTATTTTATAAGCTTCATTAAAAGCATCTATCAAAAAGTCTAAATTTTTAACATCAATAAATCTTCCAACAAACAAAAATCTAACCTTTTTTTTACTCTCTCTTTTTTTAGAGGAAAAAAGTTCTAAATCAACTCCAGGTGGGATATCATGTAGCGTAGTTGTAAGCTCTTTTAATCTATTTAGAGTATCACCATGAGCAAAATTGATATGAGATTTTAAAATACTCTTTTTTAAACTTTTTGATGGAGGACCTGGCCAAAAGATAGAGCTAATTCTACCATTAGAGCTTAATTTTGCTCCAAGATGACTCAAACCACACAGTTGAAATATATCGCTATCTTTTTTTTTAAGAACCCAATATGCTACAAAACTCCAAATATATCCATCAGCTTTAGCAGCTAAAATGGAGATTAGTCTATATAAAAAGTTTGTTGGTTTGATTTTATAGTGAATTGATCTTAGATATGGAGTTTTTATATAAGTTACTTTGATATCTTTTATACTTAGAGGCTCTTTTATCATTGGTGCACCAATAACCAAATCAACCTCATGACCTAACTTTTGTAACTCTTTTGCGATACAAAGATCAAAGCTCTCTCCACCGCCAAATTTAATTCCCATCATGCGGTTTACAAAAGTTATTTTCATTATTTAAGTAACCTTTTGTTAAATTAGATATATTTATTTTACCAAAACAACCATTAGATTTTATTACAATATGACTTTTAAATAAAAAGAGGGATTTATGCGAAAATATAAAACTATTTTAACTTTTTTCTACATGATTGCAGTATCTAATCTTTTAGCAAATGAGATAAATTTACCAAAGTATTTAAAAACTTATAAACTTGATAAATTTAACACATATATAACAAGAATCACCGATTTTAAAACTACAAATTTTGCAAGACACAGATATGCAAAAAATCAACCATTTAATTCAAACTCAACACTAATCAAACTAGAAACGACCTATTTATTGGATGCAAAAAATTATACTCTTTTAAAAATTTTACCAAAACAGATACACAAAACAACCTCAATCTGGTCACACAAAGATCCAAATAAAATGTTTATATTTAGAGATGATGGAAAAATCTTAACTTATAATGTCAAAAACAATAAATTAAAAACTATCATAGTTATAAAAGGGTATGAAAATGTATCTTTAGGACTAGGTGAGGGAAATATCGATATACATGATAAGTATGCTGCATTTGCTTGTAAAAGTGGTAATGATCTTGATATTGTTATAATTGATTTACAAAAAAGAGCTTTAGTAGCAAAAAAAAGATTTAAAAATAGATGGGGTATGATCGATTGGGTAAGTGTCTCTCAATCAGGTAAATATAGTGTAATACTTTGGAACAGGTTTAAAAACAGCCATTTAGTTAGTGGTGATGTCAAAACATACTTAACAAAAGATTTAAGTTATATAAATACTCTACATGATTATGGCAATCATGGGGATTTTGGATTTGATAGTAATGGTGATGAAGTGTATGTACAGTTTGCTGGAGTTGGCTCTATAAATGCTTATAGATTAAAAGATGCAAAGGCTACAGTTATACAAAAAGATAGAGTATTTGAAATAGGAGCAAACAGACACTTATCATGTAGAAACTATAAACTTCCTGGATGGTGTTTTGCAAGTACAGATAAAAATGGCAAAATATTTGCTATCAAGATAGATTCAAGTGGATTTGTAAAACCTTTAGCTTATCATAATAGCTCATTAGCAAATTACAAAAAATCCCCCATGCCAGTACCAAATCCAACAGGCACCAAGGTTATGTTTGCAAGCGATTTTCAAAGATCTTATAACCTTGATGAAGTTTATGATTTTGTTATAGAGGGATTTAGACTTAAGCCTTAGGTCTAAAAACCTTTATAACACTCTCATCACACTCCAAATATGCTCCACCTATTAGATCAAGACAGTACGGAATAGCTGGAAATACGGCATCTAAACACTCTCTTATCGATTTTGGTTTACCAGGAAGATTTACAATTAATGAATTTTTTCTTATTCCAGCACTCTGTCTTGAAAGAATTGCAGTTGGAACATATTTCAAACTTACTTGTCGCATCAATTCACCAAATCCAGGCATCATCTTTTCGCATACAGCTTCAGTTGCTTCAGGAGTTACATCTCTTAGTGCCGGACCAGTTCCACCTGTGGTAACTACTAACGAACACTTTAATTCATCTGTTAATTTTATCAAACTCTCTTCTATAATACTCTGCTCATCAGGTACTATCATGTACTCACTCTTATACTCTGAGACCAAATACTCATCCAATGTTTTTATAATAGCTTTACCAGATAAATCTTCATAAACTCCCATACTTGCTCTATCTGAGATAGTAAGTACTCCTATTTTTGCTACCACAATATATGTCCCACCTTTTTTATAAAATAGACATTTCCAAACTCTTTAAAAAACTCCATCAACTCTAATGAATTTATAATCTTATCATTTTGAGCTAAAAATATCTCTATCTCTATACCTTTTTCTTGCAATCTTTTTAAAGACTCTTTTTTCCACTCATAATACAAAAGCTCTTTTAAATCTTCTACATGAGAGTCTTTTTTATATTTAGTCAAATCTTTCTTAGATGGATAAGCTATATTTTTATAAAAACTATTTTGATAAGAGATCTTATCTTTTTGATATGAAATCAGTTGTAATCTTTTAAACTTTTCATCCCTATTTTGAAAAAAAGCTGGTGAAAAGAGTTGTAATTTATCCACTCTTTTATTTGTCTTTAATACATACTCAAACGCTTTTATAGCTCCATAGCTAAAACCAGCTACCACAAACTCTCTATTTTCTAAATATCTATCAAACAGTTCACTCTCATTTTGCAGTAAAAAACCACTAAAGAAAATCACTCACCACTCTTTTTAACTCATCTTTTGTGATACTCTCTTTTTGAATTAAAATTTTTTTGACAACTTGAATAGGCTCTTTCATATTTTCCAAAAACTTTTCAACCTCAGCCAATACATCATCTATCAAAACAACTCTATCTTCAACACTTGGAACAACCCTCTTGCCCATACCATATCGATTGATCATATCTTCAGCAACCTGTTTTGCTTTTGCCAAATCATCTATAGAGTTTGTATAAACTTCATTATAAAAGAGTTTAAGTGCAACAAATCCAGATAGATAAACTTTCATTTTTGAGAGCATCTGTGTTTTTGACTCTATCTCACTCTCAACATGTTTTAAATTACCATCTAACATACCAATCTTATCAAACTCAACCTCAAACCAATAAGCACTTAAAGCCTTTGCAGCTTGGTATGTTGCTTGAATTTTTTTCTCTTTTTCAGAAAAACTCAAAATTTTCTTTTTTCCAAGAAGTACCTTATCTTTAACAGCATAAAAATCGCTCTCATCAATGATTTCAGAATCTCTTCTTAGAGCATTAATAGCAGCCTCATTTACCAAAGTACTCAAAGCTGCCCCACTAAAACCAACTGTCATATTTGCTATTTTATTTAAATCAACTTTGTGATTTTTATTTTTTAGATAAACTTTTAAAATATCTTTTCTCTCATTGATATCAGGAAGTGAAACAAAAATTCTTCTATCAAATCTGCCTGAACGAAGTAGTGCCTCATCTAAAAGCTCTATCTTATTTGTAGCAGCAATTACTATAATATCTGTACTATCTTCAAAACCATCCATTTGAGTTAAAAGCTGATTTAGAGTTGATTCTCTCTCATCATTTCTCATAGCACCTCTAGCTTTACCAACTGCATCAATCTCATCTATAAATATAATAGCAGGAGAAAATCTTTTTGCATGAGCAAACAGTTCTCTAACTCTTTTAGCCCCCATACCTACATAAATTTGTACAAATGAAGCTCCACTTTGATAAAAAAATGGTACTCCAGCCTCCCCCGCAACCGCTTTAGCAATCATAGTTTTACCAACTCCAGGAGGTCCTATTAGTAAAACTCCTCTAGGAAGTTTTATACCAAATTTTTTATATTTATCAGGATTTTTTAAAAAATCCACAATCTCTTCTAACTCCTCTTTTGCCTCATCAATTCCAGCTACATCATCAAAAGTGATATTTGATCTCACAGGTGCAATATTTTCAAAACGAATAGCTTGATTTGTCTCAAAAGAGACATTTTTTTGTGCTTCAACATTTTGTTGTGATATTTTAGAATTTCTTTTTCGTCCATATAAAAATAAAATTGCCAACATCATTAGTAGTATCATCAAAATAGTCATCTCTTGTGCTATTTGAACATCTTGAGAGCTTTCAACTGGCACTTTAGAGAGTAACTCTTCTAAATTGATACCATCTCGGATAATAGAGTATGTATGATCATTTGTATATAATAAAACTTCATGTTGAGCTATTTTTGCTTTGATAAAAAGATTGTTTTCCAAAAATGATTTGTATGTAGGCAGATCAATCACTCTAACTTGATTTTTAAATAAAAGAGTAACAAATACAACTGCACTCAATATAAATAATATTACAAAAAGGATCAAGCGTCTTTTAGCCAATCTCAGCATAATTAAACTCCTCTTTTATCTGATAGTCTTTTAAATAGATCCACTCTTTTGTTATATCCTCTTGACATTTTATCCGTACTTGATTAAAAAACTGATCATATCCTATATAGAGTCCATTTTTAATAGACTCAACCAAAACTAAAAGCGGAATATTATGTTTTTTTCTAAAATCGACACTATTTTTCTTCACAATAGCCTCTAACTCTTTTAATCTTTTTTTTGCTACATCACCCTTGATATCACTTTTCATAGTAGCTGAGTGAGTTAAATCTCTTTTAGAATAGATAAATCCATGCAGATGAGTTATTGGGAATTTTTTAAAGTTATTTTTTGCATCTTGCCAAATCTCTTCACTCTCTTTAGGGTGAGCTACAATAAAATCGGTTCCAAGTGCAAAACCTTTTTGTGCAAGTTTTTCAAATAAAGCCAAATCAGACTCTAGCAAATTTCTTCGTCTCATGATTTTTAACATCTGTTTATTTGTATGTTGAAGTGCAATATGAAGATGCCTCTCAAGCCAACTCTCATCTAAAATTTCAAAAAACTCATCATCAATTTGACTAGGCTCAAGTGATCCAACTCTTACTCTTTTGACACCCTTTATTAGTGAAATCTTTTTCAGTAATTTTGCCAAATTGGAGTTTGTATCTTTGCCGTAACTTCCGATATTTGTCCCACTTAATACAAATTCACCATATCCATTGTTTGCTAAAATTTCAATTTGTTTTAAAATTTTACTCTCATCTTGACTTCTAGCACCTCCTCTAACTATTGGAATAATACAGTAACTACAGTTAAAATCGCACCCCTCTTGAATTTTAATAAAAGCTTTTGTCTTTGATGAAAAATCCTCAACTATCAAATCATCAATCTCATTTAAATTTCCAAGCTCTTTAAATCTATCATCTCTTTTTAAAAGTGAATTTATATTTTTCTTCTCAGAGTGTCCAAAATATCCAAAAATTTTACCACTTTCAAAAAGCTCATCACCCTTACTAAAAGCTCCACATCCTGCAAGAATTACTCTTTTATTTTTTCTATTTAAAGTATTTATATATCCTCTAACGCTACTATCTGCTGAATTTGTTACTGTGCAAGAGTTTACTATAACTATATCTGCATCATCTTCATTATCGATAATTTCAAAATCTTTTATATATTGAGCCATTATTTGAGAATCATATATATTTGTTCTACAGCCAAATGTCTTAAGATAAACTCTCATCACTACTTTTTTCTCTTTTAATAATCGGTAACTCTTTATCTTTTTTATAATTGATTGTTTGAGTAGGATAAGCAATTTTTATATCATCCTCTTCATTTATCATATCTATAATACTTGCAAAGATATTACTTCTTAGAGTCAAAGTTGCATATGAGTTTGTCATATACCAACAACTTATTTTTATACCATTTGGCTCTAAAAATGTATAAATTTTTGGTTCAACATTGATATTTTTTAAACTATATTGACTTCTTAGTTTATTTAACTGTTTTCTTGAAATTTCGGTATAGCCTTTGGAGAATTTTTTAACTATCTCTTTGATTTGATATTTAGCTTTTTGATAATTTGAATCAAATGTGATAGTTACATCCACTCCATCCCAAACCGTCTTTATCTTTCCATGTGTATAGTTTGCAATAAGCTCAGTAAAAATATAGTTATTTGGTATAAAAATAATCCTTCCAGCTCTTCTATTAACATCATATGTTGTTAAAGTTACATCTTCAAGAATTGTCATTCTTAAAAATGAGATATCAACTATATCACCAACATACTCATGCCCACCTTTGGTAACCTTAACACGATCTCCTACATGAAAACTTCCACCAAATACTATAACCATCCACCCAAGAGAGCTCATAAAAAGATCTTTCATAGCAATCGCTATACCAGCTGATGCAAAACCAACAACAGTAGCCAAATATGTAGCATTTTCTAAAAATGAGAATAGTAAAATCAAACTTATAATAATAAGATTACTAAAGTTAATAATCTTATTTGCCATATAGTATCTCTCATTATCAGTGATAGTTTTTTTGGCAAGATATTTAAAGACAAAAGATAATAAAATAACCACAATAATAGCAATAGCGATATAAAAAAGTCTCATAGTCTGCTCTTTTATATCATTTGTAGTTTTTAATGAAGCATTATCTATCTTTTTTATAAAAATATCATGTGTTGTAGCAGCTACATCATATGCCGATTGCATCTCATCTAGCTCACTCTTTTGCTCAATAACTCTTTTTTTATTTATCTTATTTGGAACTAGTGCATATAACTTTTCTAAAAGTATTAATCTATCTTGTAACTCTTTTAACAAAGCATACAAAAGATCCAAATCATGAGAATAGTTTGTCTTTAAATCTTTAAGATATTTTATATAAGCCAATCCTTCAAAAATTCCAAATGGTGAAGTAACCTTCGGAGGAGCTTTTAAATCAGATGGTTTTGTCAACTCTTTAAATGGTTGAGCTTTAGAATCACTCAAAAGCTCTATTTGATTCTCAAGTGTTAATATTTTATTATTAAGAGCACTTATTTGCTCCTTTTTGGAAGATTGTTTATATCTAGTTAATTTTTTTAGTTTTGATTTTGCCTGTTTTAGCTCATTTGCCAACTTTATAAATGTTTGGTGGTTTTTATATTTTGTGTACCAGTAGTTATTTTTTAATGATTTATCAATTTCATCAATATTTTGTGTCAAACTTGAGATACGAGAGTTTATCTTATCTATTTTTGTACTATTTTGTTCAGATGCACCACCTTGTTCAATCGCATATAAAGATATACATGATATCAAAATAGCTAAAATAATAAACGAAACTCTTTTAAACATCTTTAAACTTTTGTAGCACTCTTAATATAGTATCTTTTTTAATATCATCTTTGATAACAAACTTACCAATTTTTGGAGATAGTATAAATTTTAATTTTGAATTATTACTCTTTTTATCTAAAAAAAACTTTTCATAAAAGCTCTCAATATCCTCTACATGATAAGTTGTTGGTAATTTATACTTTTTTAAAAGATTCTCTACTCTTTGTTTATCATCTTTACTCATTAAATTTAGTTCATAACTTAGAGTATTTGCCATATTTATACCTATTGAGACAGCTTCTCCATGTAAAAACTTTTTATAATTTGTCTCATTTTCAATCACATGAGCAAATGTATGCCCATAATTTAAAACAGCTCTAATACCCGCCTCTTTCTCATCTTGGGCTACCACTTTGGCTTTTAAATTAACAGCTTTATAGATAACTTTTTTCAAATCACTCTCACAATATAGATCAACGCTCTCAAGATAGTTAAAAAAATCTGCATCAAATGTAACTGCCATTTTAATAATTTCAGCAACTCCAGCAGAAAACTCTCTTTGTGGCAAAGTTTTTAAAAAAGAGCTCTGAATATAAACAGCTTTTGGTTGATAAAATGCACCAATTAAATTTTTGCCAAATTTATTGTTTATTCCAGTTTTACCACCTACACTTGCATCAACTTGAGAAAGAAGTGTTGTAGGAATTTGAATAAAATCGCATCCTCTTTGAAATATAGAGGCACAATAACCTGTAATATCCCCAATTACTCCCCCACCAAAAGCTATCAAAAGTGACTTTCTGTCAAATTTATGATTAAAAAGATTTTCTAGTATATATTCAACACTCTTTTGATTTTTATATCTCTCTCCATCTGCAATTGTAATTATAAATAACTCTTTAGAGTCTATAAAGTTTAAAAGCTTCTTTAAATGCAAACCAGCAACTGTTGGATTTGTAATAATCGCTACTTTATTATCTCGTACAATTTTTTTGAGATTATCAAAATAGATCGTATAATTTTTTGTACTCTTTTGTTCAAAGTCTATATCAATTTGCATTTTTCTTACTTTCAGTTTAACAATTTAAATTATACTCAATTATACTCAAAAAAGTTTATACCTCTGTTGGAATAAATAGTTGATAGTTATCTGAAAGCTTAAAATATAGCTTTTCAATATCTGTAGAAAAAAGTGAAAATAGCTTATTATCAAGAATTTTTTGATCAAATAGTACAAATTGTAAAAAATCTTTTCTATTGCTTAACTCCCTAAGTGGATTTTTACCAGAGTTTACAACTTTGACCTTTTCATGAAATAGCTTTGCCAAATTTTCAAAATGCTCAATCACACTCTCACTCTCTTTAGCATCATCCATTTCATAATCAAATAAGACTATATCATACTTTAATTGCGAAGAGAAATCAAAAATGATAGAAGAAATTTTTTCGATTTTTTGATTTTGATTACTTAAAATTACTGACTCTTTAATATTTAAAAGTCCTCTATTACCAACTTTAAAAACTGGAATCTTAATCTTATGAAGTGTTTGGATGTTTGAATTAAAAAAGCTATTATCAGTGATAAATACACCTGCATAAAACTTATCTATATCACTATAAACAATCTTTTCAAATCTATTCTCATAATACTCAATCTCAACTATTATATTATTTTTATCATATGTTTTAATCTTTTCAAATACTTTATTAAAAATTGGATTTACAACTCTAAAAATTAACTTTTTATTATTTAATTTTGCATGAAGTAACATAGAATCATTTGTGAGCTTTTCTATGATGTACTCATTCATAACTTTCATATCTATATAGCAGTAAATATTCTCTCCAAAAGGGATTGGAAATTGACCAAACTCTCTTTTTATACTCTTATATACACTTTTTAATACATTAGGATCACCAATAGCCAAAATAGAATCATTTGGCATAATCATCATTTTCTTATTTGGTAACAATAAAGAGCCCTCTCTATAAATAGCAACAATTCGCCATCTTTTTTGTTCAATATTTCCAATGTGTCTATAAACATATGAACTACCAAATGGTATATTTATCTCAAGTATTTCACCTATTCCAAGCCCTATATTTTGAGCAGCTACCGAAATATCTGGTAAATGATTAATCAAAATATTTGAGAGTGCATCATATGTATTTATAGAGCTTAAATTTGGATCATCAAAATTTAAAGACCATCTATCTAATAAAACAATTTGAATATCTGATCTTAAAGCTCGTATATTTTTATAAGTAGCCTCAGCATCAATTTTTTTTGATACTATAATCATAACTTGATAAAAATCATCACTATCTAAAACTAAAGAGAGTTTACTAAAGCTAGTTGGATCAAATTTATGAAATATAAACCTCTCTAACTTTTGACTAGGCAGAGTATTATTTCGATAATATATAATATGAAATTTATTATTTGATGCATCAGAGTTTATTACTCTTTGTAAAAATGTTTTCGCAACAGCTCCATCTGCTATGACTAGTATATTTTTCATCTAAGTATTATATCGCATTTATCTCTTTTTGAAAACCTTCTAGTGGTATTTGTTTATATTTTTTCTTAATACCTCTACTATTTGTCTCAATTAGACACTGATCATTTTTGATATAATATAAAGCTGTTTTTAGCATCGATTCATTGATATCACCAAAATCTCTATCTATCTTATCAATTTCACTACAAGTTGGAGCAATTCCATCAAAATATTCTCCCTTATCATCTGCATTTTGGATACTAAATTGAATTGGGGATATATGTTTATCACAAAAATTGGTCCCATACATACCAACAGGTTTACCACAACTACTCTCACCAACTGTAATAACTTCTATACCATTTGGGGTTGCTCTTAGAGAATTTATCACAAGCTCACTAGCTGAACATGTATTTTGTGTTGTAATGACAAATACTCTATTTAAAGATAGAGAATTTTTTTGAAAAATTTGATACGGGATTTCATAATCACTATATGGAGAGTTTTTGTTATGTCTCATTTTAGCAAAGATTTTAAAAGCTACAAGGTTACCTCCTATCAAAGAGGCTAAATGGTTTGCAACATCAACTCTACCACCGCCATTATATCTTAAATCAAGTATCAACTCATCTACACTATTATTAACAAAATACTCAAATGCTTCATCCAACTCTTGGATAGATGGCTCTATAAAACTTTGAAAGAGTAGATAGCCGATATTTTTATTATCAATTTTTAAAACATCTTTATATAAAACTGTTTTGATAGAGACTATATCTTTTGATATATTTATATCTTTATGATTGCCAAACTTGTCTAAAACATATAAATTGACACTAACATTTACTTCACTCTCACCATAAATAGTAGTCCAAAGGTTGTAAGTTTGAATATCTTTGATACTCAATCTATTAATCTTTAAAATTTTATCACCTCGTTTAAGATTTGCTTTATCAGCAGGAGAGTTGGGATAGACAAACCTTATAATACTCTCATTTTTATCAGCATCTATAGCTTGTGAAAAACCAAGTCCAACATATTGACCATCTTCAAAATATTGATCATAACTCTTTGTTGATGTTATATAACTCCACTTATCTAACTCTTTATATTTTAAATCTTCTAATAAAATTTCAATTGATCGATATTTTGCATCCATATAATCTATATGTTTAATTTTATCACTCCATAAATAGGTACTTTTCATATACTCATATACAAACTCATTTTCACTCTCAATTGAGCAGCTATTAGGAGCTTTGATAAGATCACCTGCACGATCACCACCACATGATAAGAAAAAAATCAAAAATATAAAAGATATAAAAATATAAAAAAAGGTGATATAAGTTTTCATAAAATATCCAATAAATGGTGCGATCGGCGAGATTTGAACTCGCACACCTTGCGGCACTACCCCCTCAAGATAGCGTGTCTACCGATTCCACCACGATCGCTAAAGAAAATATAGAGCTTGAAAATCAAGCTCTATATATTACATAAATGGGTTAGCATATAGTGCAATTAGTGCAATAACAAGTGCATAAATAACTTGTGCTTCAATCATAGCAAGAGCAATAAACATAGTGGTCATAAGTTTTCCACCAAGTCCAGGATTTCTTGCAGTTCCAGCAATTGTAGCAGCAGCTGTATGTCCCATACCAATCGCACCACCAAGTGCAGCAAGTCCAAGACCAACACCAGCAGCAATCATTGAATATGATTGTAACATTTCACCATTAGCTGCTTCAGCAGCAAACGCAGAAGTTGCAATAGCAACAATTAAAAAAAGAATCTTTTTCACTCTATCTCCTATAAAAAATTATTTACAAAGTCCGTTCGGCTTGCGTATCCCTACTTATCACTTTGTGGCAAGATTTTATCTAAAACTCTTTAATTATAACTTATTTATCAATTCAAGCTCTATTTTATGCCCTTTTTGTGCAAGTATTTTAACCTCTACCTCATCATCAACTGACAAAATATCACTCACTTTATCTACTCTTTTATCTGATAGTTTTGATATATGTAACAATCCATCAATTCCACCAGGCAATTCAACAAAAGCACCAAAATCAACCAATCTTTTTACAACTCCTTTTACAATTTCACCCTCTTTAAATTGAGGTATCTCTTTTGAAGAAGCTTTAATATTTTTCTTTTGTGCCAACTCTTTTATATGATTACAGGCTGCTTTAACTTTAGCTTTTGATTCACCTGCAACTTTAACTTCACCTTTATCTTTATCCAAATCTATTGAAACATCAAACATCTCAATAATCTCTTTAATGGTTTTACCAGCTTGACCTATGATAGTACCAAATGATGATGGATGAAGAGAGAAAATAGATTGTGCTGGTAAAATCTCTTCATTTACAACAATACCTCTTTGTGCTCTTTGCATAATGGCCAATATATGCTCTTTTGCATTTGTTGCTTGTTTTAAAGCTTTTGCTAAAATCTTCTTATCGATTCCTCCAAGCTTTATATCCATTTGAAGAGCAGTTATACCATCTTTTGTACCAGCAACTTTAAAATCCATATCACCATCATGATCCTCAAGCCCACTAATATCTGTTAAAATAGCATATCTATCCTCTTCTACAACAAGTCCCATAGCAACTCCAGCAACAAGTTTTAAAGTCTCTATTCCAGCAGCTTGTAAAGCCAAAGATCCAGCACAAACAGTTGCCATTGAAGAAGAGCCATTTGATTCTAAAACTTCAGAAACCAATCTAACCACTAAAGAGTCATCAATATTTAATGAAGGTTCAATTGCTCTTTTAGCCAAATTTCCATGACCCAACTCTCTTCTACCAGGTGCTTTTAAAGGTGAGGCTTCACCAACTGAGAATCCAGGAAAGTTATAATGAAGCATAAAATTTTCATATATTGTCCCTTTTTGTGTCAAAAGATCATACATTTGAGCATCTTTATCTGAACCTATAGTAGCAGCAGCCAAAACTTGTGTTTGACCTCTGGTAAATAGGCATGATCCATGAACTGAGGGCAGTATATTTGTCTCAATAGAGATATTTCTAACCTCATCTAAAGCTCTTCCATCTGCTCTAATTTCATCATTAATAATCATTTGACGAACCATCTGTTTTTTATATTTATTAACCATAGCATATACTAGATCAAATTCCCATTCACCTTTGATAGCACTATCATCTTCTAAAATCTTTGTTGCAATCTTTTTAAGGCTATTAGATCTTTCACTAACTGCCATTTGAGAAATTGCCTCTTTGATCTCATCTTTATAAAACTCATCAATATAAACCAAAATAGATTCATCATGTAGCTCTTGTTTATACTCAATTAAAGCATTCTCTTTTTTATACTCTTTCAACCCTTCTTCATACGCCATACTAGCTTTTGAGATAGCTTCACTTGCCTTTGTTAAAACTTCTACTACCTCATCATCACTAAGTTCATTCATATTCTGTTTTGTAGATATACTCTCACTTGGAGTAACTCCCATCAAAGGATCACTAGCCACAGGCATAGGTATTATCTCACTTTCCATAGTTGCAATTGTACGCATCTCAATCATAAGCAATTCATCTTTTGTTCCAGCAACTAAAAGATCAAGAGAACTTTTATTTAACTCAGTTGTAGTAGGGTTGATAACATACTCACCATTTATTTTACCCACTCTAACACCACAAACATTTTTCTCAACCGGTATATCACTTAAATATAGTGCTGCTGAGGCTGCATTTAAAGCTAAAACTTGTAAATCAACATCATCATCACTACTTAAAACAAGTACTGTAATTTGTGTTGAATAAGCGTATCCTTTAGGAAATAGTGGTCGCAAACTCCTATCAATGATTCTTGAAGTTAATGTTTCAAAATCACTTGGCTTTGATTCTCTTTTTAAATATCCTCCAGGTATTTTTGAAGCAGCATACGCTTTTTCAACATATTGAACCATTAGTGGCAAAAAATCACCATCCGATTGTTCATCATCTTTAACAACAGTTGCAAGTATAGCCGCTTTTTTCTCTCTTAAAAGTACTGAACCATTTGCCTGTTTTGCTAATTTACCTATCTCATAAATCTCTTTTTTTCCATTAACTTCTATCTCTATTTTACATTCCATTTTTATTTTTTTCCTTCTAAGTTTTATTATATGGTAAATAGTATTTACTATTTTTGATTATATCTTGAACCTCTTTAGATGATAGATCATTTAAATCTTTATAATAGTAATCTATATCTATAAAGTCTTCAATTTTATGATTGACATATATTTTATCAACCATAGCTTCTAAACCTTTGTAAATATTTTTAGGCATTACAGGCAGTGCGATTGATACCTTTTTTGCTTTTAACTTTAAAGCTGATTTTATAGCACAAAGCATTGTCATACCACTCTCACACCCTTGATCTACAAGTAAGATCATTTTATTTTCTAATGAACTTATATGCTCACCTTTTCGATATTGATAAATATAGTTAATTATATCCTTTTCATATCTTCTTTTGGCTTCACCAAAGATATAATCTTCACTAATTGCAAATGAATCTGCTAACTTTTTATTCATAACAATCTCTTGAGCTTCGCTCACTATTGCAATAGTACACTCTTTATTATTAGGAGCTAAAATCTCTTTTGTAAACAACAGATCATATGATAATGATATTTTTGAAGCAATTATATCAACAATTGCAACACTTCCAGAAGAGATAGCAATAAGTTGCCACTTTTCATCTTGCATCAACTCGAGTGGTAAAATACTTAAGAGTTTATTTGCTGCATCAACTCTATCTAAAATTTTAAAATTATTACTATATTTAGAATCCATCATTTTGCAAAAGATCCTAAACTAAGTGAAGTTAAAAGAGTTTTTAAATCATTATCGATAAAGTGTACACCTGCTCCTACAAAAGCATTATCCGCTTTTTGATTTAAAAAGTTATCATATCCTGCATAAATATCAAAATATGTAAAAAATGTATATCTTAAAGTAGCTTTTGTATGCGGTTTTGTACCCCTTATATCATTTTGAGCATTTATATCAAAAGATTCAGCTGAGAGTTTTAACTTATTATCAAAAAGATAATAATCAATTCCAACCCCCACACTACTTTCAAATAATCCAGCCCTAAGAGTTAAATTATCAAACTCTCTTGCAATTTGAGCAGAAACCAATACTTTACTTTTTTGATGAAGTTTTGGCTCAATCAATACTCCATTACTATCCATTTTAGAGTAATCATCCATACCAATAATTTCAAGTTTATAATATTTAAAATCTGTTGGAATATACTTAAATGTTAAATAACCTTTAAAGTATTCATCACTAAGCATATATTCACTTCTCATATCAAGCTCTAATTTTATCTTGTCAATTGACTCTAAAAGAGTATCAACTTTAGCAAATGTAGTAGTTCCAGTATCAAAAAATGTACTAGCATATTTTAATGAATCATTAAGTGGTTGTTGATTCTCTTTAATTACAGTTGATAAATTTTTCTCTAGCTTAAAAAATTTATCCACCAATTTTGGAGTTTTCTCTTTTAACTCAAAACTTACACTATTTAAATTATTCATCAAACTATTTAACTCACTCATAATTTGAGGTAGCGTTTTATTGACAGTATAAGCAGTAGTTGAAAGCTGAGATGTAAGCTGAGAGATATTTTTTCCAGCATCTGCAATATTAATCGCCATAGTATTAAAATTATTTGCCATTTGATCTAATTTTTGAAACTCTGTAAATACTTTTAACTCATTTGTAATCTCTTCTAAATTTGAAAAAGTGCTTTTTAAACTATCTCTTGAGTTTTGATCTAACACCTCTCTTAGTTCACTCAAAAAATCTTTAAACTCATTTGCTGCAACTGCCATTGCATTACTAGCATCATTAAAATCAGCCATCTTTTTAGCACTCTGTATTTTATCATTTGCTTTAGCAAACTCTAAAGAGTCTCCAAGCTCAATAGATATATATTTACCACTTAACATAGAGCTTTGCAAAAGTTTAATTTTAGAATCTTTTGGAATTTTTACATCTTTGTAAATAAAAAGCTTTGCAAGAATTCTATTTTTTTTAATACTCAAATCATCAACATATCCAACCTCTATTCCATTTGCTCTAACTTTTGAGTGTATATCCAATCCTGCAACATTATTTAAGTATGAGTATAAATAGTACCCATCTTTTGAAAAGTTTTTTAAACTACTAACTTGTGTTGTTAAAAGAAACAAAAAAATTAAACCAATAAAAACAAAAATTCCTACTTTTGTCTCACTCTTCATCATACTCCTTTTGTGAAACACTCTGCTCTTTTTCATATCTATAACTAATACCACCAATTGGTAAAAGTCTCAAGGTTAAATAAACTCCCCTTTTTGTAAAAGACTCTGCTCCAGCTGATGTTAAACTAGGTGTAACTCTCTCTTTGTACGCTATATCATAACTCCAACACCGTTTTTTCATCTTCCAGCCAAATACCCACTCTCTTGTAAAAGAGCTTAGTATATCATAATCGATTGAACCAAATAGTGTATATTGTCTATCAAGTTTAAAATCTATTTTTGAAGATAAAAAACTTGTATTATCTATATAATTTAAATTTAAATATGTATGGTTTAATTTAAAATTAAACTGGTCATTTTTATAAAATACTCCTGATTGCATTTTACTTATTTTACTATCTTCATGTGAATAAAACAGAGAGTTGCTAACTTTAAAATCATTTGAGAATCTATATATAATATCATTTTCAAAATCAGCATACTCATTTTTTGAGCTATCCAAATAGAGTATCTGTTTTAATCTATGAGTAAAATAACCAAAACCGTCCAAATTATACAGATATTGGTTTAATTTAAAGCTCAAACTTTTTCGCTCTAAAGAAAAGTGTAAAAAATCGGCAAAATATCCCTCTCTTTTTTCAAAACTAGGTATTGTAAAATCCAAATCAACTTGTAGATTATGCAAAAAAGAGTTATACTTTTTCGTTAAGTTTGATGTTAAAGATAATTTATGATAGTTACTAAAATAGTTAGCATTTTTTATACTACTATTTTTATCAAAATAGTTTACTTTTGAGTAGTATAAATTCTCAGATATACCAAAATTTAAATAATCTTGTAAAAGTGAAAAGTGAATGTTTATAGGTATGGATATCTCTTGCTGGGCAGATCTTAGCCCAACATCTGCATAATTGTTTTTAAACTTATAATCAACAGAGTATAAAATATTTCTTGATGGCAAATTATTTGAAGATAGGTTTTGCGAAAATTTATGATACTGAATGGATGGCAGAGTTTGAAGTGTATCATCATTATTATCTTTTTCAGTATCGATAAAATATCTCATATAAAGACCAAAATAATCTTTTTTAGAAGATAAAAAATAGTTCAATCTTGAAGTAATTAATCTACTTTGAGCACTCTTTCTTCTTTGTTGTAAATTTAAATAATCTATATCATTTAAATGTATAAAATCTACAAAAAGCCCATCTTTATAAATTGAACTATTTTTCTCTGCTGTAAACACTTTAGAGTTAGAGTATTTAAACTCAGATCCTAAATGGATACTATTTTTTAAATTATACTTTTTTGCAAATAGATCATTCTCTTTAAAAAGACCAAATTTCAGCTCTCCTTTAGAGTAGAGTGAATCAACAAATCTCAAAGTTGCATATAATCCTTGACCTCTATTGGTTCTAATTTGAGGATTGATTTGTATATCCCAATCTTTTTTTGGTGCATAAAAAAATGGCTGAATATACAACAATCCTTCACGCTCTTCATAACCAGTTCTTGGTCTTAAAAAGCCTGTACGCCTACTTTTATTAGTAGAAAAGCCAAAATAAGGAAGATAAAATAGTGGCAAATCTCCTGCATAAAAGAGTGGATTATAAATATGTACAAACTTTTTATCTCTATCATAAGTACCTTTTGTAAATGTAATTTTCCAATCTGGCTTTTGTACACTACAGCTAGATACAATAGACTTTTTGATTTTAAATTTATTTAGATCAAACTTTGTATTTTGGCTTCTAAACCAAATATCAGAATCACTATTGTATAAAAATATCTCTTTAGAGTAAAGTGTGTCTGTTTTTAAATTTAATTTAACATAATTAGACTTTGCAAACTGTATATTATCGATCAATATATTTACATCTTTAAAAAGTTCAATATTATTAGTTTTTGTATCATATATAGCCTTTTTGGCTTTTAATATATATTTTTGATTATAAATTATAACATCTTCACTAGCAATAATTTTATCTTTATCATGTACTATTTTCGTAGCCAATAATTTATAATCATTTATCAAAACATTTGCAAAAGCAAATGTAGTAAAAAACACAAAGATAACGATTTTTTTAAACATCAATTACCAATGTTTTTGCAAACCTATCATGCCAAGTCAAACGAGCTTTACTAAAAAATGCAACTATAAAGCCTATATAAAATAACATTTCACCAGCAACTCTAAAAAAAGCTCTAATAACAGAAAAACCAAAAGTTGGCTTTTCAAAATCATCCATAGAGACAACTTTAATTTTCATAGCCATTTTTCCAAGCGTTGCACCATACATCCATACAAAAACACTCTGATAAGCAACTTTCATAAATAAAATTCCAACTACCCATGATTGTATAAAAGCATTAATCATTTCAGGAGTTTGCAATTGTGAAAACTTATCTGAAAAGATCACAATAAAAAGTATAGAGATAATAAGCTCATCAATAAAAAATGCAAAAGATCTTCTATTGATAGTTGCAAGAGTTTTACCTTCGATGTGTAATTTATCTAATAGTTGATCTTCATTCATATTTTACAGTGCCTGATAAGCGATATCGCTCCTAAATTGTTTACCAACAAAATGAATTTGACCACAAAGCATATAAGCATTATCTCTTGCCTCTTTGATACTATCTCCAATTCCAACACACTGCAATACTCTTCCACCTGTTGCAAACAGTTTTCCATCAATTTCACTAACTCCGGCAAAAGATATATGTGCATTTTGTTTTAAGTTATCATGTAGAATCTCATCTATTATGATTTCAGCTGGTGGTGAGCTTTTATAGGGATAATCTTTTGATGCCATTACAACACAAACACTATACTTATCATGTAGCTCTATATTTAGAGATTTTAAATCTTTTGTAGCAGTTTTATAAAATAGATCCAAAACACTGCTTTTTATTAAAGGCATCAAAACCTCACACTCAGGATCACCAAAACGGACATTATACTCTAACACATAAGCTCTATTATCAACAATCATAAGCCCTATAAAAAGTACTCCCTCAAAAGGCATTTTCTCTTTTTGCATCCCTTTTAGAGTTGGTTCTATTATATTTGATCTTATTTGACTATAAAGAGCATCATCAATAAGAGGAGTTGGAGCGTATGCACCCATACCACCTGTATTTGGTCCTTTGTCATTATCTAATAATCTTTTATGATCTTGAGCAGCTGGTAATAAAACATAATCACTACCATCACAAATTGCAAAAAGTGATAACTCATATCCATCTAAAAACTCTTCTATAACTACAGCCTCTCCAGCCTTTCCAAAACTCTCTCCACTAAGCATACCTTTGACTGCTTGTTTGGCTTCATCTTTCGTTTGGGCGATAATTACACCCTTGCCACCACACAAACCATCTGCTTTTACTACTATTGGCTCATTTAGTGATTGTATAAACTTTTCTGCCTCTTTTTGATCTTGTGTTTGTATAAACTTTGCTGTTGGAATATTATATTTTTTTAAAAAATTTTTCATAAAAATTTTAGAACCCTCAAGAGAACTTGCAAGTTTTGATGGTCCAAAAATATTTAATCCATGAGATTTAAAAACATCAACTATTCCATCTACTAATGGCTGCTCTGGTCCAACGATTGTTAAACCTATATCTTTTTGTTTTGCAAACTTGGCTAATTCATCATAACCGGATATATCTATATTTAAACCAAGTTTTTGAGTAGCTCCATTTCCGGGAGAAAAGTAGATTGTATCGACAGAATTGTCTTTTTTTAGGGCTAAAGCGATAGAGTATTCTCTCCCACCACTTCCTATAATCAAAATATTCATAAAAAATCAACTCCAATTCTTACCCAAGCGGGCGTTCCAAAATAGATGTGGCCCTAAATGCCAAAAAATATAAGGAACGGTACTCTCTTTAGGGTCAGCTTCTAACTTTTTTCAAAGCTCAAACAAAGCCGTCGCACACCAAGAGCACACAATTCCAACTACAAGTTATGTGTTGGACCCTCGTAATACTTGGTCACGCTTCGCTCAGGCAATATATTGATATCAATTATATTGATTTGTTTCTTAAACCCAAATTACAAAGGTAAATAAAATTTTAAAGACTCATCTAATAGATATTAGATTACAATTATATAATAATTCAAAAGGAGGTTATCATGCAAAAGAGAATATTGAATATAGTGCTATTTTCACTCTTTTTTGTACTATATGCTAATGCTGAAGAGGTAAAAAACCTCAAAATTAAAGATATCTATACACAATATAAAAACCTCATAAACCAAACAATCCAAATAGAGGGAAATGTAACTAAAGTTATGCCTCATATTTTAGATAAAACTTGGGTTCATGTAAGAGATGGAAGTGGAGTTGATAAAAAAACTGAAGAGTTAAAATTTATAACAACAGAGAAAAACAATATTCCAATAACTGGAGATCAAGTCATAGCAAAAGGAATAGTCACTTTTGATAAAACATTTGGATTAATTATAAAAGATGCTTCATTTGTTATAAAATAACAAATAAAGAACAAATAAAGGGGACAGGCTACTTTTATCCAATGGAGTTAGTAAAATATTGAAAAAGTTAAAAGTTTAACTCTGACTCCATGTGCCTCTTCTAAAGGTATTTTTGATTTGTCAGCATATTGATTAAATACACCTCTTAATGACTTTTTAATTCTTCTTTTTTTTGTATCTTGGAGAGTATCTTTTTTGTCAATAGGAAAGATTATAAGCTCTAACTCTCTATCAATATAATCTGTCGGTATATTTATAGTTAAATCCGTATATTGTGGTCTTATAATTTCTCGTATCATCACTGTTATTTTTATGATGCTACTTTAGTTTTATCTTCGACTAATTGACCTGTTATATATTTATGCAAAACACTTTTTATAAAGGTTTGATATTTTAATCCTTCTAGTTTGGCTCTTTGTTTGATTTTTTCAAGTTCTTCTTTTGAAATTCTTATGTTCATTTTTGTTTCATGTTTTTTGACATAATTTTTTGCTGCTGATTTTAGTTGTTTGATATTTTCAGTATCACTTTCAAATTTGGTGACATCAATATCATCCCAAATTTCCATATCTTTTTTCTCTTCACTGTCTATAAAATTATTTTTCATTTTTCTTCTCCAATAATTTTTTATATCTTCGATCTGGATATATAGTTTTTAGGACTATCTCTTGTTCATTTTTAAGATAAGGAACTCCATAAGTATAACTATCCAAATCAACGATCATAAGTCTTTGTTTTGGGTATTTTTCTTTATTTGGATGAGGCATATCATGTAAAACTTTATCATTTAAGATAGCATCAATAACTTGTTCAAAAGTCACACCTCGTTGTTCAAATAACTTTTTGTTTTTCTCATCATCAAATATAATATCAATAAATAATTATAGTACATTGTACGCATAAAGTCAATATTTTGTATTAGTCCACAATATATCCACACATATATCTAATCAAAATAATAACACTATTTAATCTCTCAAATTTCACCCATATACCCTTCTACATGATATCATCAAAGATTTTGTTAAATTTTAGTCTCATTATGCTTGTACTTGTTATACCCTTAACTTAAAAGTGGTTTGTTTTTGTTAAAGATTCTTAAAATATCTATTGTGTCTTTTTCCAAATTAACTCTATAAACTATTGTATAACCTTTATATATCATATCTCTAATATTTTCATCGTTAAAATATATAGATTTTCTGTATTTAAATGGAAAATATGGAAGATTGTTAATAAGTTCATCAACTTCATATAAAAAAATTTCACTAGCACTCACTTTATCTTGTGCAATGTAATCCAAGATTTTAAATAGATTATTTTTATACCTTGAAGAACGGTTAATTTGCATATTTTGTTTTTAATTTTGTAAAAAAGTTATTTATCTCTTTATCATATTGTTCTTGCGATAGCATCTCTATTTTACCACTATCTATATCTTTAATATCTTGCTGAAGTTGTTTTTGTCTTTCATAAAAATAAGGATCAAGCAATAAATTCTCATCTTCTTCTATCTTAATTTTATCTTTATACTGTTCAATAATGGATAAAAAATCTTGTAAAAAATTATCTTGGATACTTATCTTTAAAGTTTGCATGACAAATCCCTTAGTTATACTGTCATAATTATACAAAACTCAAACAAAAAGATTACTTGAGTTTTGCAAAAAAACGGAGTCTAGGTTTGACTTTTCACTTTCAAGTAAACTCTAAAATTTTACCAACCGAGAGTGGAATACTAGGGTTTGCCTTTTGAGCAAAAAAGGCAAAAGGCAAACCCTGACCCCCAACACTCTTCCGACTCTAAATCTTCTAACTCTTGGTTCTTCATTGTCAAAATAGTCCTCAAAAGAGACTATTTTAAGTTGATGTTTTTCAAATTCTAAAATTTCTTTTTTCAATAAAGGCCAAGGCATTTGTCCTTC
>JALWLB010000030.1 GCA_027081145.1 Campylobacterales bacterium
ATTATGAAATAAGGTAATTTAAGTATTTTTTCAGGAAAAATTCAGGAGGAATGTTCAGGGTTTGACTTTTGCCTTTTGAGAGACAAAAAGGCAAAAGTCAAACCCTGACCCCCGTAATATACCTAGTCAAATCGATCAATCTTTTAGCATAACCAAACTCATTATCTTGATAGAGGATGATTTTTACAAGGTTTTGATCTATTTGAGTTAAATTTAAATCTATCGTAGCACTATAGCTATCTTTTATAAAGTCACTCGATACTAAAGGGGAGTTTGTTGTATTAAAAGTTTTAGATAAATTCTTTTTTATTAGTTCATGTAGCTCTTTTGTTGATATTGTTTTATCTATTTTGATATTTAAATCATATATTGTTGTTGCTGGTAGTGGGATTCGTAAACTTTTTGAGTAGATTTTATCTTTTAGATGAGGAAAAAATTTCTCTGTTGTTTTAGCGGCTGAGCTATCAACTGGTATGATATTATTTGGTGCTGATCTTGAGTATTTTGTATCTAGTAGGCTCTGATCTGTTGTGTAGCTATGTATTGTTGTTATAAAAGCACTTTTTATAGATAAGTGTTTATCTATGATATCAAAAATAGGTACTATTGCATTTGCACTACAGCTAGAGTTTGAGACTATTTTTTCATTTTTATACTCTTTATGGTTGTGATACATGATATACATTTTGGTATCATCTTTTGGTGGGGCTGAAATGATTATCTTTTTTATACCATTTTCTACATGATATCTTAAAGAGTTGGATGTTAAAAAAACTCCACTACACTCCAATAAAACATCAACATCCAAATCTTTTAAATTTAACTCTTTTGGATCTTTTTTGTTAAATAGATAAATCTTTTTTTGATCAACTAAAAGATAGTTATCATGTAGAGAGATTTTATCTTTTAACTCTTTATAAATTGAATCATATTTAAAATAGTAGTAAAAATCTTTTAAATCTATTATATCATTTATAGCAACTAACTCAAGATTTGGAGTATCTAAGATAATTCTAGCTGCACTTCTTCCAATTCTACCAAAGCCATTGATTGCAATTTTTATCAATTTTTCACTCTTTTTTTCATCTTGATTTTAAATTTTTGAGGATTTATTGTTATTTCTGTTATTATACTTCCTTCTCTTAAAGATAGTATATCTTTTATACTTTTGGCGATATCTTCGGGCTTTATAAAACTTAGATTATCATCTTCACACCCAAAGTGTAAATTATCAAAAAATGAAGTTTTAACAAATCCAGGATTTATATTTATAACCTTTAGATTATGTTTTCTACTCTCTTCAAATAGTGAAGTTGCAAAGTGCCTAGTAGCCGCTTTTGTAGCTCCATAGAGTGCCCCAAATGGTGATGGTTTAACTCCTGAGAGAGATGAGATGAAAAATATATATCCACTATTTTTTTTAAGCTCTCTTAAAAACTCTTTGCTTAAAATTACACTTGATGTAAAATTTACATTGATGCACTCTTGAATCTGTTTATAGTTTAACTCCTCATGCATAGCAAAAAAACCAACTCCAGCTGAGTGAATTAGTATATGAATATTTTTATAATCTATCTTTTGTTTTATCTCTTTTATACTATTTATATCTGATAAATCTGCCTTTATTTCTAAAAAGTTTTTATCTTTGATATCACACTTACTAAAATCTCTTCCAATACCATAAACTTTATAACCAATCTCAAGCAACATCTTTGCTATCTCTTTTCCTATGCCACTACTTGCTCCACTAACTAATGCTACTTTATCCACATGATATCCTCAATAGATTTTATATGTTTTAAAAAGAGTTGATCTATATTTTGATTTGATAAAATTTTATCACTTAAATGATCTGATACAACTTTTAATATAACTATATTTTTAGAAAATATTTTAGAAGCTTTATAAAAACCAAAACTCTCCATATCAACAAGATCACTCTTTAAATTATACCCTTTAGTCGCTACATGATCTAAACAACTAATAGAGGCCTTTTTTAATTTTGTAGTGGTTTTTAAATGATAGACTTTAGAGTCATTTATGATTTTTTCTACCTCAAAAAGTTCACCCAAATTTATATCACTTCTTGCTCCTGCTAAGCCTATATTTATAACTTTATCACTTTTTGTTGGTAAAGATTTACTAAGTAGATAGGTTGTAGCGATGGCTGAGTTTAACTTTGAGATACCACTTATTATAAGTTTTATATCACTATTTTGATAAATCAAAAACCTTTTATCATCTGTTTTTAAAAGTTTAAAATGCTCTATCAAAAAATTTGCTTCAGCTTTTAGTGCACTAATTATATATATCATGTAGAAAAGGTCCTAATTTTAAAAAAGCTTGTAAAAGTGCCAATCTTTTGTATAATTTGAATATCTATTTTAACTATTGGATTATAACATAGAAGTTTTAGAAGTGGGTGCTTTTTTGCACCCCATTTATTTAATCTGATATATAGTTTTCCAATATAGCACTTAGATATTCACTATCTGCACTATTTATCAAAACTTCATGAAACTGCTCTCTTGCACTATCGTCTATTATCGAATCAAAACTTCTAAAGAGTAACAAGATTGTATCATCAAGCCTTTTTGCATACTCTAAAAAGTGATTTAAATCAAGCTCACTTATCTCTTTATCTAACATAATGACTTTAAAACTACTACTGTTTAACTTATCATAAAACTCCTCTACACTATTTGCAGTAACAACCTTATCATAAAGTGCACTTATCACCTTTTGAAAAATTTTTGTCTCAACTCTACTCTTTTTAAAAATTAGTATATTTTGTTCATCTTTTCTTTTATTTTTTGGATGATTTATGACCTGTTTAATTTTTGATGGTTGATTATACTCTATTTTGGAAACCGAAAAGTCTTCTGCTTGAGAGTAATCTATCCCATATTTTTCCAAAATATTTATCAAATCTCTCTCTTTAATAGGCTTTGATATATAATCATCCAAACCTTCATTTAAAAACTTCTCTTTATCACCCTTTAGTGCATTTGCTGTTATTGCAACTATTGGAGTGTGTTTTAAAGAGTTGTTTTTTTCAAACTCTATTATCTTTTTTGTAGCAGTTATTCCATTTAAAATAGGCATAGCAATATCCATAAATATCAGATCAAATCTACTCTTTTGTACTGCATTATAAGCTTCCAAACCATTACTAAGTGTAGTAACTTGTAATCCTAAATTCTCTAATAACTTAGTTAATAGTTTTTGATTGATCTCATTATCTTCTGCCACTAAAATTTTTGTCTTATCTGTTGTTTTTTTACTTTTTACAACCGCTTTATCTAATCTTTTATTATCTACTACCGTTTCTGTTTTACCATCTATCTGATTTAAAATTTCAAATATTCTACCTCTAGTTAAAGGCTCACAAATAGGATAGATAAATTCAGATTTGAATGTATTTAATCTTTTTTGATATTGAGTCTTTAAAATTAATACGATTGGAGTTTTTATATTTTGTAAAATATCAAAATCGCTATCACTTAACATATCGGCTTTTACAACCAACAGATCTGTTTTATCCAGTTTTTTTAACTCTGTTATAGTTTTGCTCTCTATTCCAAAATATTGGATATACTTATCTATATAGATTTTATACTTCTCATCAGAGTTAGGTGGGAAAAATATAGTAGCGTTCAAATTTTTAAATCTATCTTTATACTCACTCTTTAGAGGCTGCTCTTTTGTAAACTCTAGTGTGAAATAAAATCTACTCCCTTTATTAACTTGACTATCTACCTCTAATCTACCCCCCATTAGTGATACATAGTTTGAAGAGATGGTAAGTCCAAGTCCAGTACCACCATATTTTCTTGTAATTGTAGAATCAGCCTGTGAAAATGCATCAAAAATATCCTCTAATTTATCATCACTTATTCCAATACCACTATCTTTTACTTCAAAATAGATCTTCTCTTTTTTAGGATTATCCGATTTTACACTTTTGATTGTTACATCTATATGACCTTTATTAGGGGTAAATTTAATTGCATTGTTTATTAAATTGTGCAATACCTCTTTAACCTTTGTTGGATCACCACTAAGATAGTGATCAATTTCTAAATCCATATAAAGAGATAGATTTATCTCTTTATCAGCAGCTTTTGCCAGATATATATTTACACTATTTTCAAACTCCTCTATTGGTGAAAATAGTATCTCTTCTATATCTATTTTGTTATTCTCTATTTTTGAAAGATCTAAGATATTATTTATAATTTCAAGTAAATTGTTTGTACTACTATCTATAATATTTACATACTCTCTATCCTCTTTTGATAGTGGACTTTTTTTCAAAAGTTCAGTAAAGCCTATGATTCCATTAATTGGTGTTCTAATTTCATGACTCATATTTGCCAAAAAGATACTTTTTGAAGCATTTGCTCGTTGAGCCTTTTTCTTTTCAATTGCAATTTTATCAACACTCTCTTCTATAATATCATACGCTTTTTCAATTCCTTCAGTTGTTCCAAGATTTATAGTATCTTCTAATATAGCATAATCAATTATCTTATCCAATAACCTCTCTAAACCTACTGTACTATTTAAATAAGGGTTCAATCTTATATATATATAAAACATATAGAGTGACAAAAGAAGTACAAAAGCAGCTACAATAAGCTCAATAAGCTCTCTTGATTCATATTTATCAATTTTTTCTACCAGCATAGCATTGATACTATTTGATACTGTATTGATAGTTACAATCTTTTTAGTCTCATTTTGAAACCACTCCATTGGCTTTATAGGATAGTTTCCACTATTGATTTTTGCAAAGATCTCTCTTTTCATCTTTGCACTATCTTTGGAGAGTTTTACAAAATTATTGGCTTTTAATATTTTTGTAAGCACCTCTTGCTCATCAGGTTTTAATGCTTGAATAATCTCATTTATATCTTTACTTTTTAAAATTGTTAAAACTTTATTAACTTCACTATTTTCAATAGCTCCATTGTGTGAGAGCAACTTAGTGATAAAGTCTCTCTCTTTTGCCAAAAGTTCCAATAACTTTATAGAAGATAGATACGCATTAGAAAGTGGGGTAAACTTTTCAAAATTGTGTGCTAATAGTGATTTTATTTTTGTAACGATTAGGGTATTTAAACTATCATAGTATGAGTAAATTGAGACAAAATTTGTACTTAAATTATCCAACGCTCTTCGTTTATCATCTAACTCTTGCAACTTGGCTACAATAGTGCTACCACTAAATTGACTTTTAACCTCTACAATAATAGCATCACACTTTTGTCTCTGTTTAGATAGTAGATCTTTTGCTACCAAATTGTTGCTTAATTGATAAATTATACTAAGCCCCTTTTCTCTAGCAAGATTTACCGATAAATCTTTTAATATCTTACTTTTAATTACTCTATCTTTTGTTTGTACCGTTTTTTGATACTCTTGTACTGTAGTAAATAGAAAATAGATTGAAGCTAAAAAAACCAATGCAATTGGTATAATTGTAATTAGTTTAATATTTTGTTTAATCTTCATATTTCATAACCTTTAAAGTTGTTTAAAATGCTCTTCTAGTGCAATAACTTGCTCTTGTAACTGTTGATTTAGTTTAAAAACCATATCAATATTTTTATTTTCACACTCTTGTCTCATCTTTTGTGTTATCTCAATAATAGTATTTAAACCTAAAATTTCAGCTGAGCTATAGAGTTTGACTAGTGTATATATGATATTTTCATAATCACTACTTTGAGCAAAATCATTAAGCATTGCTATATTTATCTTCGACTCAGCCACAAAATCACTAACCAATTCATACTCCTCTTCTCTACTAAGTCCTAAAGAGCTTAATGAAAATTGGCTATTACTCTCCTCATTTTTTGATAGTTGTGTTGGTAATATAGTTTTTATCTCTTGCTCTTCTGTCTCGTTTTGGGATCTTTTTAATATCTGCATCAATGAAGATTGATTAGATTGAGATCGGTTTTTTGGCTCACTATCTGGTTTGGGATCTTGAGATTTTAATTTAAATGATGTTGGAGAGTAGTGTTGTTGTGTTGGACTCTCATTTTTGGGTTGATTTTCTTTAAAAAGACTTTTTAATCTACTTTGAAAAGCTCTATCTTCCTCTTCCTCTTTTGAAGGCGTAACTGATATACTTTCATTAGTGCTATTTTGCAAAGTATCATCTATCTCTAAAATATCATTTTTAATTTGACCTATGATACTCTCTTTCTCATTTTCAGATTCATCATCTCGTTTTAACAAATTTGGTATAAGATCATCACTAGCATTATCCTCTTTTTCAAATAGAGGCTTTATAGATTCATCTTGAGGAGATTCTTTTTTAAACAGATTTGGCATAGGTTCATCTTCTGTTTTTTCTTCTTTTTGAAATAGAGGCTTTATAGGCTCATCTTGAGTTGAATCTTGAGGTTTTAAAAAGTTTAATTTATCTGCTAATGTTTTATTGGAGTCTTCTTTTATCATAGGCTCTTTTTCTATACTCTCTATTGGATCTTTTGGTTTTATTTGATCATTGGAAGTTTTTAAAAAATTTAAGCTATCTCTATCTGTTACTTTAGGCTCATCATCTATTTTTAAAAAATTCAAGCTATTTGTACTCTCTGTTTTAGACTCTACCTTAGGCTCATCATCAGTTTTTAAAAAGTTCAAGTTATTTACACTTGTTGGCTGAGGGGTTTCAGATTTAGTATTAATATCTTGAATTGTTTGTTCTTTTGGTACTGTATCAGTTGGTTTTTCCTCTTCTATATGAGATTGCTTATCTTGTAATTTCTCTTTTTTCTCTCTGTTTGCTTTTAAAAGCTTTGATAAGAGTGAGTTTGGTTTTGGCTCTTCTTTGGCTGTTTGTTGTTTTAAACTTTCAAATTTTTCTATATTTAGAAATGAACTTTTATTTTTTTCTAATTCTGGTTGTGGAATATCATGTAGAGGCTCTTGTTTTAAAATTGGCTCTTGTTCTATCTCTTTTGGCTCTAAGATATCATGTAGAGGTTTGCTCTGTTGTATCT
>JALWLB010000031.1:0-1347 GCA_027081145.1 Campylobacterales bacterium
ATAGCGATTATTAAACTTGTTGTTCCAAATTTTAAAGATATGTTTTCAGAGCTTAATGCAGCACTTCCAATGCCAACCCAACTTCTTTTATGGATAGAAAAATTTATATCAAATTATGGTATTTTGGTACTGATAGTAGTCATAGCTTTAATTTTTCTTCATAAAGCATCTTATTTAAAAAATAGAAAATATAAGTACTTGATAGATAAATATATCTTAAAAGTATATCTTTTAGGAAGAGTTACTTCATTATCAATGATAGGAAGATTTATATATGTTTTTAATAGTCTTACAAATTCAGGTATTCCTATAGTAGAAGCTATAAAAACCGCTAGAAGTACTGTTGATAATGATTTTATCAATGAGAAATTTTTATTGATAGAAAACTCCATTCAAGAGGGCAAATCACTTACACATGGTTTTGGGATAACAAAACAGTTTGAAAATATGATACTACAAATGATCAAAGCTGGTGAAAGTAGTGGTTCACTAAATCAAATGCTAGAAAAGGTAGATGATTATTATAATACAAAATATAACGATCTAATTGATAACTTATCAACATATATTGAGCCTATTATGATATTTTTTATTGCTGGATTTTTGTTACTTATGGCAATGGGTGTATTTTTGCCTATGTGGGATATGGCTGGAGCAATTGATCAATAAATTTATAAACAAGCAGCTGAAAAATTTATTCCTAAATCAGAAGTGCTAAAATTGGGAGTAACAGTTGTATTTATATCAATTAAAACAAAATCACCTGCTGATACAGTTTTTGATGTACTCTTATCACTAGAAATTGTGCACGAAGATGTTGCATTTGCTTCTATTACATATACCCAAAAATCATTTTTATCTGGTCTGTTTTCTATCTCATTATTAGAAGTTACTCCTGTAGTTGGATTAGAAGCAATTCCTGTATAGATAGCATACATGATATTAGAAGCTGATATAGTAGATCCTTGTTGAGTAAAGTTACTTTTTTGTGATGATCTAAATAATTTCCCTAATGGATCACTATTTTTGCTAAGTTTTGATGGATATGGATATCCATTATATGATAAATCTGATGATATATTATCTTCAACTCCATCACCATCCCAATCAAAATCATCTTCGTTGATACTCCATTCACCATTGATATTATCCAACGCTACACTTATTGCTGAAGCAGTAGATAGCTCAGTTGATTTTTTTGCACTATCTTTTGTATTTGTAAATTTTGGTACAGCAGTAGCTGCCAAGATACCAATAATTACTACTACAAATATAAGCTCAACCATAGTAAAGCCGGTTCTTTTCATAATATTTTTTGCCTTTATCATAATAAGTATGACTTAATAT
>JALWLB010000031.1:1357-25200 GCA_027081145.1 Campylobacterales bacterium
AGCGATGACAATGCTTACAAAGATTGGAAATTCACAAGGTATAAGAATTCCAAAGCCTATTATTAAACAAGCAAATTTGCAAAATTGTGAAATTGAGTTTGAAGTTACAAAAGATGGTTTATTGTTAAAACCTATTAAAAAAATCAGTAGAAAAGATTGGGATAAAAATATAAAAAATTTTTTATCAAACAAACAAAAAGATGAAGCTATTTTAGAAGATTTACTTGATGATAATGATTTAGAAGAGTGGGAATGGTAATTGAAAATAGAAAGATTTGACATTGTTTTAGTAAAACTAAATCCCACAGTAGGACACGAGATACAAAAAAAAAGACCTTGTATAGTAATTTCTCCAAATGAGATGAATATATTAAAGACTATCATAATAGCACCACTAACAAGCAAAGGATTTGATTTTGTTTTTAGACCCAATATCTATTTTCAAGAAAAAAATGGATTAGTTTTATTGGATCAAATAAGAGCTATAGATAAAAGTCGAATTGTAAAAAAAATAGGTAAAGTAGAAACTCAAAAAGCAAAAGAGATTTCAGAAATTTTAGTTGAAATGTTTTTGTTTTAAAAACCTAAAAATGAGGGAAAATTGTCAAACCACTTTCTATAAACAAAATCAACTCCTTGTCCATCTTTTCCAATTTCTGTACTTGCACTCCAGTGTTTTGATAATTTTTTTTCAATTATAATAGAGCTTTTTGTTGCTTTGTTTTTATAATAGAGTATATGTTTTTTACCCACTTTTTTACCAGCTAAAATATCCAATCCACCATCACTATTTCTATTCATATCCAGTTTATCTAGTTTTAACTCTCTTGCTAAATCTTGTGCTATTGCTCTTGCAAATATTTTTTCGGCTGCTTTATTTGCACTTGTAGCTGCATTTTTGATTTCATCTGCACTCATGCCAAAAAGAAGTGAAGAGAATATATCTTTTTTACTCATCATAGGTTTAGAGGAAAATATAAGTTTTGGACGATTTTTATCTCCTAATATTTGAATTATTATAAGAGTATCTTCGATCTCATCATAAGTAACTTTTAAATCAAGCAGAGGATTTATATCTTCAAGTCCACGAAATGCTATAGCTCCTTCATCTATTTTAAATCTTTTATCCGCAAAATCGTATGCACCATCAATCAATTTAATTTTTCCAGTAAGTTTGAGGTTTGATCCAAAATCTTTTCTTACTTCGATATCTGGCAAAAACTCTATTTCACCGCTTTTTACTTTATAGAGCATATTATCACTGCTTTTTATGTTGATATCTAAGAAAGTATTATCTACAAATGAGTTGTTTTTTAGTTTTTTCTCTTGCTCTTTTGATTTTTTTGATACTATTAATATATCACTATCTTTAGATACATCAAGATACCTTGATTCATACTCTATTTGAGTCTCTTTAAACTGAATATTTCCCGTAACGGCCAATTTTGTATCACTTTTATAAACTTCCATATCTGTAGTCAGTTTTGTTGAGCCATACTCTGGATATGATAGTGCTAAATTGCTAGTTTTTAAGCTTGCAGTGATGAGATCATTTTGTTTTGTTGCTTTTAAAGAGAGTAAATTTATAAGCTCTAAATCTATATTTGCATTTTGTTTATCAAAAGTGAGTATCGCATCTTTTTTTAATGCGATCTTTTTATTTAGATCTTTACTCTCAAAACCATCTATTTGAAGATCAAACTTTTTTAAAACTACTCTATTTGGCTGATAAAGTGCTAATAAATTTAAATCATTCAGTGTTATTTGATCTATCTTTATTTGAGGTGATTTTATATCTGTTTTTATGATGTCATCTTTGGTATCAACTTTAAAGTTTATATTTGCATCAACATCCAAATCATCTACATGATATACTCTTTGGATATTTGTCAAAAGATCTTTTATTGAAGATATTTCCCCATCGGCATACACTTTTAAAGGATTTAGCTCTATTTTTGAATTTGTATAAAAAGAGTTGTTTTTTAAAGATAGGGAAATTTTATCATCAACTTTTTTCACTTTAGCTTTTAATTTTAAATTATTTGCATCTGTATTGATATCAAAATTGATCTCATTTGATGATATTTTATAATAGCCATCTGTTTGCATGGTTAAAAATATATCTTTTATCTCTTTTGGTAAATTGTCATAAATTTTTTGAATATGTAAATTTTTAGCATTTAAACTAAGATCAAATTTATCAAAATCATCACTCTTTATATTTAGATCTATTTTTTTAGAGTTTAAATTGGCTTGGAGAGTTTTTAGTGTTCCTTTTATATCTAATCCAATATCACCTAAAGTAGATAGGTCAATATTTTGATATGGTTTTGTATCGCTTACAGATATAGTGGTGTTGTATTTTAAGGTGTTGTTAATATCTTTTGCGTTTAGGTAAGCTTTTGAATTAAGAGCTATTTTTGCTAAATTGCTACTTATATCTGCTTTTAATTTGGCATTTAAAAGACTGTTTTTTAGGTTATATTTTATATTTGAGTTTTTGATTTTTGATTTGATCTTTATATCATTATATATCAAATTTGCATCAAAACTAAAATCGGTGTTAATTTTAACTGAGTCACCTACCAAATCGATACTAAAAGGTGATAAGTTTTTGATAGTTAAGTTTTGATCTTTTGTTATAGATGTTAAAAAGTTTTGATTTATTGATATTTGTGCTAATGAGTTGTACTTGAGAGTTTGGTTGAGATCTTTTAAATTTACTCTAAAATCACCTGTTAGATTTAAATCGGTGATATTTGAATCTATCTTGGTATTTAGTGTTGCATTTATATCTTGTTTGGCTACATGATATCTAGCTTTTAGATTTAACTCTTTTGGGGTTATTCTAAATTTATCATAAGTTAAATTTGCTTCATCAAGGCTAGAGTATATGTCTATAATAGTTAAATTTCCATCAGCTTGAATAGTTAATTTTAAAGGGGTTTGAGAAGTTATGTTTTGCTCATTTAAAATAGTATCGCTTGGTGTTAGGTTGGTTATGGTTTGAAATTTTAGGGTATTGTTTATATCATTTATATTGAGTGAGCTTTTTGCTAAGAGGTTTAAATTTGCCAAATTAGAATCTATGTTAGTTTGTAAATTTGCTATTAAGTTGCCACTTTTTATGCCATAGTCTGCATTTAAAGAGAGTTGTTTGATAGCAGTTTTTATATTGCTATATTCTATTTTAGTCTCTTTTGTGATGAGGTTTAATTTGACATTTTGCATATCACCATCTGCTTTTATATCAAATGTTGGATTTTGCAATAGTGTAAGATTTGAATCTTTGATAAACCTTTTTAAAAACTCTTTTTTGGAGCTTATTAAAGCTTTTACATGATATCTCTTATCTTTTAGATTTATTGTTGAGGTTGTATCTGCTACATTGGAATCTATTTTTAAATTTATCACACCTTTAAAATCATCTTTCATATCAAATGAAAAGTTTTTTATTTCCAAAATAGCTAAGTTTAATATATACTCATCAAATGTGATATCATGTAGATCTATGTGTAGATTATTTATCACTATTTTTTTTATAAATTGGTTAGTTTGGTTTTGATCTTTTGTTTGATTGCTCTCTTTATTTGATAGGCTTTTTAAAAACTCTTGATCTATATAAACATTTGAGAGATTTATAGTATTTATCTTAATGATACCATCTTTTAGTGGTAAAAAATCTATATCAATTTTTAAATCCGCTTTTATTTGATTTTGATAGTTGATCTTTTTTATATCTAAGCCTGAAAAAACTCCACCTGAAATTTTAGATATTTTTATATCTAAGTTACTCTTTTTTATACCATAATCGATTGCTCTGTTTAAGATAGTACTGCTTTCAAGTAACAATACTATAGCTACAACTATAAAAATAATAGTTATAAAAAAGATCTTTAAAAACTTCAAAACACTTGTCCTATACTGATATGAAATGCAAAACCTTTTTCTTTAACAGGAAATCCAAAATCAACTCTCAAAGGTCCAATGGGTGTAGTATATCGGATTCCAAAACCATAACTATCATAAAAATCATCATCAAACTTATTTGCAACCAAAGAGAGCATAGATCTATCATAAAAAGTGGCAATACTAAAGTTTTTGCTTACATGATATCTAAGTTCACTCATAAGATCTATCAAACTAACCCCACCAAGAGCCACATTGGCACTATCTTTTAAACCAACATCAAGATACTCATATCCACGATTTGTTACTGAACCACCTGTAAAAAATCTTTTAAATATCGGTACATCTTCATCTATAAATCCTACTCTTGATTTAAATCCTAGAGTAAAATTATCAAATGATTTTATATATCTAAGCTCTAAAAGAGATTTTAAATAATCAAGCTCTGATTTTAAAATTTTGTCTGCTTTTTCAAGATATACCAAGATATAGTAACCATTTTTAGCATCTATTTTTGAATCTCTTTTATCAACTAAAAGTCTATAAAAAAAAGAGTTTATAAAATAATTTCCATCTTGGTTAAAATAGTTTTGAGTTTTATTTACAATTTTACTATATTCTGAAAGTATGCCAAAATAGTGTTCAAGATTGAATTTTATCTTGCCTATGGTTATGCGATTTGTTAGAGTTTTTTCATCAAAACTATCGTATCTAAAACTACTATACTTTAAAGACTCTTCAAAATCTATTCTGCCAATATATGGCAAAATAATACGAGGATCATAATATATACCATAAGCTTCATATCCAATTTGAGTAAGTTTTATGCCACTTTGAAAGGTTTTTAAATTACCAAAAAAGTTTTTATCAACCCAAGAGACTTCACCTCTTGCACCTTCATCGGTGTTATACCCTATAGAGCCTTTTAAAAATTTTGTTTTACCCTTTTTAAGCTCAATATCAATAGGGGCTATAGTGCTATTTGATTCAAATTTTGGCTCTATTTTGATCTGGTCAAAAATTGCCAATTCATAAAAGTTATCATAAGTTTTTTCTAACTTTCTAATATCATATAAATCACCCTCTTTATAAGCGATTTTTTCTTTTAATAAACTTTTTTCTATATCATCTATAGTAGAAATGGTAGTTTTTCCTAGTGTAAAAGAGCTATTTTTATCTACAATATAGCTTAAACTTACCTCATATTTATCTATATCTACATAAGCTTTTGCATCTAAATAGTATTTTGGATGACCATTTTCCAAAAGATACCTCTCAATCTCTTTTTTGCTTTTTGTAAAAGGAGTAGTTTGAAAGATAGAGCCTTTTTGAAATGGTATAAACTTTTTTAAATCATCTGATAAATCAAGTTTTAGTGAGTGTACTTTTATAGGATCATTTTTATTTATATTGAGTTTTATGTAGTTATCATGTAGGCTAGAGTTTATCTCTACTCGATAATAACCAAAAGAGTTAAAATACTCTCTTAATCTTGTTTTATACTCTGCTATTTCACTATCTTCAAAAACTGGATCATCTCTCCATGGAGTATAAAACGGAGGATAAGGTTTTCCTATAATTTTATATAGAGTCGAAGTAGCAAAATCACCTACTAAAAAATCAATCCCCTCTCCAGTAAATTCCAATTTGTCATAGGTTTTTGCATGAAGTGTGATAACAAAAATAGCAAAAAATATAAAATACTTCACAAGACCCTCTTAATATATTCTTAAATATAAAATATATATTATTGTAGCAAATTTTATTTAAAAGTAGTTTTGCTATATATGCAACACTATCTTAACTAATTGTTAATTATCAATTTTATGATATTTTATCAATTATTTTTTAAAACCATTTAAATAGTTTAATAAACAAATGTTATAATCAGCCGATATAATAAAGATTAAATTGTGAAGGATATATATGAGCATACCAATTCGTACTTATGATGCAGTAATTGTTGGGGCTGGATTGGCTGGACTTTCTGCTGCTAGAGAATTGAAAAAGAGAAATCATAAAGTTTTGGTTTTAACAAAACTTCACCCACTAAGAAGCCACTCAGGAGCAGCACAAGGTGGTATAAATGCCTCTTTAGCAGAAAAAGATAGTATAGATTTGCATATGTTTGATACTATTAAAGGAAGTGACTATTTAGCAGATCAAGATGCAGTTGAACTTATGTGCTCTAAAGCACCTGAGACCATTAGATGGGCTGAGAGAATGGGAGCTGCTTTTAGTAGAGATGATGAGGGAAAAATTGCACAAAGAAACTTTGGTGGTCAATCACACCCTAGGGCATGTTTTGCAAAAGATAGAACAGGTTTGACACTTTTGCAAACTATGTTCGAACAAGCTGATCGTGAAGGGGTTGATTTTTTAGATGAGTGGTATGTATCTGATATAATTTACAAAGATGGAGTTGCAAGTGGTGTGGTAGCATACGATATCAGAACTTTAGAGATTGTAATTTTTAATGCAAAAGCTATTATGTTTGCAACTGGAGGATATGGAAGAGCCTTTAAAATTAATTCAAATGCTCATGCAAATACAGGTGATGCATTATCAATTTTAGCTAGACATGGACTGCCACTTGAAGATATGGAGTTTGTGCAATTTCATCCAACAGGACTTGCAGGAAGCGGTATTTTGATGAGTGAAGCCGCAAGGGGTGAAGGTGGAAAGCTGATAAATAGCAAAGGTGAGAGGTTTATGAGTAAGTATGCACCCGAAAAGTTAGAACTTGCTCCTAGAGATTTGGTTAGTAGATCTATAACAAAAGAGATTCTTGAGGGGCGTGGAGTTGGAAAAAATAAAGATTGTGTTTATCTTGATTTAACTCATTTGGGTGAAAAAGTCATCATGGAAAGACTTCCTGAACTTAGAGATTTAGCTCTTACATTTTTGGGACTTGATATGATAAAAGATCCTATTGTGATAGCAGCAACTGCACACTACTCTATGGGTGGAATTCCTGTTGATATAACTGGAAAAGTAAGAATGAATGCAAATCAAACTACAAAAGGATTATACGCTGCAGGAGAGTGCTCATGTGTAAGTGTTCATGGAGCAAATAGACTAGGAGCAAACTCTGTACTTGAAGCTCTGTTTTTTGGAAGACATGTTGGAGAAAATATAGCAAAAGATCTTGATAAAGAGAACTATTTAGAGCTGATTGAAGCTAATGAAAGTGATGCTAAAAATGCTATAGATGAGATTGAGAAAATTTTACAAAACAATGGAGATGAAAAAGTAGCAAATCTTAGAGAAGAGTTACAAGTTAGTATGACTGAAAATGCTGGTGTTTTTAGGATAAAAGAGAGCTTAGAGAAACAGAAAAAGATTTTACAACAATTAAAAAAGAGATATCAAAATATCCGAATAGAGGATAAATCAAAAGTTTATAATACCGATTTGCAAGAGGCACTAGAGCTTGGGCATATGCTTGATTTTGCAACATTTATAGTTGAGGGTGCAATTGCTAGAGAAGAGAGTCGTGGAGCTCACCATAGAGATGATTTTCCTCAAAGAGATGATGATAACTTTTTAAAACATACTCTTGGATATATGGATAAAGATGGTAATATTAAACTAGAATATATGGATGTTGTGCTTGGTAAATTTGAGCCACAACCTCGAACATATTAAGGAAATTAAATGGAAACAAAAAAATTAACTTTAAAAGTTTTTAGATTTAATAGTGACACAGACTATCTTCCTCGCTACATGACATATGAGATGGAGGTCTCAAATGGTGAGGTTGTATTAGATATTTTAAATAGAATTAAATGGGAAATAGATGGCTCTTTTAGCTATAGAAGAAGTTGTCGTCATGGAATTTGCGGAAGTTGTTCTATAAAAGTAAATGGCAAAGCTGTATTATCATGTAAAGAGAATGTTTTTGATTTGGTAAAAATATTTGGTGAAGAGTTGATACTAGAGCCACAAGATAAATCAAGAGCTATCAAAGATATGGTGATAGATAAAAGCAATTTTTGGACAAAATATGATGCTATCAAGCCATATTTAATAGCTAAGATAGATGAAAATCCAAAAAGTGAAAATATAGTTTCAAAAGAGGATGCAGAAAAGCTTGAAGAGGCTGATTATTGTATTGAGTGTGGAAACTGTTTTTATGCTTGTCCAGCTGTTGGGGTAAACGAAGATTATTTAGGACCAGCATCATTGGTAAAAGCATATAGATTTAATGCTGATGTCAGAGATGAGGCAAAGATAGAGAGATTAGAAATTACCAATAAACTTGGATTTGGTATTTGGGATTGTGTGAAGTGTTATGAGTGTGCTGAGGTTTGTCCAAAAGAGATAAATCCTATAGATAAAATCACAAAACTGCATAATCAAACTTTTGAAGAAGAGATGGCTGAGGATAATGTAGCTACAAGACATGCAGTTGGATTTAAAAACTCAATCAAAAAGCATGGTATTTTGGATGAAGGAGAGTTGGTTAAATACTCTGAAGGTCTATTTGGCACACTAAAACATATGCCAGAAGCGATCGCAATGTTTAGAAAAGGAAAAATTGTTCTTCCTTGGAATATGCCAAAATCAAAAAACTTAGATGAAATTCAAAAACTTATCAAGTCATCTTCAACATCAGAGTTTAAGGGGAAATAATGAGTAAATTAAAATATGCACTATATACTGGATGCACGGCAAGAGAGAGTACTCCTGAACTTTTAAAATCAACTCTAGCTATTGCAAAAGCACTTGATATCGAATTAGTTTTACTTGATGAAGCTTCATGTTGTGGGGCTAGTCATTTGCAAGATTTTGATGATTTTTTATCACTTGTTTTAAATGCTAGAAATATCTGCTATGCTGAAAAACTAGGTCTTACAATGGTGACAATCTGTAATACTTGTCAATTAAATACAGCATTAACAAAAGAGAGATTGGATCATGATGAAGATTTAAGAGCAAGAGTTAATGAAAAGCTTTTTGAAGTTGGACTAGAGTATAAAGGAAGTAGTGAAATAAAACATTTTTTGTATGCATTGGTTGATGATTTGGGAATAGATGAGATTGCCAAAAAAGTTACAAAACCTTTGAGTGATCTTAGTATTGCTGCTTTTTATGGTTGTCACAATATTAGACCATCAAAGCTTCATCAAGGTGAAAATCCTTATAAACCAACCTCGATAGATAGATTGATAGTTGCACTTGGCGGGAAAAATGTTGAGTATGAGTCAAAAAACAGATGTTGTGGATTTCATGTAGAGCTTCAAAACCCAAAAACAGCAAATGCTCTTTCAGCAAATGCGATGTTAGATGCGATTGATAATGGAGCGGAAAGCGTTGTAACGCCTTGTCCTCTTTGTCATATTAGAATGGATGTTCAGCAACATAATATTTCAAAAGAGGCTGGAAGAGATGTAAAAATACCAATTTTACATCTGCCTCAAATGGTAGGATTGGCGTTGGGAATAGAGCCAAAAGAGTTGGGCATAGAGCATCATGTAACAGATGTTACTTTTGCTTAAAATAGATTAATTGGGATAAATTTTATCCTAATTTAATAGAGTACATGATATCATGTAGATTCAAATAATTTAAGGAGGAAAATATGCCAAAGATAAATAGATATGTTGATATAGATACAGTTGAGAGAGAGGCAAAAAAAGATTATATAGATAGACACTCACCATTTATTTATTGTGAGAGTAGTGCAACAAAGGGTGAAAAGTTTGCAGTAACTGTTAAAATGGGAAAAGAATATACCCACCCAGATGATTTTGATCACTATATAGAGAGCATAGCTTTATATGATGGTGAAACACTCTTAGCAAAAGCTGATTTTTTAGCTGGTGCACTTGGTAATCAAAAAGGTCATCAAGAGGTAACTTTTAATATAGTGCCAACTAAAAATTTAAATCTTGTAGCACAAGGTTATTGTACTAAACATGGTATTTGGGAAAGCGATCCTGTAAAAGTTAGTGTTGCTTAAAAGTTAGTTAGATAGATATCTTTTATGAGGTATCTATCTTTTTTTTAATAGCTAGTTAGTTATCATTCTCTACATGATAAGTACGCAACAGTTAAAATTATTAAAAAACCTTTATATTTATAGATCATTTGGCTATAAATACTATAACGATATTATAAATAACCGATCTTTATCCAACTCTACAAACGATTTACCATCCACTTTTGATGAACTACAAACTTTTGTGCACAATTGTCATCTATGCTCTTTAGCAAAAACTAGAAAAAATGTTGTTTTTGGTGAGGGAGATGCTAAAGCTAAATTAATGTTTATAGGTGAAGGTCCTGGTATGAGTGAAGATGAGAGTGGCAGACCCTTTGTTGGTAGAGCAGGGGAGCTTTTAACAAAAATTATAGAAAATGTACTTTTCATAAATCGACATGATGTTTATATAGCCAATATAGTAAAGTGTCGCCCACCAAATAATAGAGTCCCAACTCAAGAAGAGGCAACTTCATGTTTGCCATTTTTGCAAAAACAGATTCAAATTATAAAACCCAAAATTATAGTGACTCTTGGTGCAACAGCTTATAGATACTTAACCAATGAGTTAGAAGCTTCGATTACAAAGATTCGAGGAGAGGTGATAGATTTTGGTTTATATAAACTTATTCCTACTTTTCACCCTAGTTATCTTTTAAGAAATCCTAGTGCAAAAAAATATGTTTATGCAGATATGTTAAAAGTGAGGGCAATGTTATGAAAAAAATAGTTTTATTGTGTATAGTGAGTGTTCTGCTTTTGTATGCCAATACAAGATCTTTAATCTCTAAAATTCCTCTACCTGAAACTATAATTATCGATATGTATGACGGGGATGAGTGTTCTTTGGCATGTTTACAAATGTTATATAATGAGGGGAAATATTTTACATTTCTATCTTTATATAGAGATAGTGAAGATTTGGATCAAGATATACGAAATAGTTTTCAAGAATTAAAAATTGCACTAAATTTGCAAAATTCAAATTCTCATTTTAGAAGTAATATAAATTTTACAAAATTTCAGAGTAATAGTGATATGAAAATTGCTCTTTTAGTTCCTCGAAAAATTATTGGTAAATACTCTATTGGTATTGCAAATTCAATTCTTTCATATTTGATTTATAAAAACATTAAGTTTGATTTTGAAGTGTTTGATTGCAATGATGAGAGTGAAGACTCTATTCAAAAAGCACTATTTGATATCAAAAATAGCGGTTATCAATTTGTTGTAGCTGCACTAACTCCAAATGGGGCAAATATAGTATCTAATTATGAAGACGATTTGTTGATTTTTATTCCAACTGTTAATGCAAAATATGTTCAAAATCAAAACTCTAATATCTTTTTTGGTGGTATTGATTATCAAAAACAGATCGATATATTATTGGGTTTTGCAAATGAGAGAGTTGCTATATTTGATGATAAGAGTAAGTTAGCCCAAGAGATATCTCAAACTATCAAAGAAAACAGCAGTGCAGAGATTGTATATGAGCAAAATATTAACAATATCAAAACAAATATTTCCTACATGATTAAAGCTAATAAAGATAAATTAGAAGATAGCTCTATATTTTTAAATTTGCCATTAGTTAAATCTGCTTTAGTGGCATCTCAATTAAGCTCTTATAAAATTAAGCCATACGCTTTGCTTTCAACACAAGTTAATTACCATCCTATGCTTTTTACACTTACTCAAAAACAAGATATTGAGCAGCTTTATATTGCAAACTCTATATCTGAACAAGATTTAAAACTCAAAGAGATTAATATTTTGTTAGGAACAAATCCAAGTTATAGTTGGATTGATTATTCAACAGCTATAGGAGTTGATTATGTATATACACAGTTGATCTCTATTGATACTCCAAGACTGTTTTTTGAGCCAATTGAAAATAATCAAATAACTTATAAAATAAGAGTATTTCAACCAGAAAATTTTGGATTTAAGGAGCTGTTTTTTTAGTATTTATATAAGCTTCAATTCCATATCTTCCTATCATTGCAGCATTGTCTGAACAATACTCTAATGGTGCTAAATGTAGTTTTATATCAAATTCATCACAAAGAGTTTGAATTTTATCTCTTAGATACAAATTTGCACTTGCTCCGCCCACAATTGCAAAATCTTTAATATCTTTTTTTTGAAATACCTTTTTCAGTTTATGCAATAAGTGGGCAGTTGCAACTTTTTGAAATGATGCACATATATCGTATTTGTCTTGATTGGATAAATTTTGAATTTTTGCAATTTGTAATCTAACTTGATTTTTAAGTCCAGAATAACTAAAAGCGATTTTAGGAGAATTTAAAAGAGGGGTTGTAAAGTTAAATCTATTTTCATCACCCTTTTGAGCATACTGTTCAACAATTGGTCCTCCTGGATAGCCTAGATTTAACATTTTTGCAACTTTATCAAAACTTTCTCCAAAACTATCATCCATAGTTGAAGCAATTTTTTCAAATTGATCATATCCATTTGCTTGTATGATTTGTGTATGTCCACCTGAAACCAATAGTACACATTGTGGAAAAAGAGTATCTTTTTGAATAAAAAGTGAATATATATGTCCAATTAAATGATTTACCTCTATTATAGGCACATTTAGAGTAATACTTAGAGCTTTAGCCATCATTATACCTTCAATCAAAGTTACACTAAGTCCTGGCTTTGTTGTAACTGCTATGGCTTTTATATATGGAAAATATTCGGTTACCTCTTGTAATATTTTTGGCAAAGCTTGTGTGTGAAGCCTTGCGGCTAACTCTGGAACTACACCACCAAATTTTGAGTGTTGTAAATCTTGAGAAATTTTTTTATGAAAAAGTAACTTTTTTGTCTTTATCTGTGTGATTGCAATAGAGCTATCATCACAACTACTCTCTATACTTAATATCATGTAATATTGTAACATTATTATAGTAAATTATTGGAATAGTTTGTAGTTTAAGACTTTTAATATTTCTTAAGAATTTTTGTGTAATATTCAATTTTTAATTTTTTTTATACTAATTTTTGTAATATTTATAGAGAAACATGTTGCGAATTTTATAAAGTAACTACAAGTTTTGTCGATGATTGTGTCAATAAATCAAAAACAAGGAATTAATATGACAGTTGAAGAGTTAGAACTTTTAGGAACATTGAGTGAAATTGATGTTGATGAGTTAAACGATGATGCTTTAGCAAGTTTACTTGAAGAGGCATTAGAAATTACCGATGGAGATGCTTATGAAGCAATCACTTTTATAACTGAAAATAGTGCAGTTGCTTACGAAGATCTTCAAAGAGTATATAATACTTTTAAAAAATAGGTATAAATATCTATACCTATTTTTTTAATTAACTTTCCTTAATAGTATCAGCTTTTTTTACATATTCTTTTAGGATAGACAATGAATAGTCTAAATGACAAATTTAAAACCCTTTTACAATCAAAAATATATCAAAATAGTGAAAATTTTAATCAATATATATCCAAAAATAGTATTACACAAGATGAAGAACAAACTCTCTTAAAAGCATTCCAAAAGTTAAAAGATTATCAAATATCTCAACAGATAACACCTAAAGACGCATTTCTTATCGATAAGGCTATAGAGATACAAAAAAAATATGATAATAGATCTAAACAGTTAGCAGATTCGCCTGTTATTAGCAGTACTAAAGAGACTCAAAAAGAGTCTTTTGAAAATTTGGAATTTAGAGGAGATTCTAAAGAGTATTTTAAAATTTGGATTGTAAATATCTTTTTGACTATAGTTACTATTGGAATATATTCAGCATGGGCAAAAGTTCGAACAAATAGATACTTTTATGCTAATACTTTTTATAAAGGTAACTCTTTTGAATATACTGCAACTCCTATTGCCATTTTAAAAGGAAGATTGATAGTTTTTGGAATATATGCTATTTTTATAGCATCTTCTCAAATATTTTTAAATGTATATATTTCTATTGGTATTTTGATCTTAGCTTTATTGATAACTCCATGGATTATAAATAAAGCGATAAAATTTAAATTAAGAAATATCAAACATCGTAACATAAACTTTTATTATACCAAAAATTCTCCACCATTTTATAAATTTTTCCTAATTCATTTAGTGTTAAATATTTTAACTATAGGGTTGGCATACCCATATAGTTTAAATAAGTTTAAATCACTTCTTATCAATAATGCTCAATTTGGAACAGCTAAGTTTGCATATGAGGGAACTACTTCAAATATGTATAAACAGTTTTTAAAGGCAATAGGATTATATTTATCAGTAACTGTATTGCCAATTATGATTATTGGTGTTATTGGATCTTTAGTTTCATCATATTTATCTAACTCTGAATCTCTCATTCCACTTTTATATATATTTTTACCAATTATTGCAATTTTAGGTTATGTCTTTTTAATATTTGCAGGTTTTATAGCAAAAGGTATATATGATGCTCTTATATCAAATTTTGTTTGGAATAATACTACTTTAGAAAAAGTTACTTTTAAAAGCACCCTAAAGCCATTTAAATTAGCTTGGATATATTTTTCAAATATCATTGTTATAATACTTTCACTTGGATTGTTGGCTCCATGGGCAAAAGTTAGAGTAACAAGATATAAGTGTGAGCATTTTGCTATATCTGCTATGGATGTTTCAAATTTTATAGCAACCAAACAACAAAATCAAAGTGCTCTTGGCGAGGAAGTGGAAGATTTTTTTGATATAGATATAGGATTTTAACTCTACATGATAATAGATGCTGAATATTTTGATGGTAAAACTTCTCAAAAACAACAAGCATCTATTGAATTTTCTAAAGACTTTACGATTACATTAAAAACTGATGAGATATCATGTAGATACTCTTTGGAGCAAATATCAATCTCATCAAGAGTAGCAAACACTCCTCGTATCATCAAATTTCCAAACAATGCAGTTGCATATAGTGATGAAAATGATAAGATAGATGCTATTTTAAAAGAGTTAAAAGGCACTAAGTCGCTAGTTCATTTATTTGAGAGTAAAATGAGATATGCAATTTTTGCTCTTATTTTGCTGATTGCAAGTGTGGTCTTTTTCTTAACTATTGGCTCTAGTATAACAGCAAAATATATAGCTAAAATTACTCCTCAGTCTATAGAAGATACAATTTCTCATCAAACCTTAAAAACATTAGATAAGTATCTTTTAAAACCAACCAAACTAGATATAAAAGAGCAGGAAAAACTTAAAACACTATTTACAAAACTTACAAACAATCAATCAAAATATCATTTACATTTTAGAAGAGGGATTGGAATAAATGCTTTTGCTCTGCCATCTGGAGATATTGTTTTGAGTGATGAGTTGGTAAAATTTAGTGATGGTGAAGATAGAATGATTTATGGAGTGTTGGCTCATGAAGTGGGTCATGTAGAGTATAAACACTCCATGCAACTAATAGTAAAAGCTTCAATAGTAAGTGCCATTGTAACATATTTTACAGGCGATGTATCATCTATCATAGCATCAGTTAGTGCAACTTTGTTAAATGCCAACTATTCACGAGAATTTGAGAGTGAAGCAGATAATTATGCAAAACTGCAAATGAAAAAAGCCAATATATCCCCAAAATATTTAGCCGATTTTTTTATCAAAATGAATAAATTAACATCTACAAATGATAAAGAACACAGTTATTTTGACTCACACCCATCAAATCAAGAGAGAATTGATAATTTACTAAATTGAACTTCTAACCTCTTTATCTATTTCAAATATATCATCAAGATTTTTTGGTAAAAAGTTATAAAATCTATCATAACACTCAAGTACTATCTTAGATATATCCAAAAAGCCTATTTGATGATTTAAAAACTTTTTGATAGCAACCTCATTTGCAGCATTTATAACAACTCCTAGATGAGGATTTTTTAAAATATCATCTTTGATATTCCAAATAGGGTATCTATCAGATGTAATCTTTTGAAAACTTAACTCTTTAACCTTTAAAAGATCGATAGGTTTTAGTATTTGCCTATCAACTTGATCCAATATCGCATAAGCAATTGGTAGTCTCATATCGGTATTTGCAACATGCAAAGTTGTACTTCCATCTATAAAATCAATAAGTGCATGAATGATCGATTTACTTTCGATAATGGCATCAAGATTGTCTATATCAAATAGCCATTTTGCCTCAAGAAGTTCAAATAGTTTATTTGTCATTGTGGCACTATCTATGGTTATCTTTTTGCCCATAGACCAATTTGGATGATTTAGTGCCTCTTTGGGGCTCATGTAGGCTAATTGATTTAATGGAGTGTCTCTAAATGATCCACCACTTGCAGTAATTATCATCTTATCAACTTTTTTATCATTTAAAAGATACTTTAATCCAAAGTGTTCACTATCTATAGGAACTATTTTTGAAGTATCTATAAACATTCCAGCAACTACTAAACTCTCTTTATTTGCAAGAGCAACTTTTTTATTGAGTTTTATTGATTCTATTGTAGGTCTTAATCCAGCAAATCCAACTAGTGCATTTACAACCAAAGAGCTATTGCTACCATAAATAGCTTCTAAAATACTATCTTCTCCATAGCTAACATTATCATGTAGAACATTTTCTAAATCTTTTTTATTGGCAATAACAACTTTTGTTGGATTAAACTCTGCTATTTGTTGATTTAATAGATCTATATTGTTTCCAGCTACTAATATCTCTATATCAAGATTAAATTCTCTAGCGATATTTAGAGTATTGACTCCAATTGAGCCAGTACTTCCAAGTACAATCAAGCAAAGCCTCTTAAAAGTACAACCATTAAGACAGAGCCAAACATATATCCATCAACTCTATCTAAAATTCCTCCATGTCCTGGTAAGATATTTCCACTATCTTTAACTTTGGCATTTCTTTTCAAAAAACTCTCAAACAGATCACCAAATACAGAAGATATAGCAACTATAAATGAGATAAATAGACTAAGTGCAAATGAGACAAATAAAGTTCCATAAAGCGATCCTAAAATTGTACCAATCAAAACTCCACCAACAACACCCTCTATAGTTTTATTTGGAGAAGTTTTACAAAATTTAGTTTTACCAATAGCTTTACCAACCAAATATGCTCCCGTATCAGTTAAAGCTACTACCAAAACAAGCCAAATCAACGACTCTATTCCAAATCCTTTATAAAGAGCCAAAGTAAATAAAAATGAACTAGCTGGATAGATAAAGACATAACTTTTTTTAAAGTCCAATTTGCCTTGATAAGCCATAGCAGATGCGAAAATAATCAAAACCAAAAATATTAAATCATCAGGGTTTGGATAAAAATAAGATATCAACCAAAGCACTAGTGCATAAAAATACAAACTATTATCTTCGATTTTAAATAGCCTCATAGATTCATAAAATGCAAACATAAAAACTATACCCAAAAATAACCAAGTTAAAAATAGAGTATCTATAAAAGCGACAATTGCAATAGTTACAATTAATACAACTGCTGTTAAAACTCTATCTTTATCGATACTCATGCTCTTATATCCAGTATGCGATTTGAAGTTATTTTACTCTCTTCTTCTTTTTCTTTCTCTTCTTCAAATTTTATTTTAATCTCCTCTTCTTTTTCTCCACTCTCTTTATCTTTTTGCTCTCTTTGGTGTTCTCTTTCTGCATTGATTCCTTTGCTATCTTCTGTTGGTCTAGTCTCATCAATCTGTTTTTGTTTGTCATTGGCAGCTTCAACTGCTGCATAGTTTTGCAAATCAACTCTATTTTGAAAGTCTAACTGTTTTGTAGCGGCTACTTGCATATTTTGGTTTGTATATACAATACCACCTATTTGAGAAATTGCCATGACTACTCCTTTGTTACCTTTAGAGTTTTGTACTCTATGTAATTTACATTTGCTCCCTCTTTTATTTTTACATTTCTTCTATGAGTATAATCGACTAGATATGAACCTTTTGAAACTTTGCTAAATTGTACACAAAGTTTTGCTGCAAATTCTAACACAGATAAGGGAACACTTTTTTTATCTGATCGTATTATAACATGAGTTGATGGTATATCTTTTAAATGTAGCCAAATATCACGCATTTTTGCCGATTTTAATAGATTTATATTGCCTTTTTCATTTTTACCTAGTGATATTTTGTATCCATCTATAAAAAATGACTCAATTGTGTTATCTGTTAATATCTTCTTTTTTTGCTTTTTTTGCTTTTTAGGAGTATAAAGATTTAACTCATCAATACTTTTTGCTGAATTTATTAAAGTTATTAAATTTTGTAAAAACTCTATTTTTGAGCTTAAATTCTGTTTTTCGATGTATGAGAATTTGATTTTTTGTTTTAGTTTTTTACTCTGTTTAAAAAAAATTTCTGCTGCATGAGAGGGGCTCTTAGCAATTTTTGGTAACTCTAAAACTCTTTTGTTACCTTCAAAATCTGTAACTTCTATACTTGTTTGATAGTTTGTTATATTGTGAAGATTTGCAAGTATTAAATGACCATTTATCTCATACTCTTTAATTTTTCTATTTAAAGAGTCTTCATTTTCGATTTTGTTTTGTATATCTTGTAGTTTTGCTATCTGCTTTTTTATAGATGAGATAGTTTGATTTTTTAAAACAGATAATCTCTTGATCTCTCTTTTTTTATGCTCTTCATATAAAAAAGTTTCTAAATTTGGAATTTCTATTTTGGTTTCGTTAAACTCTCTAGGTGGTAGTTCGATTAGTTTTACTCCAACTTGAACTTCTCGAAAAGAGGTATTTTTGCTTATATGTCGCATCGCTTCTATAATGATAGAGTTCTCATCTAAAATTATAGCATTTGTGTTTTTACCAGTAAATTCTAGTTGAAGTATAGATCTTTTTGATTTGTAGCTGGAGCTAGAGTTTACAGTTATTTGTAAAATTCTATTATTTGTTAATATCTCTACTTTTTCTATTTTGGAGTTATTGAAATATTTTTGTAATGCTATATCAAAAGGGGCAGTATAAATTTTTTGTTGAGAGTAGCTATCTTTTTTAAATATATATGAATCCCCTTTTTTCATATCAAAAAATAGTGTCTGTTTTTTATCAAGCTCTATCTTTATGATGGTATCATCTACTCTTAAAATAGAGTTTATTTTATGAAATGTATCGATATATTTTGCTATTTGAACTAGTATAAACCTTTTCATGATAAAAGAGTTTATCAAATTTATGCTAAACTGAGCATGTGATTAATTTAAAAGGAGCAACTTATGGATATGAGCGATATATTAAAACTTGGTGTATCTGCATTTCAGAACAAGCTTGGTGATAGTGCTAATAGTTTGGATTCAAATACAATTACAGATGCACTAAGTACTCTTTTGGGAAATTCTGAAGGAAGTGGTTTTGATCTTGGATCAATTATCTCTTCATTTAGTGAAGGTGGACTTGGTGATATAGTATCCTCATGGCTTGGAGATGGAGATAATGAGGCAATTTCAAGTGATCAGCTTATTGCGGGTTTGGGTGAAGATAAGATAAGTGAATTTGCTTCAAAACTTGGTATTGATACAGATACTGCTCTTAGTGGTTTGAGTGATGCTTTGCCAAATATAATTGATAAATCAAGTAGTGGTGGAAGTTTGCTTGATTCTATCGGTGGAATTGGCGGAGCTTTAAATATGGCTGGAAAACTGTTTGGTAGATAAATATCAACATATCATGTAAGATTTACATGATATGTGATATTGACTTTTAGTTAATATGTTACTTGTGTAATATTATAAGTTGTTACTGCAGATCCTTCATAAATTTTAATCTTATCACCTAAAAATTCAAACTCTTTGGAGTTTGCTTGTACTTTACCATCATCTGTTATTTGCCATTGTCCTAAAGATGTTGAACCTTCATAATAGTTATGCCCACTTGCCATAAAAGTGATATCTACATTATTACCAGTATCGGTATATGTAATGTTTATATCAGTTGCTCCTAAATCATCTGGTTGCACAAAAAGCATTGGCAAGTTTTGTACCCAACCAAACTTTGGATCAATTATACCTGCTTGATATGCACTCTGATATGCTTGATTTAAAGCACCCATAATAGTAAATGCATCACCTTTTGCTGTCTCAAATGCACCTACCATAGCTGTAAAATTACCAAATGAAGCTTTGATTTGATCTCTAATATACTCAAAAATTGTAACAAATATTCTAGCTGTGGCTCTTGCATTGCCATTTTTAAGAGTGTTTATATCTAACATCTTTCCAGCATCGATCATCATTTGTATAGGAGATAAAGCAGGTCCATTACTGCCATCTGGATCTGTAAAAAATGTGGATTGTATTGCTGATTTGTTCATGTCATATCCATTATTCATAGTAAGAGTGTTATTGATAATGAGATTTGCTAATAGTACTCTTCTAAATTTATTGATCTCTGAGTCACTTTTATTGCTCATATTTCCATCTAAAGGCAATAAGCTTGTATCAAAAGGATCAAGATAAAGTTCATCAGTTGTGAGATTATTATCAAAACCATTAAGAATAAATAAGTCTCTAATTTCACTATCGCTAAAGCCATTTTTTGCTATTGATGTTATAGGTGAAATAATACCATTTTTACTTGCATTAAAATCAGATGATATGTTACCATCAAATATTTTACCATTGTGAATTCCTTGAGATATCATGACAACACTTGTACCATCTGGAACATAAATATCAAATTTAAATGTACCATTTATATCTGATGGAGTTGAAATTTCATTAGAATCTTGAATGTTGTCTTGATTAACATCTGCCCAAAATTTAGCACCTACTATATAAGGATCTACTGCTATTCCATTTGATGTAACAGTTATATAAATTGTAGCTGTAGCTGTTAAATTTCCATCATCTGTTACTGTAACTGTAAAACTATCATTTCCACTAAAGCCACTATTTGGAGTATAGATAACCACACCAGCTTCTGCGGTGTGAGTAACAGTTCCATTTGAAGGGTCTGTAAACGATTTTAGTGATAAATTATCACTATCTACATCACTTACTAATGGTTTTAAATCTATAGTAAGGTTTGTATCTTGAGAGGTTGTATAGTTTCCATCATTAGCAACTGGTGCCTCATTGATATTATTGACTGTTATATTTACATCTACACTATCACTAGCTCCAGCTTCATTTATAGCAGTAGCGGTTAAATTATAACTAGAAACTGTTTCATAATCTAGTGCTTTAACTACAGTAATAACTCCCTCATTGTTGATAGAAAATGTATCACTATTTGCTCCATTTAGTGTAACTTCACTTATATTGCCATCTCCTTTATCTATAACTAATGTTCCAATGGTTGAATTTATAGTGATATTTTCATCTATATTAATAGAAATTGGTGTAAGAGTTGGTTTTGTTTCTACAATATTTGTAATATTAATATCTATATTTGCAATACTGCTACCTGCTTCATTAGATAGTGTTGCATTTAAAGAGTAATTAGATTTAGTTTCATAATCGAGCGTAGATTTTACCGTAATATTTCCATCATTGCTTATTGCAAAAGATTGATTTCCATCACCGCTTAATATTATACTTGTAATAGCACTATCACCAGCATCAAATGATAACTTTCCTATAGAAGTTCCAATAGGAGTACCTTCACTAATAGTGGTAGAAAAATTTTCAACTGTTGGTTTTGTTTCTGCTACATTAGTAACTGTTATATTTACATCTATACTATCACTAGTTCCTGCTTCATTTGTAGCAGTAGCGGTTAAATTATAACTTTGGACTTTTTCATAATCTAATTGTTTTGATAAGGTTATAACTCCTGCATTGCTAATAGAAAATGTATCATTATTTTCTCCACTTAGTATCACTTTGCTTATAGTACCATCTCCTTTATCTATGGCTATCGTTCCAATGGTTGAATTTATAGTGGTATTTTCTGCAACTGTTTTAGAAAATGGTGTAATAGATGGTTTTGTTTCAACAATATTGGTTACATATACAGTAATCATTTTTGAATCTATTAATGTTCCATCACTCACTTGAACTTGAAGCATATATGAGTTATTTGAACCACTATCTGTTGGAGTTTCAAAATCTGGTGCAGTTTTAAAACTCAATGCACCAGTTGAGGCGTCAATTGTAAATTTTGCACTATCTTCCCCACCAACAATAGAGTAGGTTAAAGTATCTCCATCATCATCACTAGCACCAATTTCTATAATGTCTATACTATTTTCATCAATATATATTGTAGAGTTTAAGTCGAGTTTTGGGGCATGAGTATTTGTTGCATAAGATGCTGTTTGATTTGTATCGTTTGCATCTGGTGCATCTGTGATGCTTAGATTTTGTTCCAAATTGTTTGAGACTTTGCTTAAATTGATATCATTAACTTTTTGAGCAACATTTGCAAATGTTGTTGAGCCATTGCTATCGTTTGTAATATTTCCATCTGCTATTGCACTAGCTAAAGCATCGATTAAACTAGATTCACCAGCTAAAGCTGCTGATACTCTTAAAAGCTCTGCATTTGCCTTTGCATTTGGTCCACTACCTTTTGTTGGATCAAGATCTGTTAGGTTTGTATCAGATGGAAGTGCAAAATTATTGATAACAGTTTGTGTAGCCTCACTAATTGCTGTTGATACAGATTTGTTATTTGACATGAGTGTTTTAATTTGCATAGCTGCAAGATGTGTAAATAAATTTATATTAGCCTTAACTGTTGCACCTTGAGAGATATTAATAATCGCAGAGAGTGAATCTGATGGAGCTAAAGTATTTGTTCTTTCATTAAAATATTGACCAGTAATAACAATTTCTGTTGCTCCACTCCACTCTAAATTATCAAAAGAGTATGTGCCTAAATTATCTGTTGTGGTAGTTGTTTTTTGAGTAATACTTCTTGTACCATCTTCGTTTAATTTGTATGCTACAACTTGAGAACCTTTTACAAAAGGACCTTTTATAGCACTACCATTTGTACTAGTTGTTTGTACAGGTGGTTCAGATGATTTACCCCCACATCCACTCAAGCCAAAAGTAACTATTAAAATAGCTACACATTTCCAAAATATTTTCATAATATGTCTCCTAATAAAAATTATTTATAATATCGACACATTATAAAATATATTTAATCCTCTATTCAAAAAATATCAATATTCTGATTAAATTAACTCAAAAATATTCTCAAATTACAAAAGAAAGAGACTTTATATCCTAATAGGATAACTATTTTAAGATACGAGGTAGGGTGATACCTGTTTGATTTTGGTATTTGCCTTTTTTGTCTTTATAGGTAACTTCGCACTGTTCATCTCCTTCTAAAAAGAGTACTTGTGCTATACCTTCATTTGCATATATTTTTGCTGGAAGTGGAGTAGTATTTGAAATTTCAATTGTGATATGTCCTTCAAATTCAGGCTCAAATGGAGTAACATTTACTATAATTCCACATCTTGCATAAGTGCTTTTCCCAAGACATATTGCTAAAACATTTTTTGGCATTTTAAAATACTCTACCGTTCTAGCAAGAGCAAATGAGTTTGGAGGAACAATCGCAACATCACCCTCAAAATCAACCACATTTGCATCATCAAAATTTTTGGGATCAATAACAGTTGAATTTACATTAGTAAAAATTTTAAACTCTCGTCCTACTCTTATATCATATCCATAACTACTAAGTCCATAGCTAATAACATTTTTTCCAATTTGCTCTTCACAAAAAGGCTTAATCATACTCTCTTGTAGTGATTTTTCTCGTATCCATTTATCAGATTTTAATCCCATTATAATCCTGCCTCTTCAATAGCTTTTGCTTGATAGTGAGTTATCAAAGGATCTATAATTTCATCAAACAAACCACCCTCCATGATTGCATCAAGCCTATATAGTGTTAAGGATATTCTATGATCTGTAATTCTATTTTGTGGGTAGTTGTAAGTTCTAATTCTTCCACTTCTATC
>JALWLB010000032.1 GCA_027081145.1 Campylobacterales bacterium
GTAATGCCATCAGGTGATGATAGAGTTTTGCACCCAATTTGGCATCGATTTTGGATGTGGTATGGACAAATATATAATTTCGCATATAATTTAGTATAAAATCAAACACAGTAACTGCCAAAAATGCGATTGCTAATACATTTAAAGTTGTAAGTGAGTGATGAACCAAAACTTTATCTAATATAACTTGCGTAAAGAGTGGTGTAACTAAACCAAAAAGTTGTATTACAAATGATGCAATAAGAACTTCACCAATAATTTTTTTATACTGCATCACCTCTTTTATAAACCAGCCAAAGCCAAACTTTATCTCTTCAGAGAGCATTCTATGCTTTAGTACTATGCTTTGTTGTGAAAACTCTTTGGAAAAAGTTTCAAAAGTTACAAGGGTTGGTTTTTTTTGATGAGGATCATAAACTAAAAGCTCTTCTTTTACTACATTTGCTTTTAAGATTGCTCTATATTCACCATTATTCATTTGACAAATTATTGGCATAGGATAGTTTTTTACCAACTTCTCAAGTGGTAGTTTTTTGATTGAGGTTCGAAAACTTTGTCTTTTTGAGATACGAGCAAGTTCTTGTATAGTCGGCTCAATCTCATCTTCGAGTGCAAACTCTTTTGCTATACCTCTTGAGTCTATATTTATATTATTGAGACTTCCTGCAATCTCAAGTGCTATCAATGCTGTGTGCATTAAAATCCTTTTAGTTTATTAATTCGCCAGAGACGGTTGCTTTTGCGTGTTCTATAACGCTTAGTTTAAAATTAAGTTCACTTTGCAATTTGTTGATGTCAATTTGATCGAGTTGTATAGATGGTGCTTGTCCAGCACGCTCTAAGCGAATGAGCATGTCTTCTTGCATATCAGTGTGACTTAGTAAATCTGTCTCTGTTTGTAAGATTTTATCTAAAGATTTCTTTAGTAGCTCTCTTTTTTTCTTTTTTGTTTCATATTCAAACTTTGCAAGTTGATACTGTTGCGATAATTTGTTGATTTCGTATTGAATTTTTTGAATTGTTGCATCTGTTTTGTAACCATTAAATAGATTCCATTTGACACCTATACCAACATCCCAACTATTTTTTCTTATATTTTTGATAGCTGTTAAAAAGCTGTTATCATCATTTCCATATAGACGATAACCACTACTAGCATATATAGTAGGGAGATACTCTTTTTTATAAAGTTCTAACTCTTGTCGTTTTTTTTGAAGATTTAAGTTGATGCTTTTTGCCAAGGCTGTCTCTTCAAAAGATTTTGTTTTGATCTTTTTTGGCTCTAACATAGCAAACTTATTTTCTGGAGAGATAGAGATATTTGATAGTGTTTGGATATTTTTTACTGCTTCTATAAAATGTAACCTGTAGTTAATTAACTCTTTTTCTAATAGAGTAAGAGATTTTTGATCTCTTGATAGTTCAGTTTTTGAGAGTCGTCCTGCTTCAAAAAGACGCCACTTTTTTTGAACTATTCTATCTTGTATCCCTTTTATGTACTCTTTGTAAGTAATTTGCATTTGAGCTTTGAGTGCTTTTGTGTAGTAGTCTAATAGCTCTAAAGAGATTTGCTCTTTTGCAAGTTTTAGCTCATTTTTAATAATTTGTATCTCTTTTTGAGTAATTTTTAACTTTAGATCGGTTGCTCCAAATTTATATAGTTCATAGTTTAAATTTAATCCTAATGAGTTGCTATATTGTGAATATCCAGGATAGAAAGAGCCACCTATGCTTGTTGAGCTTTTTCTACCATAACCGTTATAATATTCGCCTGAGTATGTTAGAGATAGTTGCGGATAGTACTCACTTTGTATCACTCTTAGATTTTCTTCAGTGATTTGGATGTCATATTTTTTTAAAATAAGTTCAGTTGCATTTTGTAGTGTTAAATCTAAGAGCTTCCAAAAGTCATAAGTTTTTGGTTTTTGAGGTTGTTTGGTTTTTATATTTTTTACTATTACGATAGGTGGTTGTTTTGGTTTTTTATACTTTGGTTTTGGTGTTTTTTTAGTAATCTTTTTTGTTTTTGGTTCTATCTTTTTTATCTCTAGTTTTTTTGGTTTTGGCTCTTGTTTTAGTATTTTGGTTCTATCTTTTTTGTCAGATTTTAGCAATATGAAATTATCTTTTTTTTCTTTTTTTTGTTTTTTTGCTTTAGTAATAGTAGGTTTTGGTTCTATTTTTGGTTTTTGGGGTTGTTTTTTTTCTATAGGTTTGGCTGGTGTAGTTTTTTTTGGTTTGGTTGTTTTTACTTCTGGTTCATCTAGGCTTATAACAGTAGCATCTGGTAAATTCATAAGTGAAGGATCACTAATCTCATCAAACAAAGCCTCATCTGAAGCGTACAATACCGTACCAAATGTAAATAGAAAAATAATCAAATATTTCAAGAAAAACCTACCTTTTTTAAAGATATTATATCTCTCTAAAGCTTATATTATGGTAAAGTAATTTGATATTATAAGTAATTTTTTAAATAATTGTTATTTGATTTGTAAAGTTTCTTGATATATTTGTTAAGTTATGTATATATAGTTTATTATAAAAATACAATATATTTAATTTTCTATGATATAATAGAGCGAAGGAAAAAGATTCCTTTGCTCTAAAACTATGGTCACGCTTTTGCGGGTTGTGACCATAGCCGAAAGATTTAGATCCCTTTGCTCTAAAACTATTATAATAACCCGTTTATGTATGCCATTAATCCCGCATGACCTTGTACATCTTCGATACTTTGTGCTGTTTGTAATCCAATAGTGCCAGTATCAATATCAGTTACTGAAATTTGTTGTATGATTTGCTCAATTTCTGCTGCAGTTAATACTCCAACACTTGTTCCACCAGCAACAGCATCAACTTGAGCAACATCTGCAGTAGCCACATAGAATCCTGCTCCAAGATCTGTTACACTACCAGTAACAGGAGCTACACCAGCAACTGTAGGAACTGTTGTTACAACTTCAATTCTTTCTATACCATTGTGAGGTTCAAACTGATCAGCAACTGTTATAACATCAGTTAATTTTCCATTTGAGTCTTTATTGCTAGAATAAGCAATCTCTAAATCACCATTAGCATTTCTAAAAAGTGCTATTTCACTTGGAGCAGTTAAGCTGTTAGCAGTAGTTTGGATTTCAACAACATCTGTATTTGTTGCAAAATCTGCATTGGCTGTTGTATGACCTGCTGCATCTGTATAAAATTCTGGATTTAGATCTTTGATATAGGCTCTATCATCACCTTTTACAAACACATATCTATCACTACCTATTCCACCATAAAGCTCATCAGTACCACTACCACTATCACCAGCTACTAAGATATCATTACCTGCATCACCATATATCTCATCTTGACCAGTACCACCAAAGAGTATATCATGACCATCTCCACCAGATAGTACATCATTACCAGCACCACCAGATAAGAAATCACTTGTATCAGGTCTTGCTCCAGGTCCAAAAGGTACACCTCCATCTGGAGTTCCTACTAAAAAGTTATCATTTGCATCACCAAACTCATAAAAATCTACTCTTCTAGTTGCATCACCTGGATTTACTATATCAACACTTACAGTACCCATGCCTATAGGTCTTGCACCACCTACATGACCTGCATGAGGACCAACATTTGTAGCAGTATATGCAAAATCAAACTCACCAGCAGCTATTTTTGATCCACTACCTGGAGTGTATAGTACAGATCTTGTAGCACCATCAACAGTTACGCTTCCGCCAGCTGCCATAAATGGACCATTTAGACCCATAGTATCTAATACCTCTTTTTTATCATTTACATCAACAGTAGCATCTACAAATTGATCATTATCAAGAATTGCATTATATAAAGTACCATCTGTGTTTATAGAAAGATCTCCAGCTTGATTCATAAAATTTTGATAAGATGTAAAAGTATCATTTTGAACATCTAATCCATCATGAGTACCTTTTACAGTTATAGTTACAGTCTTAGTATCGCTAGAGCTTTCAGATCTAGTATCATCAGCAGTGCCTATTATTCCATCTGGTCCAGCATCATTTACCTCTAATACATTGTATTGAAATGTTACTGTAGCTGTCTCTCCAGCTGATAGTGCATCAAAATCACCCTCTACCCAAAACTCACCAGTGTTTGCATCTGCAAATACCTGTACATTTGTTATTAGATTTGGATCGATATCACTTGACGATACTGTTACTTTACTAACAGGTCTAACTAAATGTGTATCTTGGTTATGTAAACCTTGATCAGAGTTTGTATCTGCATCAGCTGCTTGTATTCCAGTTCTTGTAGGATCTAAATCAACAAGACCGTTTTGTGTTGCTAAGTTACCATAGTATATTGTTTGAATACCATCTCCATCTCTAATACCATCTGCTGTAGGAAAAGCACCCGGAATCAATGGATTAAATAAGTCTCCACCTTCCATAACTGTAGCACTGATATTTTTGATAGCTACTTTATCATTGATACCATGAACCTCAATTTCAATTCTTTCAACTGCTGTAAAAATATCACCTGCAGCATTAGACCATTTAATAGTATATTCAAAAACATCGTGTTCAACTCTACCAGCACTAAACATATCTACTTTGCTACTATCTAGTGTATAGATATAGTTACCATGCTCATCTAGTGCCAATTCACCATATGTACCTTGGACAATTCCATTGTTAGCTGCTATTCCAGCACTATTAAAAATAGTTCCATCAAGAACCTTAAATTCTTCGTTTGAACCTATTGGTGGTACTACACCTGGAGCTATTTTGTTGTTGTCAAACACATTTCCAGTTACCTGGGTTCCATCTTCGCTTATTTGTCTTAAATCATCTACCGGTTGGTTAGCGTTGTTTACTGCCATAATTCATCCTTTTTTAAAATTTTTTTTGTTTTTTTGTTGACGCCTCATTAGACGCACCTTGTCACTCCCTTTTTACCATATATTTTTAGATTTGCTATTTTTCCATATTACTCCTCCTCAAATATATAGGTTGCCACTAGTACATCATTGAGCGTTAGTTCTTTTACTTCCACTCTTGTACCATTGACATCATATATATATTTTTTATTGTTTTGTTCTGTTAATAACCTATCTGTACCATAATATTTATTATCAAAAGTGTTGCTATATTTTTCACTATTAGAGATGCTATTTACACTCATTAATACTTTATCACTATAGTATGAAGTAGTTACTCCTTCACTCCAACTATAAGGCTCGCCATAAAGAAAATGCCACAATTTATCTAATTTATCATCACTATATTCAAATGTAGTTTCTCTACTTACATCAAAAGGCATTATTGGATTAGTGGCTAAGCTATCTTGTTGAGCTTGAGTTAATCTAGTATTTGCTGGTGGAAATCCTCCAGTTGGCACATTTGGTGTGATCAACTGAGTATCATTCAATTCTCTAATTTGATATCCAGCTATGGTATAGTTACCACTTAGTGTTCTACTAGGTGCACCATTATCGTTATAAACATATAATACAGCTTCTGTTTTGTTACCACTATTGCCAAGATCGATAAACTTTATCAACTGTTTATTTTGTTGAAAGATAATACTATCTGCTATATCAACTATATAGTTTGTATGTTCGTCTATCGATAAACGAAGACTAAGATCTGATGCAAATTTATTTTTTGTATTTGGTTGTTTGTTTTCAAAAACTCTGATACTTTTATTTATAGGAATTGCATCATCAGTCCAACCTTTCATGATGGTATAGTTAGACTCAGTTGTATATGTATATGTTGTTATTTCGGTTTGCTCACCTTGTGTTTTTTCTACTTTTGATAGATAGTTATCATCATTGTAAAAATATTTTATGTTGATTCCACCAGCAACTATATTTTTTTCTATTAATCGATATGTTTTAGTTGGTATGTTGCCATCTTTGTTAACATTTGCTGTTATTTTTAGATTAATTTCATTTGATCCATCATTTGCTGTTACGGTTGCTGTATAGGTGTTACCTCCACTTGTTTGATATGTTGGAGCACTAAAGGTTAATGTATTATTGTCAGATATTCTAAAGTGATCTCCACTAACGCTATAACTCACACTGCCTGTTGCTTCTTTTGTTGTTAAAGTGATAGATTTGGTAGTGTATTGTTGAACTGAGCCCATATATCCAGTCACATCCCATCTAAAAGGCTCATCAATTACAGATATTATCAAATCTTTTGTAGCACTGTTTCCTTCACTATCGGTTGCTATGACTGAGATATCATACTCGTCTTTACTTTCATAATTAATTTCAGTCTTTGTTTTGATGATGATGCCATTACCATCAGTTATTGCTTCTGTAGTAAATGAGTTTGCATCAGCACCAGCTAGAGAAAAACTTATCTCATTTTCATCAGTTGCCTTTATAGTGATCACCTCCGTCCCAATACTTACTCCCTCTTTGAGTGTTGGGTTTGTGTTGATGTTTGCTTCAAAAACAGGAGCTGTTGTATCGGCTACTGGTGTAGTTTTATTATCATCAACTGTTTCATTGTTATCTTGGTTATCTTGATTACCTGTCTCTTTTGGTGTTGGATCTGGTTTAGGAGTAGGATCACTATTACATCCACCAAAACCTAGCGCCAAAGCCAACAGTAACGAAATTGAAACTTTCTTGTTTAACATCTCTTTTCCTTTTTGTTTAAAATCTCTCCACCTCTTCTATGACGAATAGTTTATCTAAATTAATTCTAAATTAAAAATATCAATTTGTTAAAAAATTTAATATATTTAATTTTTTGAGCTTATTTTGGTTGTATTTTTGACAGGTGTAAAAATAAATATTTAAATAATTTAATTTTTAGTTAATAAAAATAAATATGTTAATATATTTATGATTGGTTTATAAAAAATTAAAAAAAATTGAAAAAAAATCTCTATTGTTACTTTAGGTAACATAATATTATTTAAAATTTTTAATTTTGTTTAGAATATTAA
>JALWLB010000033.1 GCA_027081145.1 Campylobacterales bacterium
AAGAGGTCCGGATAAAAATAGAGTTGAGTGTGGAAGTTGTCATGATCCTCACAACTCTGATACTGGTCTATTTTTAAGAACAAATAATGCTGGAAGTGCTCTTTGTTTAGGATGCCATGATAAATAATTGAAATTTCAATTTAAACTTTAAATTTACAAGGGTATAGAATTATACCCTTGTATCCTTATCTCTACTTATTCTTCTATTTATTAAGATTTTAGTATTAATATTGTATAATTACAAAAAGTTAAGGATTATAATGAATAAATTTTTAAAATTATATGGGTATATTTTAATAATTACATTTCTAACTCTGGGCTGTTCAGATAAAAAAGATACGACTGATGAAACAGATATGGTTTCACAAAACGCATTAAAACAAAAAATTGAAATACAATCAGAGTATGCTCAACAACAATCAAAACCTTCTGAACAACAAGCTACTCAAAAAGAAGTCCAAAACCAACAAGAAAAAGAGAGTATAAATAGTATATTTAAAGATAGTGTTGATTTATTGCCAAATGGTAAATACATGATAATGCTATTTGATAGCAAAAACTGCTCTTATTGTATTAAATTAAAAAAAGAGATCTTAGCAAATGAAGAGTTGAAAAATAGAATTAAAAATAATTTTAGTGCATATCAATTGAGCCTTGATGAAAATAGAGTTTATAACTTTTTATACCATAAAAAAATTGTAAAAGCTGATACCAATCTATTGAAAAACATATACTCTATTACATCAACACCAACACTTCTATTTGATGACAAAGATGCAAAAAATATTTTAATTATTACTGGCTATATTCCACCAAAACAACTTAGTGTAACACTAGATTTTATAGAACAGGAACTATGGAAGGGTAAAGATCGCAAAAATGGAGAGGTTTATAAAGCACTTGAAGAGTACTATGCAAAAAGAGGTTTGATAGAAAAAGGTGAAATTGAAACCCATTAAAGGGCTTCAACTCTTTAATGCAACTCCTGATTTAAACGAATTTCTCTAGTACTTCTATAAGCTTTTATAATTCCACTCAAGCTATCTTGTCTAAAGTGTATTCCATTTAACCCAGCTAACTCTGCTCCTTTAAAAATAGTTTTACTCTCAAGCTGTTTATCATTTGCTTGATTGATTTTTTCAATCTCAGTTTGTGAAATTTCAATCTTAGTTCCAGCTAAAATTGTTACTCCTGCATCTACAATACACCCATCACCAAGAGGAATACCAGTTACAGAGTTTGCTCCTAAGAGACTATTTTTACCTATACTAATAGGATTACCATCTGTACCGCTTAGAACTCCCAATATACTAGCTCCACCTCCAATATCACTTCCATCTGCTACAATAGCAGAAGAGCTAATGCGTCCTTCAACCATAACTGCACCAGTAGTTCCAGCATTGAAGTTAATATAACTAGCTCCAGGCATAACTGTAGTTCCAGGATGAAGCTGAGCTCCAAATCTAACTTTGGATGAATCAAGTATCCTTGTATTGTTAGCCGGAATGATATGCTGCAAAAATCTTGGAAATTTATCAACTGAATCAATATTTGGATATTTTCCATTCAATTTTAAAGATATTTCATTTGCTCTTAGCCAATCAAGCTCAATTGGAGTATTACCACTCCATGCAACATTTTCCAATATACCAAATGCACCATCAAGATTTAAACTTCTTAAATCTGCTTTAGCTAAAGATAGTGCATAAAGTTTAAGATAAACAGCCTCTACACTCTTTGGTGCTACATCATCAAATATAAACACTACTCTAAACAGATCATTTAAATCAGACTGTTCATTTAAATACTTTATAACTTGAACATTTTTATGAGCATCTTCTTTTGCCTCTTTTAAAAAAGGGTTAAATTTATCAATACAATTTTGCACAAACTCTTTTGTTATGGTAGCAACAAACTCACTTTTATTAAAATCTATCTCTATACCACTATCTATTAAAGCAGATATAAAAACTGCTGCACTACCATAATTCTCTTTCCAATTAACAACTGGATAAGAAGCTTGTAGAATTTTATCGCTATTAATTTGCCCTCTATCTACTCTTGCTATTGCAAAACCTATTGGATCAGTATAATTGTTTATTTTTTTAACATTTTCAACAAAAGTTGTAAATTCTTCTTTATTTTGTATTATCATTTATAACTCCTCTTATTGTTTCTATTATTACGATTTGAATTTCTACCTCTTCTATTTCTGCTTCTAGCTCTTTTTTTACTGCTACTTAATGTCTTCATATATTTAAACAATTTATCAACTTCAGTTATATTTTTCCCAATTTTATCAGAACCTTCAATATCATTTGAGCTATAAAGCATAGATGCCAACTTTTGAGCAATCTCTTCGATCTCTAACTCCTGTTTCAAATTTTCAACTAACTCTATTGCAATATTGGAAATTTTTTTATTTTTTATTTGCTTAAGTAGTGTATCTTTTTTTTTCATTTGAACATCATTAATAGTTGGAATAACTTTTGTCTCAAGCCGACTTCCTATACTTTTTTGTATTTTAATTAATGAATTAAACTCATGAGGAGTAACTATCGATATGGCAACCCCTTCTTTACCAGCTCTTGCAGTTCTTCCAATTCTATGAACATAACTCTCACTATCAAAAGGGATATGATAATTAAATACATGAGTTACATCATTTACATCCAATCCTCTTGCAGCTACATCAGTTGCAATAAGTATCTCAATAGAGCCATTTTTAAAAGCTCTCATAACCTCTTCTCTTTGTCTTTGTTCCATATCCCCATGAAGTCCTTTTGCAGAGAATCCTTTTGATATTAAAAATGTAGATAATCTATCCACCTCTTTTTTCATTCTACAAAATATAATACTTTTAGTTGGATTTTTAAAATCAATTAATCTTATAAGAGCATCATCTCTTTCATACTCTTCAACAACATAAAATTGCTGTTTTATATTTTTATTTGTTACATCACTTTTTGTAATTGTTATAAATTCAGGTCTATAAAGAATACTCTTTGCCAACTCTTTTATTTGATTGGGCATAGTTGCCGAAAACATTAGCGTTTGTCTTTGAGATGGCAGATAAGTAAATATCTCTTTGATATCATCCAAAAAACCCATATCAAGCATCTCATCAGCTTCATCTAATACCACAAATTTTGGAGAAATCTCTATCTTCGAAGTTGATAAAAGATCAATTAACCTTCCAGGAGTAGCTACAACAACTGATGAATTATTAACATGTTTTACTTGTCTATTGTATGAGCTTCCTCCATAAACTGTAGCGGTATTGATACCAAAATATTTACCAAACCTGTATATCTCATCACTAACTTGCATGGCAAGTTCTCTTGTTGGTACAATTATTAGTGCCTCAACACTTTTATCAAGTGATAACATATTTAGTATAGGAAGTCCAAACGCAGCAGTTTTACCTGTTCCTGTGTGTGCTTGTGCAACTATATCTAAACCTTGCAAAACTTTTGGGATTGCCTCTTTTTGAATCGGACTTGGCTCTTTAAAATCAGCATCCTCTATTGCCCTAATTAGGCTTTCTTTGAAATTAAAATTTTTAAAACTCATATACTCTCTTTATATTTTTAAACGCATTGTACCCAAAATATATATGGAAGAGATTAATTATTATGGATATGAGTCATAAAAACCAGCATCTGTAGTATGACAATTACAAGTTCTATCTTTTCCTGGCTCTGGTTCAGCTTCATAAGCATTATCTCTAATATCTATCATACCGCTAGGATTTTTTCTAAATCCGGTAAGTCCTAAAGAGTTTCCTTGATAATTATATGGCTCAGGAAATGTCCTATATCCAATTAACCTTGAGACTGGTGATCCGTGAGGGACAGCAACATGGCAATTTACACATGATAAAAATGGTCCATTTTTCTTTTTAAATTGATGAACTTGAACCTTTGTCAAATCATGACAATTTTTACAAAATATTTGAGCTGATGCATTATCTATATCTCTTACATCAAATACTCTTCCATCTGGACCTGCTGGCCAAAATTTATTTACACCTTTTAACATAAATTTATGATTTGATCCATGAGGGCCTTTAATATCCCCACTATTTTCATTATCTGCTCCATGACAATCTGAACAATACATTGTTTGATTTCCAGGGTTCATATTCCATGGAGGAAGTAGTTGATCTGATCTTAGTGATTTTGGAGAATACGATCCTGGCATATCATTTAATGGCATTACTACAGGGTGAGCTGAGCGGTTGTTTGGATTAAATTCAAATGCTTGATCAGTAGCATATATACCCTCTTTTGCCAAATAGTGACTCGATACACCATTTTCTGCTCTACCAAGCCCCCAATAAGAGTGGCATTTTAAGCATATTTGATACTCTTTTTCAGAAGAGGCCAAAGTTGTAAAAGTTGTTGGTTGCACACCTCTTGGTGTCCAAATAGGCTCTACTCCAGCCACCCCTTTTAAAACATTTGAAACTCTATTTGTTGGATTATTAGGATACCACTGCCCAACTGGAGTATGAGTACCAGGGGTAGCTTTATGTTGATTGTGACAATCCATACACTCAGCGTGTTTAGAATCATCCCAACTAACTCCATGACTTCCAACTGGTTCTCTTGGAACACCAGTTCCATATAAAGAGTCCAAATTTGAATGAACTCCATCAATATCTTTAACAGGATGAGAATATTTTCTCATCAATATAGACTCTACATCTTTAGCCCCACCCATACCATGACATGGTGCAGTAGAGATAGAGCTAGAAGCTCCTTGAAAACATGTTTTTTGCTCAACTTGTCTTAAGAGTGATGGTTTACCATTTCCATTATGTGGAGTATGACAATTAATACATCCAAGTCCAGCTACATTATTGGCTTCATATTTTCTTAAAACTTCAGGATCTGTATAAATATTTTGAGCATTTCTATGGGGAGAGTCACTCCAACCATCCTTATCATGGCAATTTGTACATAGAGTCTGTATAGTTTGAGCATAACTTGATTTTGTTGGAACTCTTAAAAATTTTCTATTTTCAGAGTGAGGATCATGACAAGAGGAACACTCTATATAGTCTTCTCCAAAATATTTATAAAGTTTAACATCCCTAAGAGGAGGCTGTTGTAACTCTATAGATTTACTACCAACATCAAAAAATTTTATATTATTTGGATTATATTCAACTCCAACTGGATGATGAACAGATAGATCAGTTCCAAGATATCCCATATCACCTAGTGATAAAGTATCTCCCGATTGTAAACCCATCATATCTATAACTTTATCACCCAATAAACTTCCTCTTAACATATAGATATTTCCAATAGCAATAGTTCCATCATGACAACTTAAACACTGTCTTGAGATAATACCTGGCTCATCTTTAGTCATACCCAAAGTATTTGGAGTTGCATAGTTTGTTCTACTCATATATTCACTTTTATACATATAATCAGTTGCAGGAGTCTCTCTATTCCAAAGAGGCTTACCAGCTCTTGTATCATGTGGAATATGACAAAACGCACAAATCTCTGTCTCTGAAGTTGCTTTAATAGTACCAACTCCAGAAGATGATAAATTATGTTTAGTATTTGCAATTTTTGCACTAGCAGAGAGTATAAAAACCGCAATAATCATTAATGGATATAAAAAAGTTTTAATGATCTACTCCTTGTATAATTTGACTCTGATTAAGATCCACTATATACACTGATCCAGCGTTTTGAGCTGTATTATCCTCAAATGGTGCTCCAACTGCTAAAACTAAATCATCAATAGAAAGTGATTTAGCAAAATATCCACTACTTTGTGTGCCATTTATCTTCGCAACTTGTATAAATTTATCATTACCAGTATTTTTAAATATATATACAACTCCAGACTTATAGTTTGAATCAACTTTACTATTTGGTGCACCTGCTACTATAATATCATCAAAAACTGCTATAGAAAATCCCAATCTATCATATCCAGTTGCATCATTTACCAAAATTTTGGCAACTTCATTATACTTTTTCCCATCATATGAAAAAACATAAACTGCTCCACTATCTTCATATAATCCATCATACCCACAAGCACCAACAACAAGATAATCTTTCCAACTTGAAATTGAGCATCCAAAAAAATCATTATTCAAAGCATCTGAACCTATGAGTTTAGCAGTCTGTTTAAATTGATTATTGGAATCTTTTTCAAAAACATAAACTGCTCCACTTTGTACATTTTGATTAATACTTTTGATAGATCCTACAAAAATTTTATCTTCATTCATATCAACAGAATAACCAAATCTCATATTTTCTTGACTATCATCTGGTATCAATTTTGCAATTTGAGTAATATTGTCATTTCCATCGTTTTGAAATACAAAGACAGCACCTGCTGATTTACTTGTACTATTTGCATCAGAAAATTCTGCTCCTATGACAATATAATCATTTTTTATTACCAATGAGTTACCAAAATTTCCATAAGGTGTTTTATCGCTATCTTTTGGCTCTATCTTCGCAATTTGATTAAAATTATCATCTCCACTATTTTTAAAAAGATATACTCTACCAACACCACCATATTTTGCCCTAGATAGAGTATTTAAAGAAGCATTATAGCTATTTTTATAAACTGTTCCTTCATAGTAAGAACCAACAATAGCATAATTTCCATCAATATCTACACTATGACCAAAATATTCTCGTTCTTTTGTATCACTCCCTACAACTCTTGAAACTAAGCTATAATCTGCACCATCTTTCTTATATATATATGCTACCCCACTATTATTACTATCACCATTTGCATATTCAGCACCAACTATCATATACTGATTGTTTAAAGAGACAGAACTTCCAAATTGATTATTGGTTTTATTAGAGTCATTTGAAGTGATTTTTTGTTCTGTTTGAAGATCAACACTATTTTTTGAATCAATAAAGGTTTTAGATTGCTGATTTTTACTGCTATTTGTATCAATATCATTACAACCACTTAGTAATATAAGTAATATAATAGATAAAAAAACAGATATAGCTACTTTCAAACTTTAACCTTTAAACTATTTTCATATAAAAAAAACTTATCATAATGGCTATGCTACATTTTTATTTCTTAAAAACTGATAATAGTCTTTTATTTTTTAAGTTATTTAAAGATTTTTTACTAAAAATGTTAGTAATTTAACTTGAAAGTAAATCTTTTAAGCTATCTCTTGGATCTTTAGAGTTTAATATTTTATACACTTCTGAAGCAATTGGGGTATAGATATCATGTAGAGTTGATAATTTTTTAATTGCACCAGCAGTAAAAACTCCCTCTGCAACTTCACCTAAATCACTTAAAATATTATCTAGTTTTTCTCCTTTTGCTAAAGCAAATCCAACTCGATAATTTCTTGATAGTTTACTACTAGCAGTCAAAAAAAGATCCCCTGCTCCACTAAGTCCTAAAAATGTCTCTTGTTTAGCTCCAAAAAATAGACCAAATCTACTCATCTCAACCAATCCTCTTGAAATTAAACTAGCTCTTGCATTATTGCCAAGCTCCAATCCATCACAAATTCCACTTGCAATTGCTATAACATTTTTATATGCTCCACAAATTTCAGCTCCGATAACATCATCACTTACATAAGTTTTTATAAAATCTGGAAAAAATTTAGCATAAGTATTTGCTAGTTGTAAATTTTTTGAATTTATTACAAGTGCAGTTGGTAGAGCTTCCATGACCTCTTTGGCAAATGATGGACCAGAGATATAGGCTAGATTTTGTGAGGGTATAAACTCTTCTAAAATTTCATTTAAAAACTTTCCACTATTAGCTTCTATACCTTTTGAAGCTACTAAAATATTTTGATTTTTAAACTCAAAATTACTGCTTAACCACTCTCTTGCACTTTGAGCTGGAATTGCAAATATAAGATAATTTAAACTAAGTACCTCTTTTAGAGTTGTAAAGTTTTTAATATCTCTTTTTCTTCTCGAAGTTATATAGACTTTATTTTTTTGTGAAAGTGCAAAATGAAGAGCCTCACCCCACTTTCCACCACCAATTACACCAATTTTCATCTCTTTAACTCTTTTTTTAATTTTTCTATATTCTTAGTATGCCCCATTACAACTAAAACATAATTACTATCTATCTTTCTATTTATTTTTTTTGTATTAAATATAAATGCTCCTTTTCTCTTTATATTCTCTATTCCCATAATAATTAAATTAAATCTTTTTTCTATATCAATACTTTGAAACTTCACTCCATCTAAAAACGAATCTTTTGAAATCGCAATTTGTGCAATTTTTATACTCTCTTCTGATAGAAAAATTTTATCAAGCGTTTTAAAAATCGCCGGTTTTTTTATCATTCTATAGATATGATGTGCACCTATTTCGTATGAATTAATTGTTTTATTTGCTCCTGCTAAAAGTATCTTTTGCTCTTGCTCTTTTTGTGACACCAAAGATACAATCATTAAATTTTTATCCAAATTCCTAGCTGAAAGAGTAATAAATAGATTCTCATTATAATCATTACTCATACAAAATAGGATATCTACATCACTACCGATACCAATTTTAATCAAATCATCATCATTATCAAAACATATCAAATGTGCTTCATACTCATCATCTTTTGCTTGATCTATTGCATCACTGCTACTATCTGCTATCAATGTAACATAGTCTCTAGTTTTTAATATCTTAACTACCTCTTTTGCAACTTCTGAATATCCATAAATAACAATTTTTCTAATAACCCTATCCTCTAAAAAGATCTGTTTTAAAAGATATTATATCTTCTTGATAACCTATCACTAAAATTTTATCAAATTCTTGCAAAATAAATTCATCCTCTTTAGGATTAAAATAAAATTTATTATTTTGAGATCCTCTAACAACTCCCAAAAGTTTCAAGTTGTGCTTTGATATCGCCATTTTTTTTAACTTTTGATTATTTGCAAAAGAGTCTTTAAAAATCTCTACCTCATCTACTATTGGCTGATCATACTCTAATAAAATTCTATCAATTGCATCATAAGCGATTGGTTGCTCCAAATACTCAACGGAAGCAACAGCAGCAGCTTGAAATGGAAATATCACCTCCTTTGCTCCAGCAATTTTTAATTTTTTAATTGAGTGTATATTGTGTGCTCTTGCAAAGATAATCATATTAGAATTTAGCGATTTTAAAGATAGTATTATAGATAAGTTTAGGGCATCATTACCAGTCATTACAAGTGCATATTTTGCCTTTTTATCAACTGCTAACTCTTTTAAAAGCTCAACATCAGATGCATCTGCTTTTAAAGCCAAAATACGCTCTTTATTCACTGATTCAATCTCACTCTCTTTTGGATCCAAAATAACAATATTTTCACCACTTTTAATAAGCTCATTTGCTAAAGTTTTTCCAACTTTTCCATATCCACAAAGCAAAACAAATCGTTTAAGCTTTTTGATCTTATATAAAATACTATTTTTCTTCACCTCAACAAATTTATCAGTCATAGCAGATGTAACAATGGAGGTTGAAAAAGCTATCATACCAACTCCAGTAATAATTAAAAATATTGTTACAAATCTACCCTCAGGTGTTACTGGAGAGATATCTCCATACCCTACAGTAGTAATAGTAACAACCGCCCAATAAACTGCATCATAATATGAAGCAATATTCTCATTTGCACCGACACCTTCAAATATATATATAATAGTCGAAGCAAAAAATACTAAAAATACAAATATCAAAGATAGAGTTAAAAACTCAAACTTCTTTTCCACAAAAACACGCATTAAAAAATTCACATTTTGGGTATATCGAAATATCTTAAACAATCTAAAAAGAAGTAAAAATCTCAAAAATCTAAGTGGTCTATATGATGGTAAAATCGCTAAAAGATCTATGATAGACATAGGAGAGAATATAAAAGATAACTTTTTTAAAACTATCTTTTTTAAAGTATTTAAAAGCGAAAACTCTTTGCCTCTTTCTTGTGCATTTTCATAAGAGTTTATAACAATCATATGAATATCTGAACTCACCCACAATCTACATAACCATTCAACTATAAAAATCCCAATTGCTACAATTTCAAATATATTTAAAAAATATGGCAACTCATGTTTAATGTCATAAATAAGTATAAAAATGGTGCTAAGCACCAAAAATATCATAAAAATATCAAAATATTTTTTTCTATGTGATGAATAATCCTCAAGTATCTCATATGTAAAACTCTTAACCTCTTTATATCTTTTTGAAGAGGCTAAAAAGTAGGCAAATTTTAAAACAGATGGTTTAACCAATCAACCTCTTTTTCAATATTTCATTAACTTTTGCAGGATTTGCCCTTCCTTGACTAGCTTTCATAACTTGCCCTACAAAAAAGCCAAAAAGTTTATCTTTACCATTTTTATACTCTTCTACTTTTTCTAAATTTGTATCTAAAATTTGATCTACCAATTTTATAAGTTCACTCTCATCACTCATCTGTTTTAATCCAAGCTCATCAATAGCTTCATCTACACTAATATCATTTAACATTAAATGATCAAGAACCTCTTTGGCAGCTTTAGCACTAATTGTAGAATCTTCTATTCTTTTAACTAAAGATGCCAACTTAATAGCATTTACTGGAGAGTTTTCTACACCAACTCCCCCTTTTAATCTTCCAAGCAACTCTACACTAAGCCAAATTACCGAATTTTTAGCACTCGCTCCTTGTTGAATCATCTTTTCAAAAAAGTTAGCCATCTCAACACTGGATGTAATAACAGAAGCATCATACTCTTTTATACCGTACTCTTTTACTAATCTATCTTTTTTTTGATCTGGAAGCTCTGGTATATTTTTACCATCTTGAAGCATTTTATCACTAACAATTACAGGTAAAAGATCTGGATCAGGAAAATATCTATACTCTGCACTATCTTCTTTACCTCTCATACTTCTTGTTTCACCAGTAGGAATATTAAAAAGTCTTGTCTCTTGCACAACTTCATCTTCATAAACCCCATCTTCCCAAGCCTCTATTTGTCTATTAACTTCATACTCTATAGCTTTTTGGATAAATTTAAATGAGTTTAAGTTTTTAATCTCTACTCTCGTATAGAGCTTATCATCTCCTTTTGGACGAATAGAGACATTTACATCACATCTAAAAGAGCCCTCTTGCATATTTGCATCACTTATATCTAAATATCTAACAATTGAGTGCAGTTTTTTAAGATATTTAACAGCCTCATCAGAGCTTCTAATATCAGGTTCACTTACAATTTCCAATAGAGGCGTTCCTGCTCTATTTAAATCCACTTGACTAAAGTTATTATCATGTAAATTCTTTCCAGCATCCTCTTCTAAATGTGCTCTAGTAATACCTACTCTTTTAGAACTTCCATCTTCAAAATCGATATAAAGTTCTCCATTTTCAACAATTGGAATTTCAAACTGACTAATTTGATAACCTTTAGGAAGATCTGGATAAAAATAGTTTTTTCTATTAAAGATAGATCTTTTATGAATAGTTGCATTTATTGCATTTCCAAAACTGATAGCTTTGATTATAGCCTCTTTATTTAACACCGGAAGTGCTCCAGGAAGTGCTAAACATACTGGACAAACATTTGTATTTGGTTTGTCTCCAAAGCTAGTAGCACATGAACAAAAAATCTTTGTTTTTGTATTTAACTGTATATGAACTTCCAAACCGATAACAACCTCAAACATCAAACACACCTCCGCATAATAAGGAGGCTATTTTACAATCAGTTGTATTTAACTATGCTTAGTATATCCATAGACTCTATTTTTACCACTTCTTTTTGCTTTATACAAAACATCATCTGCACACTTAACTAACTCTTTTAAACTATATCCATTTTTAAACTCAGCAACACCAAAACTGCAAGTTAAGTTACCAATATCTTTAAAGTTATGCTCTTCAATTTTTGATCTTAATTTTTCAGCCAAAACAATGGTCTGTTCTAAATCCGATTGAGGAGCTAAAATCACAAACTCTTCGCCTCCCCATCTAGCAAATGTATCACTCTTTCTAATCTCTTTTTTTACAAGATTTGCAAGATCAACCAAAACATTATCTCCAACTTTATGCCCAAAGGTATCATTTATATTTTTAAAATTATCAACATCAAATAAAATAATCGAAAAGGTATCTCCATACCTTTTTGCAAGTTCACTATATTCAACAAATACTGAATCAAATTTTAATCTATTTGCTATTTTTGTTAATGGATCGGTCGAAGCTTCAATCTCTAATCTCTTTTTTTGTTCAGTATAATTATCTATCATGTAATTAACAGATTTTGCTAACTCTTTAAACTCTTTATATCTTAAAGAGTTCTCATCAATTTTTTGCAAATCATGTGCAGCTTTATAGAAAAAATCATTAAAAGTTTTAAAACTACTTTGAACATTTAATGAGATAAATCTTGAAATAACAATAGAGATAACAACACCAAACAAAGATATAAAAATAAGCTCTATCGCTTTAATTTGAAGTACATAATCAAACCAACTTGTAACATTTGCATTTATTTCAGGATTTACAATATTTCTATATATCCAAAAGAATCCAACTGTTAAAATCACTAGTACAGCAACAAAAAGTACACTAAAAAAAAATGTTTGAACAATACTTTTATCTCTTTTCATGCCATACCTAATTTCTCTACTCTTTTGCTAGTTTTGAATCTCTTATTGTATCATAAAAATACCTTATAGAAGCAAAACCATAAATATTTATCTTTTTGCACTCATTTATCTCTTTTTGACTAATAATTCCACCAAGTGCAAAACATTTTATATTTATAATATCACACAGCTGTTTTAATGCATCTACCCCTTTTGGATTTGGTTTATTGGAGGTTTTAAATATAGGACTAAAAGTTATCGCATAAGCACCTTTTTTTTCAGCTTTTAGAGCCTCTTTGATAGAGTGTGTACTAACAATAGTAGCCAAATTATGCTCATTTGTATAAGAGATCATATCAAATTGTGTAGAGTTTAAATGAACCCCCCAAAAACCAAGCTTTAAAGCTAAATCAATATGAGTATTAATAAGAGTTTTGCCAATATTATACTTCTGTGATATTTTAAGAAACTCTAAAGCAAATTTTTCTAAGTTTTTATTATTGCTCTTATCTCTAAAACAAGCATAATCTACATGATAAGTTTGATAAATTGATTCTAAATATAAACAAAACTCTTCAAAAGAGTTGTAATATAAGGGATCAGTTATTAGATAACTTTTTATCTTTTTCAAGTGATGTTGCAATTTTAGTTAAAATTTCTGTCTGCTTTTTGCTCTCTTTTAGTTGTAACATTTTAATATATGCCATTTCAAAAAATACAACCATTACCATTCCAACAGATGCACCAAAAACTGCAGATAAAGATGCCACCAATAAACCAAATGGATAAAAGATAACAAATAGTAATAGTGCTGCAACAACCACAATCCCCCAAGAGACCCCTTGCATAAAACTAATTACTATTTCAAAACTATCTTTTTTCAATTTTAATGATCTTCACTCAAACTAACTGCACCAGCTAAATAGACATAAGTTAAAATCATAAATATAAATGTTTGTAAAAATGCCATAAATGTAAGCAAAGCAAATGCTGGTAAAGGAGCTATAAAAGGAGCTAACATTAATATAACAGCCAAAAATAGATCATCACCTTTTATATTTCCAAAAAGTCTAAATGAGAGTGAAATAATTCTTGAAAGATGCGAAACAATCTCTATAGGAAACATCAAAGGAGCAAGAATTGGCATAGGTCCCATAAAGTGTCCAAAATATTTTTTAAACCCATTTTTTTTAATACCCTCATAATTGTAATAAACAAAAACAATCAAAGCAAGAGCTAATGTAAAGTTTATATTGCTAGTTGGTGACTCAAATCCAGGAATAATTCCAATCACATTTGCAAAAAAGACTATAAAACCAATTGTTGCAACTAGTGGTAAATATTTTCTAGCTAAATCTTCACCAATTACATCTTTTCCCATAGATAATACTCCACTCAAATATACCTCAGCTATATTTTGAATGCCTTTTGGGACAACTTGAAAAGATGTCACTGCAAGTCTAGCTACTATCAAGATAAGCAAAGTAACTAAAATAACATGTGTTACAAAAATAAAAGAGTGCCCATGCGAAATAAGTCCAAAAAATGTAAAAATTTCATTCATAATTTAATAGTTCCTCGCCGATAAATATATAAAGTTTGCAGATTCTATCTAAAACTCATTTAATTTCAGATAAAAGCTCCAAATATTTCACTACTAGAGTATCTCATTACTAAAAGTAACTTTATACCAATTTTTTCTTAAAATGTAAATATTCGCATCTATAGTCATAGTATTTAATCTATTAAATATTATATATACTTATATTAATAGACTTTACCAACTATCATAATAATGTAAATACTATTTACTTAATAGTAATTTCAATAAAGAAAATCTTAACCTTTTTAAGTATAAAATAAAATTTATCTTAAAAAATATAACTAGGGCTAACCATGTTAAAAATAGTTTATCAACTTTGTATAAATATACTATTATTAAGTTTTATTGGCTGTCAAACAGAGACAACCCCTACAGTAAATACCCCGACACAACAAGCACCAAAACCTAAACAAAAAATCGACAACCCCACTCAAACAACTGTTGAAACAAGTGACAATGTTGCACCATTTCTATTTTTAGTCGGAGATGATCCAATATATATTGATGAAAATAACAACTCCTTTACAGACCCCGGTGTTGTAGCTCAAGATAATATTGATGGCGATATTACATCTGAAGTTCAAACACAACATAATATAGACTTTACAACTGCTGGTGAATATCAAATCATATACAAAGTCAAAGATAAAGCAAACAATAGTGCTCAATTAACAAGAACAGTAATAGTAAGAAAAAAGTCTATCCAAACACCAAATATAGTCACATGTGATAATATATCATTAACAGTTGGTATTAGAGAAAAGATAGGCACTCCTTACAATATTATACATTGGGAATCAAACAACAAAGCAGTAACAGTTGATCATGATGGATATATCTATGCAAAAGAGGATAAGTTAGGTGATGAAGCAAAAGCTTTGATAACTGGTATATCTGATAATAATGAAGTCATCAAATGCAATGTTACCATAGTTAATTGGCGTTCAAACTTATCAAAGCTAACCATTGAAAAAACCTCTACAGATGTATATAATCAAACTGGAGTATATCCTAGCGAAATGATCACAAAAATAGGATCAGACATCTACTTTACTTCTGGTCCTAGCTTATACCAAAGCAGTGACGGATTTAAAAATATAAAAAGAGTTGGCTCTATTCCAACTTCACGATGGGGATCTATAAAACTTATCAAAACTCTACATGATTACTACTTAAAAGTTGATGATAAAATTTATAAAAGTAAAGATTTAACAAGCTTTACACAAGTTGCCACAACCGATAGTAACTCATTAAGACATGCATTTGTATATGATGAAAAAAGTGGTTATCTATATGCCGGAGATTATACACTTGATCATAATGCCACAAAATCTATATATAGAGGCAAAGTTACAGCTAGTGGGTTACAAGATTGGAGAAAAATTTTTACATTTGATTCATATAGTAAAAATCTTCCAACATCTGTATATCATATACATGTTGTAACAGTTGATCCATACAGTGGTACTATTTGGGTTGGAACTGGTGATGATGATAAACACTCAAGAATTTACTATTCAACCGATCATGGAAATAGTTTTAAACTGTTTGCAATTGGAGCACAACACTTTCGAATGCTTTCAATGTGGTTTACAAAAGATTATATATATTGGAATATGGACTCAGACTATGAAGATCAAGTCATATCTAGAATTAAAAGAAGTGATTTACTTAACAAAGGTAATTTAACACCCAAACTGACATCAGGCTACACAAAACCTGGTGTAAAATATTTTATTTTTAAATCAACCAACAACTATTTTCCAAAAGCTACTGGAGAAATCTATATAGAAAATACCAATAGAGCATTAAGCAGTGATAATATAGTTATAGCCATAAATGATCCTATATATGATTATAGAGAGGTAGTTGCAAAACTCACAAATGGTTCACAATGGTATCATGCATGGGTTAAAGATAATCAAGGTGATGATCTGCTTCTTATGAGTAGTGCCGCAGAGGGTGAAAAAAGAGACTCTTTAGCTAGAGTTTTTGGTATCAAAGAGTTACCAGATACAAGAGTAGATGTACAAGAGTTAATCTCTATATCAGCTAGAAAAAATGCACCTATGCCCTCATTTGTACAACTTACTCCAATTTTGCAAGATAGTGATGGATATATATATTTTAGAGGCAGAGAGAGCAGTGATATGATCTATAAAACAAGACTTACTTGGATTGATCAATAAGATCAATCTTTTGCTGACCTATTCTATAAAGTGCAAAATCATACTTTATAGGATCATCTTCATCAAACTCTTTTAACTTTTGAGTAAGCTTTATAACAGCTTTTAAATCATAACTCTTTCTATCCAAAAGTCCTAATTGTTGTGAAACTTTAAATGTATGAGTATCTAAAGGAATTAACAAATCTTTAGTTTTGACTCTTTTCCAAAGTCCCATGTCTATATTATCATATCTTACCATCCATCTTAGATACATATTCCATCTTTTATATGTTGATTTACTACAATTTGTAGGAGGTTTAGATAATAAAAATTGATATCCTTTTGAATTATAACTATTTAATTTATAAAGAGTTGAAATCAAACTATTTAATCCATCAATAACAGAGTTTTCTCTTTTATATCCATGAATAAATATATCTTCTAATGAAAATTGCTCTTTTGCTCTTTTTATAGTCAAGAAAATATTTATAACATCTTGCGAATTTTGAAACCTATAATATTTATCTTTTAACTCCTTTTTTATAACCTCTTCACTCTCATTAAGAAGTGAAAAATTAAGTGAATCTAAAAACTTAACTATTAAAGAGGCTTTTCCATATGAAAATAGTGCACAAATTAAAGAGATATACTCATCTTTGTACTCTCTTGCTACTATCATTGGATCTGGATTATCACTGCTAATCTCTTCATATATATCTCTTTTTAACACCTCTTGATCTAAAAGCTGTTTTAGTATTTGATTATTCATGAATCATTGAATCTTTTTGATTTGTAACATTTTGAAGATAATCAGAGATATTTACTAATGAATAGATAACCAAAAATATCATAAGTCCCGGAAAAAAACTAACCCACCAAGCAATATCAACAACACCTTTTCCTTCACTCAAAATACTACCCCAACTCATTTGAGGAGGCATGATACCAATTCCTAAAAAACTAAGCCCACTCTCAGCTAAAATAGCTCCACCAACTCCAAAAGTAAAACTAATTAAAAATATAGGAGCTAAAATAGGAGTATAGTATTTTAAAATAATTTTCAGTCTATTAACATTTGATCTTTTTAAAACCTTGATAAATGGCTTGTTTGTAATTGCAAAACTTTCACTTCTAATAAGCCTTGCCATACCCATCCATCCTGTTACTGAAATTACAAAAACAAGCACCCAAACCGAAGCATTTACATAACTAACAAGTGCTAAAAGAAGAAAAAAAGTAGGAAAAGTCAAAAACAGATCTATCAAAACAACAATAATTTTATCACTAGTACCTCTAAAAAAACCAGCACTCACACCAACAATAAGCCCCACAAAACTACTAATCAATGCACTCATTATACCAATAGTCATAGAAACTTTTGAGCCTTCAATAATACGAGCCAATACATCTCTACCCAATCTATCAGTACCCATAGGATGCTCAATCGATGGAGGCAATAAAATAGAGTGCGTATTTAACTCATAAGCAGACACTTGATACAAAGATGATCCAAAAATAGATACAAAAAATATAAAAACTAAAAATGCAATACTAAAATAGGGTTTTTTCACCTAATAATCTCCTTTTTGTTGGAAGTAAATTCCAACAAAAATTTCTCTCTCATAAGAAAATTCTACCTAAAGTATTTTAACTTTTGAGAATACCTCCTCTACGACGATATCATGTAGCCAATTTTTAGAAGTATGCTTAAACCAAAAAATGGTAGTATATCTTATGAAAGAACTTTTATATAAAATTGCAAAAGGTGTTTGCGAAAAAGATTTATCAAAAAAAGATGCTCCACTCATTGAAACTCTTACTAAACTAAAAGTTATCAAAAAAAAATCTGGTGTTATTAAATTTGACTCAGCTTATAGAGTAGGAGTTATAGATATCTCCAGAAATAACACCGGTTATTTAAAAACATTTGATACTAAATTTAACAAAGATATTTTGATAGAATCTTATGATCTCAATAACGCTTCAAAAGGTGATATAGTCATAGCTAAAAGAGTATTTAACAAAAATTCACGCCCAAAAGCCAAAGTAATACATATTCTTAAAAAAGAGTTTGATTATTCAGTTGTATATATTACAAAAACAGAAAACGAAATAGTAGCTAAAAATATAAAAACAGATCTTCACACACCTATAGCAGCTTCAAAAAAATCTCTCAAAGCTTTACCAAAAAATTGTGTTTTAAAAATTGATAATTATACTTCAATGGTTGTTGAAGTTTTAGGAGTACTTGATGATCCAAAAGTGGATGAAAAGATATCTTTGGCTCTTTATAACAAATCAAACCAATTTCCAAAAGAGTGCGAATATGAAGCAAAAAGTTATGGAGATAGTATCGACAAATCGATGTATCCAAATAGAGTTGATTTAACTCATTTGCCATTTTGTACTATAGACCCACCAGATGCAAAAGATTTTGATGATGCTATCTATTTTGATACAAAAGATCATATCCTTTATGTTGCCATTGCTGATGTTAGTGAATATGTAACCCCTCTAAGCCATATAGATAAAGAGGCACAAAAAAGAGGATTTTCGATCTATTTTCCACATATTGCTATACCAATGTTACCAAGATCTTTGAGCGAAAATCTATGTTCATTAAAGCCAAATGAAGATAGATTGGCATATGTATATAAACTACATTTAGATACAAAAACATTTGAAGTTAAAAAAGAGGAGTTAATAGATGCAATCATCTGTTCAAAAAAAAGATATACATATGATCAAATAGATAAGTATTTAGAAAATGACTTTTCAAACTCTAATCATGTAGATAAAGATATCTTAAAATTTTTACTACCTCTATGGGAGCTTTTACAAAAAATCAGAAAAAAACGACTCCAAAGTGGATGTGATTTTTCATCTTTGGAAGTTAGAATGAAACTAGACAAAAATCACAATCTAATCTCCACAACCTATGAACAAGAGACTCCATCACACAAACTTATAGAAGACGCTATGCTTTTGGCAAATAAAGCTGCCGCAAAATCATTTAAAAGAGGTATTTTTAGAGTACATGATAAACCCTCACTTGATAGTATAAATGAGATGTTAAATGATCTTGAAACTATCGGCATATATGCAAATAGTGAAGTTAATATCTACAAACAGATCCAAAATCTTCAACTCCAAGCAAAAGAGAAAGATATCAAAGCAGAAGTTGATAAACTAATAATTCAAGCTCAGCAAAAAGCGATATACCATCATGAAAATAGAGGACATTTTGGATTAGGATTTACACACTACACACACTTTACCTCTCCTATTAGAAGATATAGCGATTTGATGGTGCATAGATTGTTAAAAGCTATCAATAAAAATGATAAGAAACAGAGTGAATTTTTGCTAAAAGATATCGATGTTATCGCTCTAAAAATAAGTGAACTTGAGAGAGAAAGTGTAAAAGTAGCTTGGGATTTTATGGATAGAAAATATGCTAGATGGGCACTTGATCATGTAGGAGAGAGATTAAAAGCGACAATCGTTGATACAAAAAGAGATCCAATTGCAATTGTCAATGATGAAAAAATTGTAGGTATGAGAGTCTTTTTAACAGATTTTGATACAGATTTATTTGAAAAAGTAGAAATTGAGCTACTTCAAAGTGATATCAAAACTACAAAAATTATAGCTAAAATAACAAAAAGAATAGAGAGTATTTAAAATGTACAAAGCAGAGTTAGATCATATAATATCAACAAACTCTTTACCAAAATCTCTAATGTTTTATGGAGATGATTTTTTATGTAGTTTTTATTTAAAAAAGGTTAGTCAAATTATAGGTGAAAAAGAGAATATTTTGAAATTTTATCATGATGAGTACAATTATGAGAGTGCAAAAAATTTTATCTCTCAACCATCTCTTTTTGGAGATATAAATACACTTATTATAAAAAGTAGCAAAAAAATACCCAAAAAAGAGTTAGACTCATTTATTCAGATTTGTAAAAAGATACCAAATAGCTTCTTTTTATTCTATTTTGAAGGCGAAGATAATATCGCCAAAGATATCACAAAGTCATTTAGCAAAAAAAACTCTGCCAATTTTGTAAGATTTTTCAAACCAAACCTTAATGAAGCTATAACTATTTTAAAAAATAGAGCAAAAAAAATCGAATTAGATATCGATCCATTTGCACTACAACATCTCTACTTTATACAAAATGAAGATATATCACTTAGTGTAAATGAGCTTCATAAATTAAAAATTTTAAATAAAAAAATAGAGATAAAAGATATTGATGAGCATGTCTATTCTTTAGGTATAGTTGGAATTGATGAGCTTATAAATGAACTTTTATCCAAAAAAGATATCCAAAAAACTCTACAAAATTTAGTAGAATCAGCTCTACATGATGAGATAAAAATCATTAACGCTTTGCAAAGCTATATAGTACAACTTTTGATGTTTCATATATACATCAAAATTCATGGAAAATATGATACAAAAGAGATATTAGGATACAATCTGCCACCATTTTTGGTCAAACAAAGAGCCTCAATGAGTATCAAAATAAAGTTACAAACTTATCTCGATATGCTAAAACATTTATCATATGCTGAATATGTACTTAAAAAGTCTCAAAACCTTGAAAAAAGCTCATTTCTTCATTCTACTTTAATAAAACTACAAACATTTTTATAGTAAAATCGCAACCTGTTCTTAAATGAACACTACCTTGCTCTTTTAAAGAGCTAAAAAACCATAAGGAAAATATATGAGACATTATGAATTACTGTTTGTGTTAAGACCTACACTAACAGAAGAGGAGTTGAAAGCAAAATTTGACTTCATAAAAGGCGTTATGGAAAAAAATGGTGCCGAAATAGCATCTGTTAATGAAATGGGCGTTAGAAAGTTGGCCTATGAAATTGATAAATGCGAAAGAGGCTATTATTTTATAATATATTATAAAGCAGATCCATCAATTATAAATGAAATTTTAAGAAATCTTCGACTAACTGAAGAGATTTTAAGATTTTTAAATATTAAATACAAAAATAAAAAAGAGATTGAGTATTGGAGTAAACTATCAACTCCAAAAGATAAAAAAGAGGATCAACAAGAGTCCCTAACACAAACCAAAGAGGGTGAATAAAGGCATAATATGTTCAATAAAGTCATAATGCTTGGAAACTTAACAAGAGATATAGAACTTAGATATCTTCCAAGCGGAACGGCAGTAGGTAGTAGTGGAATCGCCACAAATAGAAAGTTTAAATCAAGTAGTGGTGAACAAAAAGAGGAGGTCTGTTTTATAGATATCACTTTCTTTGGACGAACTGCTGAAGTTGCAAATCAATATCTAAAAAAAGGCTCAAAGGTTTTGATTGAAGGAAGATTAAAACTTGATAGTTGGAGTGATCAAAATGGCAATAAAAGAAACAAACACTCAATAACTGTTGATAATATGCAGATGTTAGATTCAAGAAATGATTCAAGCTCCTATATCAACCCTAATCAAGAGCAATCTTACAATCAAACAAATCCAACCACTGCTGCTCAAACCCAACAACAAATCCATCAGCAAAAAAATTCAATTCCAGAAATTGATATAGATGATGATGAAATACCATTTTAGAAAATAGAAATAAGGATAAAAAACATGAATGAAAAAAGAAAATATTCAAAAAAATATTGTAGATACTGTGAGAGAAAAGTTGATTTTTTAGATTATAAAGAGTTATCACTACTCAAATTTTCTCTATCTGAGAGATATAAGATTATGCCAAGAAGATTAACGGGAAATTGCAAAAAGCATCAAGTTATGGTTGAACTTGCTATTAAAAGAGCCAGACATGCCGCACTCATACCATATGTAGCAAGTAGAAAGGTTATTATCGATAACCCATTTGAAAGTTTTAAATAATTCTCTATCCATCTACTGAGAGTTTATCACATCGATAAACTCTTTTGGCTCACAGTCTCCTATCAACAAAGTACTTAATCAGATGTTACAAAAATTAGTACAGATAGTATAGAAAGAGGAGATATTATGAGCATCGATGAAGCATTTAAAAAAGCTAAGTATTCTTATCGTGCTTGAAATTGTTTTTTCAAAGATATTTGACAACCCAACCCCCATTTCGATACAATAATACAATCAATCATATGATAAACCATACGAAAGGAAAATGATGACTATCGTAGCCAATGATCTTAGAACCAAAGGGATAAAGATACTCAAAGAAGCTCTTGAAAATGCAGATGAAGCTTTTATAAGTGTTAGAGGTGAATCAAAGTTTGTTGTCATGAGTACTGAAAATTATGAAAAGTTAAAATCTTATGAACTTGATATAGCCTATATAGAAGCTATGAAAGATATCAAAAATGGTAACTTTAAAAGTGTAAGTGCAAAGGAACATATAAAAGAGCTCAAAGATGCCTTACAAGATCATTGAGCCTCTTTCTTATACAAAAAAAACCATAAAGTTTTTCAAAAAACATCCTAGTCTGCTTGATCGATATGAAAAAACGATTAAACTAATGGAGCTTGATCCTTTTCATCCATCACTTAGACTTCATAAACTAAAAGGTTTATTGGCAGAGTATTACTCCATATCTATTTCGATGCAATATAGAATCATCATAGAGTTTGTTATAAAAGATAAACAAATTATACTCATCAACATCGGCACTCATGATAAGGTTTATTGACTGTATTTAACAATATCCTGTTAAAATAGAATGAAAACACATCTTAAATACACTATATACTAAGAGTTTGTCACATCAATAAACTCTTTTGGCTCACTAGCTTCAAAAGAGTAACCGAGCAAAGAGATTTTAAAAGCATGTAAAAGCAGTCTTGAGTATGTTTTTCCTCCATATACACTATCACCTATAATTGGGCACCCTTCACTCTTTAGATGAGCTCTTATTTGATGAGTTCTACCTGTTTTTATATTAACTTTTATCTTTGATTTTTTACCCTCTATGAGTATTGGCTCTATATAACTTATCGCTTCTTTTCCATTTTTTGAAACTTTGGTATATGTAAAATTACCTTTTTTGATAGATATTAGGGGTTTTTCGATACTAAATGGCTCTGCTATAATTTTACCATTAACCCAAGCTATATACTCCTTATCAACACTAAAAGATTTAAAAGCTTCAATAGCCTGTAATCTAAAATCTTCATTTTTTGCCAAAAGTAAAACTCCACTCGTCTCTTTATCAAGCCTATGAATTAATGCTAAATTTTTCTTTTTGGCAATCTGTTCACTCGTAACAAATGCTGGTTTATTAATAGCTACGATATTCTCATCTTCAAATATTACATCTGTTTTTGAAATACTTTGTATTTTAAATTTTGTATCGGCTTTTATGAGTGCCCTTGCAACCAAAACTTTTTTACCTTTTGCATATACAACACCTCTATCTATCAAATCTTTTGCTGATCGATTTGAGATACCCTCTTGCAGTGCCAATAGCTTATAAGCTTTTTCTTGTATCATTCTAACTCTTTCAAAATTGGCTCAATATTTGCCCGGTATTTTATAGATGTTGGTTTTAAATTATCTCTATTTTTTATTAAATTTTGTAACTCATCAATAGTAGCTAAATTATAATTATCAATTAACTCAAATAGTGATTCTTGATTAAAAATCTCTCTACCACTTATAAGCTTACAACCAAAATGTGCAACTTCAAGCGGATTATGACCTCCAGTATTTTTCACAAATGATCCTCCAAGCACTACCAAATCACTAATAGCATATATATTTATCATCTCTCCCATTTTATCTACCAAAATAACATTGCTAGAAAAATCACTCTTTTGGCTAAATCTATGATAACTCAAATCCATCTTTTTACAAAAATCTTTTAAATATTTATCAACCTCATCAAATCTTTCAGGATGTCTTGGAACTACTACAATTTTCATATCTGTTGTAATTTTGAAATTCTCTAAAATCAACCTCTCCTCTTCTTGATGAGTACTCGCTAGAGTAATCAAAAACTCTTTTGGTTTGATAAAATTTTTTGTTATTTTAACATTAGTAGCCGATTTGATATTTCCAACAACTTGTACACTCTTTGCTCCAAGTTCAATTAATCTAATTTTATCTTTTTGGCTTTGAGCAAAAACTTTATCAATATTTGCAAATATCTTTTTATAAAGCCATTTAAATCTCAAATAACTTTTATACGAATTATCAGAAATTCGTGCATTTATCAAAATAGTTTTTATTCCTCTTTTTTTAGCTATATAAAACAGCATATACCAAAGCTCTGCTTCAAAAACAACTAAAACCTTCTGTTTTGTTATCCAAAAAGGTAAAAACAGCTCATATGGCAGAAATCTAACACTATTTGCATATTTACAAGCTTCATCATATCCGGTATTGGTAACAACTGAAATATTTTTAACCCCGTCGATCTTATCATGTAGCATTTTAATGGATTTAGCTTCACCAAGTGAACAGACATGAA